>CAZKDQ010000033.1:0-2822 GCA_964551345.1 uncultured Rhodothermales bacterium
CGCGACTTTCTGCCCGAGCATGTTGAACAACTCGGCGCCGACGGCACCGCCCTGGCCCGTCATCACGTTCAATGCCACTGCTTCACGAGCCGGGTTCGGATAGGCTGATTCGAGGCGAAACCCGACGGTTTCACTGAGCTTTTCGGCCGAAACCGGCTGGCCGCGGCTGAACCTTATCGTAGTCGCCTCTCCCGTTGTGACCTCGCTGCCGTCCGTGACGACCACGCGCTGGTAAAGCGTGACCGGTGTCCCTTCTTCGATTCCGTTGTCGGCCAGCAATGCGTAAAGGTCGCGGCGGCTCGCGCTCGCTTCCGTGAACGTGCCGGTTGACTCGCTGAACCAGACATCTTCAAACGCGGCATCAGAAGCGAGTTCATAGCGGTACTGGATGATGTCGCCGTCAGGATCGTTCGTTGCCGTCCATGTGGCTTTGTAGAGCCGCTGCCCAAGCCGATCCTCGACAATGATCATGTCATCCTCTGCCGGCGAGGTGACTACCGTCGGCGCCGGTGACCGGTTGCCGTCGTAAAGAAGCTGCCCCCGCACTTCACCCGCAGGGAAAGCGTCGGTCGAGACGACGACGAAGAAGCCACCGGCAAGCAGCCGGTCCGCACCGTCATCATCATGATCGATGGCGCCCGAGAGCGTCCAGCCCGAATCTGCATCGCCGCTGATCTCCAGGTCGATCACGAGATCGCCATTTCGCCCGTGAACGCCGGCGTAGAGCGCGGCTTGAGTCGGCTCTCCAGCCAGATCCTCAACCGTTCCGGTAAACTGGATCTCTTCCCCGTCCTCGGAAACAGCGGCTTCGACGACGCCGAACGCCGAACTCATCACGGTTGATGAAAGATGGAGCGGCGAGAGGTGTGTCTTGTAGGAATCGCCGGCCGTCAAATCGCGCCGGAGCACGAAGCCGTTGACGCTGCTGATGGAGCGCGGCAGCGACGATGCTTCGATTAGATCAAGCGACGAAACGTCGTAGGTCGTGTAGCGGATCGACTCGTCATCCATGTCGAGGTCGAGCACCGTTACGGTCATAGGCGAGTTGATGGTGCTGCCGATTAGCGGGCGCGTGCTGACGACAGATCCCGCGTGCAACAGCTCGAGCGAACCGCGCCGTGCCGGGTAGTAGGCGTGATGGTGCCCGCTGATGTACGTGTGAACATCGTGCTCTTCGAGCAGCGTCCGCAGCGATTCTGGATTGCTCAGGACCTCGCCTGCCGAGTTACGTCCCTCGGCTACGCCATAGATCGGCAGGTGCCCGATCACGAAGCGCATCCTCGCGTTCTGAGCCTCTTCCGATTCGAGTGCCTGGCGCACCCAGGCCTGCGCCTGGACGGTTGCAGACGAGGCATCCCAAACGAGGAAGAAGAGGTCCTCGTGCTTGAAGGTGTACCAGAACGGGAAGTTGGCGCGATCCACGAAGTCGAGCGCCGGCGTGTGCTCTTCATCATTCCAGTATGCCGAAGCGAAGTCGCGGTCGCGCTGATAGCCGCTGAGCGCCGAGCCGTCGTGGTTGCCGATCGTAAATCCGAACGGAAGATTCGCTTCGCGCAGCGGCCGCCCGATGTGCTCATCAAAAGCATCCCACATCGCCTGGACGTTCTCGTCTGTCAGCGCCGTGCTCTGACCGGCGACCATGTCGCCACCGGCAAGAACGAGATCCGGTGCCCAGAGCCGAGGAATGCGAGCTATGGTGCTGTCGACGGCCGAGCTATAGTCCGTCGAACCATAGGAGCCGTTCAGGTCACTAATGACGACAATCCGGTAGTCGCCGCGCTCGGGCAGCTCCTGCGCGTGCAGCGCCGACGGTGCGACTATGAGCGCCATCAACAGCGCTGTCAGCAATGGGAAACGTTTCATCGGAATAGACTTCATGTTCTGATGCTTCAGAGCTTCAATGCGACGCCGGCGCCGAGCGACATTACTGCCGCCCGGCGTGGCGCGAGTGTCAGTGTGCGACTACCAGCTTTGTGGTAAGCATATGTCCCGAAAGATCTATCTGCAGCAGGTAGATGCCGCTGGCCAGTTGTGAGACATCGATACTGATCTCGTTCCGACCAGCCGTGGCCTCGCCCTTCGTGTTGACAGCCGTCCGACCGGTGACGTCGCTCGCGATCAATCGGTAGCTGGTCGGGGCGTCGCTGGTGAAGCCGATGGTCACCGTTGACGTCGCGGGATTCGGATATACGCTGTTAATGCCGACGGAAAGCGGTGCATCCGGACGACCGGCGTTGACCGGTGATGGATCCGTCGTCACGATCGCGCTCGAAGACGTGATCCCCAGCAGGCTCTGTGCAACGACCCGATAGTACGGATGAGATTCCGCGTCGATGCTCAGTGTCTCAGAGTAACTCCTGGCATCCGGACCAAGAATCGCGACGAGGTGGCCGCTGTCGGTGGTGTCGGGATTAGCGTCCACGTTCCGGAATATCGCGAAGCGCCGAAGCGGATCCGTCTCGCCCATGTCACCGGCGTTCCACGTCAGTTCGAATGAGGAGCCGTTGCGCACGATGTCGACATCACCTGGCGCAGCAGGTGCCTGTGCCGCATCGAGGAATGCCATCGCGGGAGGAATCGCCAACCGATCATAGTTGCCTCCAAACGGCTCCTGCTCGGTGTGGCGATAGCGGAAGTGAACCTGGCCGTCGGCTCCCTTCTCACGCGTCATTTCAATCTGACGCGCGATCTCGCCAGAATCGTAGATCCTTTCATTCGGATCGTTCTGACGGTAGGTCGCCAGGCCCGTATAGACGTGGCGATCGTGACGATGCGTCAGCCACTCATCTAGGTAGTACTCGAAGTCGTGCGCGCTGGTGTTA
>CAZKDQ010000033.1:2922-14531 GCA_964551345.1 uncultured Rhodothermales bacterium
ACGATGCGTCAGCCACTCATCTAGGTAGTACTCGAAGTCGTGCGCGCTGGTGTTATTCCCGATGTCAAAATAGAGCTGCGGCGCGATGTAGTCTTGAACGCCCTCCTGCATCCAGCGTGCAGCGTCCTGATAGAGGAAGTCCCAACCCCAGTATCCTGGAGGCGCACCAGGATAATACCTGCGCATGCCAATCGGAGCGGACCCCACCTTCACCCACGGCTTTATCGACTTAACGGCTGCATAGGCATCGCGCACAAACATGTTGACGTTTTCGCGGCGCCATTCGGCGAGGGTGTTTCCGGAATTCGGCCACATCGCCCGGCTCTCCTGGTCAATGCGAAAGCCCATCTCCTCATAGCGCATATAGTCGAAGTGGATGCCGTCGACGTCGTAGTTCTCAATGATCTCCTCGACGTTACCGACCAGCCACTCGCGTGCTTCCGGGTGCGCAGGGTTGATCCAGAAATCGCGCGGGTTCTCCGACATCCCAACGTAATAGCCGGTCACCCAGTCCGGATTAGCAAAACGCACATGGAGCGGCTCGGCGCTTTCGCTGATCTCCGTGTTCGGATTCCCCATCTGGTACACATTGAACCACGCGTGTACTTCCATGCCGCGGGCGTGCGCCTTGTCGACGATGTATGCCAGCGGATCCCACCCCGGATCCTTGCCCGGTGCGCCGGCAATAAAGTTGCTCCACGGCACCCGCTCACTCGGATACGCCGCCGTGCCATGGAAGAATACCTGGAAGAAAACGGTGTTGAAGCCTCGCTCAGCTGAACGATCGACGATGCGGTCAAGCGCTTGCTGCTGGACCTGCCGGAGCAGCGTTGGCGAGACATTCGCATCAAACGGCGGCCAGTCGAGCCGCCAGACCGTGGTAACCCAGACGGCACGGGTTTCATGCACGGGTGCAGTCTGCGCGTGCGCCGCCGGTGAGAGCAAGAGGAAGGCGGCCAGGACGGCCAGGAGGAATTGCAATCGCATCGAAATGTCCTGAGATAGAAAAGGGACTCCGGTCACGACGATCGAGCCGGAGTCCCCTCTCTCACTAATGAACTACACGGAACCCATCGATCCTTACTTCATCAGGACCATCGGCTTCGTCGTGCGCTGGTCTCCCGCCTGAAGCGAGTAGAAGTATACGCCACTGCTCGCGGCGACGCCCGAAGCATCCAGGCCATTCCAGATGGCTTGATGATTGCCGGCCGGCAGCGTAGCGCTGACGAGCGTTTTGATTTCCTGACCCGCGGCGTTGTACACCTTCAGCGTCACGTTGGCCATCTCCTTCATTTTGAAGCTGATGGTCGTGGACGGGTTGAACGGGTTCGGATAGTTCTGGTCCAGCTCGAAGACAGTCGGAAGCGTTTCACGCTCGCTGCTCACCTGCGACGGATCGACGAGCGAGTACTCACGTGTGTATCCGGTGCCGAAGCTGCCGACGTACATGGTCTCACCGTCTTCGGAGAAGGCGAGGCCGCGCGGGTTGATGTCCAGCGAGTCACTACGCATCGTGAAGTACGTACGCTGTTCCAAGTCGAAGACCTTGATCGAACGCGTGGAGACTTCCGGGTCCGTGGCGAAGGCACCCTCATCGGTGACGTAGAGCCATCCGTGAGGTCCCCAGGAGAGGCTCGATGCGTCGCCGTCGAAGATCGTCGACTCCGCGCCCACGCCGATCGTATCGGTCAGGGTGTACTGCATCAGGTCTTCGCTCTCGTAGACAACAAGTCCGCCACCGAGGCGCGCGGAGATGAAACGCTCGCCGTTGGGCGAGACTTCATGCGCGCGCGACCACCAGTTGTACTCAACTTCGGGGTCACCGAACGTCATCTGCTGGATGAAGCCAGGCAACTGAAGTACGGAGATCGGGCTCGAGCCGGCTACGATCGACACATATACGAATCCAAACTCGTCCACTGCCGGACGCGTCAGGGAGCCGCCGGGGCCTTCCCACCGATCGATACCTGCACCCGTCTCCGAGTTGATGCGAATCATCTCCGAGCGAAGCGTGGTGAAGATGATGTTCCCCTCATGATCGAGGTTGATGCCGGTGATACCGCCGGTGGTCGGGTATTCCGTTCCGTCGATGGTAACCGAGGCAATGGGGGAGAAGTCGGCGTGCGTGCCGTCCTCATTCAGAACCACGATGCCACGCGAGCCTTCGGGGCCGGTGCCGTAGTTGCCGATCCATAAGCGACCGTTTCCGTCAACGACGAGGCCGTGAACGATCGGGCCGGAGTGGACCAGGCCTTCATGCTGCATCGCAAGAGGCGCCTCAACTTCCTCCCATTCAACCTGCGCAAAAGCGGCCATCGGCAGCAGCAAGAGCGCCATGGCCATCAGTAGTAGTCGTTTGCTCATAGTATACCTCTGTGTTGTGGTTTGATGCTCGATATACTCATCGTCCGAGCGAGTAGCCCAGCGATATCATGTGGACGCCTTTGAAAACGCCGAACTCCTGGAAGGCATAATCGAAACGGAAGCCGGAATGATGCAAGCCCAAACCAAGCGTCATTCCCCGTTCGCTGTATCCACCCATGTAGCCGCCGCGCACGGCGAGCACGTCCATGAACCTGTATTCGGCGCCTGTCTGCACGCGTGTGCCGAAGTCCCGGCCGCGAACCGACTCAACTGCTATTACGAAATCGTGGATGTCCTGGTTGAAGTCCAACATGGTCATCGGCGACGCCGTCATGCTGAACCGCACGCCGAAGGGCAGCGGGAACTGCTCGTTTTCGTAGCGCACTTCCTGGCTGACGTTTTGC
This sequence comes from uncultured Rhodothermales bacterium, assembly GCA_964551345.1. Taxonomy (GTDB): domain Bacteria; phylum Bacteroidota; class Rhodothermia; order Rhodothermales; family CAZKDQ01; genus CAZKDQ01. The sequence continues at coordinate 5,691 of CAZKDQ010000033.1, forward strand.
ACGGCGGCCCCGAACGTAAGGCCGTATGTCTGGAAATCATAAGATGCACCAACATCAATTGCCGGTACCGTCATCGCGTAGGGCTTCAGCCGAGGCTCCTCAGACGCATTCTCTTGATCGACGATAAACGGCGCGATCCACGCATCGCCCAGGTCCTGGTGTGCAACCTTGAGTTGAACGCCGAACGAGAATCGGTCGCTCATAGCGCGTGCATAGGCAACACCGACGGCGAGTGCTGATGGCGAAAACGTTCCGGTATCCTCGAACCCCTGGTCGTTCTCGGCGCGGCGCGTCCGGTAGAACGTGCCATAATCCATATTCGTAACGCTGACGCCGAAGACGCCGATGCCCCGAACCGGATAGGCGATCGCTGCCGACATCTGGTTGATCTCAGCAATTCCGGAGGTGTAGTGGATACCTACGTCGAGGCGGTCGTCGATCCATGCGATTCCAGCCGGGTTCCAGAAGAGCGCGGAAGAATTATGCAGCATCGTGGTGCCGACGCCGCCGCGACCGACGGCTTCCGCAGAAACGGGGTTCTCGAGGAATCTGAACCCAGCCTGACCCTTTTTCTCCACCTGCGCCTGCGCGTCGCCCTCCGTCATGGCCAGCGTGCTCAGGAAAATCGCCGCGACTAAAGTAGCTCGTCTCATAGTAACCTCACGTCAGTATACGCCGCAGGGCGCACTCATCTGACAATAACGAATTTCGTGAACTGGTCCGGGAGGCTGTTGCCCTGCGAGTCGCGGGCGTTGTGCACCGCGAGGATGTAGATGCCGCTGGCGATCCACTGGTTGGCATCGGTGCGCTGGTCCCACAGTTCATCCGCAGTGCCGTAATGATCCATGCGCATAATCAGGTCACCCGTTTCTGTATAGACCGATAGGGTCGCTTCGAAGGGCAGGTTGGCGAACAGGATCTGGTTCGGCTCCGAGAAGTGGAGCGCCCCGGCAGCGGTTGACCACGGATTGGGTACGACGCGAACCTGGTCCGACACCTCCATCCCGCCCTTGAAGGAGATGGCGGGCAGCTTCGTGCTGTTGGCGTAGCGCGAGCTCTCGAGTCTCTGGCCCGGATTGAGGCCGAACGTGTTCTGCGTGCCGTCGTCGACGGCGGTCACCGCGTAGTAATACGAGATTCCGCGCTCGGCCCGGTTATCGTACCACTCCTGGACGTTAGGATTGGTCGTTTCGAAAACCAGCTCCCAGTCCTGCCCCTGAAAGTTGTCATCAAGATCCATCACCCAGTAGCCGCCCGTCTTGCGATAGACGCGCCAGGCGTAGAAATCATTTACACCGGTGTGCGGATCGAGCCAGTAACGCTCTTCCGGATACGACCATCTGACGAGGTTGGAGTCCGGACCGGATTCCACATCGATATCCGGCGGGGGCAGCGGCGCCGGTACCTGAAGGTTGTTGGCGAAGGCCCAGTAAGCGCGGTCGAGGTTGCGAGCGAGCGTGTCGCGCCCCATCTCGATGAATACGCGCTTCTCCTGATCCGTGATGTCGCCTCGGAACCAGGCGCGCCCGAGACTATCGGCCCATTCCGGCCCTACGTCTCCAACGCCGATCGCATAAACGACGGTGAAGGAATCCGCACGTACCAGGTTGTCCTGTTCGTCGCGCTCCATCGTCAGATCGTACGGGCCGACCGTCAGTGCGCGCATAGAGCCTTTCTCGATGCGCGACGGTGGGCCGGGCCAGGGATTGGTGAGCCCGGCATAATGGTCCCGCATGGCGAAGTTGCCCTGCTGGCCGAAGAAGTTCTGGTTGATGTTGCCACGCGGGGCAGCCATGGGCTGTGCCGGATCATCAACATGCTCCTGCGCCGATTTGTCGGCATAAAGCACGGTAAAGCCGGGGATCGCGGTGGCAACGAGGCCGCCGTTGACACGGTTCGGGTCGCCTGCATCATCATCACTCACACGGATTTCTTCGCCCGTCTGGGGATCGCGAATCTCATACGGCCGCTGCTGCGAGCTTGCATCATCCCAGAAGTACGCGACGACGAGTTCATCGCGATCGCGATCCGTCACAAGCTGCGACGGCGCACGGAAGAAGTGCTCTTTGTCGTCCTCACCCTCATACAGGAAGTAGCCCCACGACTGACGTTCGCCGCCCTTAGTCGGGCCGAAGCCCATGTTATAGGCCCACCACAGGCGGATCGTCTGATCCGGGAGGTACCGATCGCGCTCCGGTGCGGCGTCGATCTCTCGCGGCAGAGCGGTCTCGCCGGTGAACTTCCGCGTTTCCTTCCAGATCACATAGTCCTCGTGATTCGGATTGGAAAAAGCGTAGAGATCGATCCGACTGCGGATGCCGCCGTAGCCCGTATCCGGGTTGCGATATACATCTTCGAACGTGGCGTGATAATCCGCCGTCATGTCCGGATCCACCTCCCACTGGTAGGGCGGGTTCAGCTGGATGCCGTCGACGATAATGTTGGGCGGCCGATAGCGCCGGCGCTCGCGCGACCAGTCCGTATCACCACCGGTGATGTACCACACGCGCTCGCGTCGATTACCGTCCGCGTCGATATAGCCCTCATCCGAATAGTTGAGGATGTTGTGGAGCTGGAAGAGCATGTTGCTCTGGTAGCGGTCCGCCGGATAGTAGAACGGCTCGGTCTGCTCGTGACGCAGCACCGTGTTCCACGAGAACTGGCTGGACATGCCGCCATCACCAAGACCCGGGCTGAGGGTCCAGTGGATCTTGTTGACGTCGATGTTGAGCGGCCGCGACGCCAGCGAGTCGATGACCTGCCCCTGCGATGGCGCAGGCAGGCACATCATAACCGCGACGAGCGCAAGAACGGTCTTGAAGAGGAGGGAGAAGGTTTTCATTCGAACCGTCACGTTTACATCACCTGACGAAATAGATGAGGAAGCCGGCATCGCCACCGCCTATCGACAAGTGGCGATGCGAGACCTCAGAATTGCATGCGCACACCGAGGATGAAGCGACGCGGGTTTAGGAAAAGCGGCGCGGTATACCAGCCGACATCGATGTGTTCTTTGTCCCATTCGCCCCACTTGTCATTGCCTTGATCCTCGCCACCTTTGTGGGGCAGCTTCAGCGAATTGCGATAGGCGCCCAGCTGCGCCTGCGTCATGTTACCGGTAGCCAGCCGCTTCGTGTTGAGCACGTTCTGGATCGTCAACAGCAGCTCGAGATTGCCCTGCGGCACGTTGAACGTCTTCGAGACGCGCAGGTCGACGTTCTGATAGTCGACGATGTCAACTCGCTGCTGGAGGTCCGGGTTGGCTTCGTTCGGGTTCCAAAGCATGTAGCCGCCTTCGCGCCACTCGTAGAGCGGGTTGATGTAGATGCCGCCGATCGGGTAGTTACCCAGGATCTCCGGCCCAAAATTATTGGGCGTGTGGATATTGGCGCTGAAGTAAGCACGCGGACGTGCCTGGGCACGGAACATATCCGGCGTGCGCTCCTCCTCACGTGCTTTAATCGGATCCTCGTAGATGTCGGGGATGCCGGTCGAACCTGAGGAGTAGACCTGGTAGTCGTAGTTGCCCCAGAAGGTGAAGAAGCGCCCTACGTTCTTCTCGACGCGCAATTCGACGCCGCGAATGTCAGCATAAGCCTCGTTGAAGTACGTGTCGACGATGTTGTCTTCGAAGTAGCTGTAGTACTTCACCGACAGCGGCTTATTCTGGACGTCCTTGTAGTAGAAGGTGCCGTTGAGCACGTAGTTGTTGAACAGACTCTGCTCATATCCGAACTCGAACGCCGTCGTCTTCTCGGGGTCGAGATGCGGCGCCGGCACGATGACACGGCCGGTCTGGATGACCTGGTTGTAGACGATGCCGGCGTTCGGCCGCTGATACATGATGCCGTAGTTGAAGTACAGCTTGCTGCTAGTCGTGATCGGGAAGGAGGTCCCAATGCGTGGCGAGATGCGCAGCTTACCGGGTACATTAACCTTCGGCCAGCCAGGCGGCTCGGCGAGCAACTCTCGCCATTCGATCCAGCGCTCGTACGAGTTCTGCGCACCAGGGAGACTGTGGTAGACAGAGCCATACATGTCGCGGAAGGCGTCGTCGAGCGGCAGGCTCACGTCGTAGCCATGGCGCATCGGGTTGAAGTAATCTGCGCGAACACCGATCGTCGCCACCATGCCTTCGTACTCGAGCTTGTCCTGGAAGAACAGCGCGGCATCGATCGGCGTGGCCGTGTAGTACTGGAAGAAGCCCGGCTCGTAGGCGAACGTCGTCGAGCGGTTGATCCCCGAGTAGACGAACATCCGGTCGTAACCGAACTCGAAACCGGCCTCGAGCTGATGATGACGGCCCAACTGCTTGGTGATGTCGCCGCGCAGCCCGAACTGCCAGGTGTAGGACGAGTCGGAGGCGTTGGCGCCGCCAACCAGGCGGAACGTGCCGAAGTAGTCGTCAACCGGCGTCACGTTGCCGTTCGGATAGCCGAGGCGCGGCATGTTCAAGAACTCCTTCGTTCCGATCCGGAAATACGCATCTTCGCCCTCTGTATCGAACATGAAGGGACTGATGGTATTGTCGCGGTAGGTGGCCTGCGCCTCGAGGTTAAAGTAGGCGGTAGGCGAAATCGCATGCGTAAACGTCAGGCCGCCCATCAACGTCCGCTCGTCGTAGTACTGAGTGCGACCAACGTTGTACATGTTCTGATAGCCCCAGGAACTACCGATGAGGCTGGCCTGCTGCGTAACGGACGACCTCGTGTTCGTCAGGAAGTTGAAGCGGTCGGTCTGGCCGAGCACCGCGCCACCATACGAACTGGTCTGTCCTGTGTTGATGGTCGAGATGTTGGACGTCATGAAGTTCGCCGACAGCTTCGTACCGGGCGCGAACCGCGTCGTGAGCTTGAACTGCGCGTTCCAATCCTCATAGTTGTCGCGCGGCCCGAGCGGGAAGGCGAACTGCGTATCCTCATACTTGAGGCCGAAGAGGAACGTCGTCTTCGGAAGGATGAACGGACCGGTTATGGCCGTCTCCATGAAATAGTCCGGACGCGTCGCGACCTCGAAAGCCGGATGCGTCGCCAGCCAGTAAGCGCGTTTTTCCTCGCCCGTAAGACCACCGATTATCGGCGAACGAAGTCCCTCACGCTGCCAGCCGAGGAAGTTGCGGAACGGGCTTTCATCAGGAATCCAACCGTTTGGATTCCCCTCGCGGATGAACATGCTGTCCGGCACACCGGTCATTGCATACTCGCCCGCGAACGTCTCATAAAGCGGAGATCCCGGCTCCCAGGCACCCGTCCCGAAGTAACGCTTCTGCCCTGCCGGCGCATAGTCCGCGCGGAACGATGCCGTGAAGCGGTCGCGAGAACCCTCTTTCGTAACCACGTTCACAAGGCCGGACTGCAGGCCACCATAGCGGGCTTCGAAGCCGCCGGTCTTGACCTGTATCTCCTCGATAACGGATGAGTTAAAGCTCAGGTTGGACTGGCCGGACCGCGGGTCGCGCATCGACATGCCGTCCATCCGAACATCGGTCTCACGGATGCTGCCACCACGGATCTGCAGACCATTGCCTTCGGCGGTGCTCACGAGTTCGACGCCTTTGATCTTACCGACGAACTCATCGACGCGCGTTGTCGGCGCCTGCGTCATCCGCTCCGGCGAGATGTATTCGACGGTGCCTGCGATGTCCGGCCGCACAACGTCTCGCTGCGCGACGATCTCGACCTCTTCGCCTTCATAAACTTCTTCAGCAAGCACGAAGTCGACCGTGCTCGTAAGGCCCGTCTGAACGACGATCTCCGTCTGAACCACCGGCGTGTATCCGATGAAGCTCGCCCGGAGGTTATACGTGCCCGGCGAGACGTTCAGAATCGTGTAATATCCGTCGGCGCCCGTCGCTGAGCCCTGAGGCTCCGACGTCGACACGGCATTGCCCGAAACCCAGCGTTCGATAATCACGACGTTAACGCCCGGAAGCGGGTCGCCCGACGGATCCACAACGCGACCCGAAATTTTGCCCGCCTGAGCAAATGCGGCGTCGGCCATACCCGCTGACGCGACGACTAATGCGAGAACCAGAATCAGTTTTCTCATCACAACAAAGGGAAGCTACTTTACGAGATCTCGCTCAGAGTTGATCGGCCACCTCGGCAACCCCGAAGGGTTCAGCCGATCCATCGGAGGAGCGAAAGTCCCCATCAACATGGATGATCGAGCTCACATGGCCACTGCCGGTAAGGTTCTTGACACGCAGGTACAGGTTCTCCCCACCCTCTGCATCAAATAAGAGCTTCCACGGCAGCGGAGGGTTGAGCACGAACGTGGTGTCACCGCTCGTGTAGAGGGAGTCTCCGGCGACGAAGGTGGTGTCGGATTCCAGAGAGTGGCCCCTCGGCGCGAAGAAGGCAACCTCGACTTGCTGTGCCCGTCCGTCAGCGACGTACTCGACTTCGTAATCGTCTGCCGAACTGCATGCTGCCAGGGACGCGCCAAGCACGAGCAGCGCGATAGAATAACGCATTGAGGTCCTGCGGAGGATGAAGAGGGACAACTGGAAGGGCTTTGCAGGCGCAAATTAACGGCGCGACAGTTTGCGGGGCAAGACGTGCGTCACGCGGCTCGGTTGAAGATAAGGCGAACGGATGCAATTATGCGCAAATTAGTGAGTCCTGGTACTTTACCTCTTGATACGGAGGGAGATTTCAGGGTTCACCCGGCATATCTGAAAGGGATTTCCCTACACGAGCGCACGCCGTTATTAGCTGCACACGCCGTTATCCATCACCGAGGTTGCCGGAGATGGGAACCGATCCCCCGTCCTTCCTCGCATCGCGTATATTCACCCGCATCGCAAAAAACTCTCGCCTGACGCCGGCATAGCACGATCCGCATCTCTTCCATGAAGCATCTCATCGCGGGGCTCATCGCTCTCTTAGTTGGCGCGGGCAGTCTTCCCGCCGGACGTGCCCAGCAGGTTACCACAACTGCCGAGCAGGCTACACACACCTGGGCGGAGACGCAGCTCCAGAGCCTCACGCTCGAGCAGAAGATCGGGCAGCTTTTCTCTGCGCCGGTCGGGGGATACTACAAGAGCGTCGATGATGCGAGTTACCGCCACATCGGTAATCTTGTTGAGGATGTGGGGATCGGCGGCTTGATCTTTTTCGAAGGAGATCCGATGGAGCAGGCGGCGCTTGCGAATGATCTGCAGGAGCGCGCGCGCCTTCCACTGCTGATTTCGCAGGATGCGGAGTGGGGCGTTGCCATGCGCGTCGATCGCTCAACCATTTTCCCGCGGGCGATGGCCATCGGCGCGAGTGGGAATTCGCAGCTCGCTTATCTGGAAGGATATATAACCGGAAAGGAGGCTCGGGCTCTGGGAGTGCATCAGGTGTTCGCGCCCGTCGCGGATGTCAACAACAACCCTGTCAACCCCGTCATCAACACGCGCGCCTTCGGTGAGCGTGCCGTCGATGTAGCTCGGATGACGTCGGCGTATGTCAAGGGCGTGCAGGATGCAGGGGCACTCGCTACGGTCAAGCACTTCCCCGGCCACGGCGACACCAACGTCGACTCTCACGCAGGGCTGCCGGTTCTACCCTTCGATCTCGCTCGTCTGGATTCCCTCGAGCTCGTCCCGTTTCGATCGGCAATCGATGCAGGCGTCGCGAGCGTCATGACCGGGCACCTGGCGTTTCCGATGATCGAATCCAATTCGCCGGTTCCGGCATCGCTTTCTGAACGGATCACGACGGAGCTTCTTCGGAACCGGATGGGCTTCAATGAGCTCGTCGTGACGGATGCGCTCAATATGAAGGGCGTCACGAATCATTTTTCGCCTGGTGATATCGCAGTGCGGGCAATCGAAGCAGGCGCAGACATGCTGTTGATGCCGCAAGACGTCTACGCCGCGCGGGAAGCACTTATGGATGCGGTAGAAAGCGGTCGGCTTTCGGAAGCAAGGATCGACGAGAGCGTCGAGCGTATCCTGCGCGCTAAGGAGCTTGTTGGCTTGCACGATGATCGATTCGTGGAGCTCGCGCGCATTCCGGAAGTCGTTGCTACGGATGCGCATCGCGCGGCGGCAATGGCGATCACAGGCGCGGGCGTTACGCTCCTGCGCAATCAGAACGGCACCCTTCCGTTGTCCGAGGATGCGGATGATGTGATGATCGTGACTCTGACGGACGGCGACGATACGTCTGTCGGCCGCAGGTTCGAGGAGGAGGTCGTGCAGATCCTTTCTCGTTCAACATCGATTTCCACGCGACGCATTGATGCACGGTCGGATCAAGCGGATGCCGAGGCCGTCGTCGCCGAAGCCGCGAATGCAGACATGATCATCGTTCCGGCAGTGACGCATGTGAGGATGCGAGATGGTCACCCGGGCCTCAAGGAGAACCACAGACGCGTCGTCGAGCGGCTGATCGAGACGGAAGTGCCGGTCGTCCTGATCGGCCTCGGGAATCCTTACGCGACGATGGACATCCCGACGCCGGCCGCGTATCTCACCACCTTCGACCGCTCTGAGGTTTCCCAATCCGCCGCGGCGCAGGCTCTGTTCGGGCGCGTGCCGATCGGAGGGCGCCTGCCCATCACCATCCCCAACACATACGCCTATAGAGACGGCATCTCCCTCCCGCAGATCACGCCGCGGCGAGGTTTGCCGGAAGAGGTAGGGATGAACGGGCGAACGCTCGCATCAGTCGATTCGCTGATGCGCGCATCCATCGGCAAGCGAGCTTTCCCTGGTGCTGCGGTAGCCGTCGGGCGCGCCGGCGTCATCACGCACCTCGACGGATATGGTCATCACACCTACGACCGCGAAACGGAGGTGACGGCGCAGACGCAGTTCGACCTGGCGTCACTGACAAAGGTCATCGCAAC
>CAZKDQ010000033.1:14631-18307 GCA_964551345.1 uncultured Rhodothermales bacterium
AGACGGATTCGACGGTCGTTCCCACCGAGATCGACCGGACATTTCGCCGGCGCCTGTTGCAGGGGGAAGTTCACGACGAAGCTGCGTGGATCCTCGGTGGCACGGCGGGCCATGCTGGCTTGTTTTCGACGGCGGCCGATCTGGCGAGGTTCGGGTATATGATGGTGAATGAAGGGCGGATCGGTGGCCGGCAATTCTTGAAGCCGGAGACGATTCGCCTGTTCACCACTCGCGTCGATCCCGACGGCAGCACACGCGCGCTCGGTTGGGACACGCGCAGCACGCAGGGATATTCATCCGCCGGCCGGCTCTTCGGGCCGCGCAGTTTCGGGCACACGGGCTTTACGGGAACATCCATCTGGTTCGATCCCGATCAGCGCTTGTTTGTCATCCTGCTCACAAACCGAGTGCATCCGACGCGCGAGAACAATCTGCACGTGCCGGTCAGGGCCGAGCTTGCCGACATCGTCTATAGATCTGTGGAAGGTCCGCCGGAACTCTTGCTTCTGGATAAGCTGAGACCGAACCTGCCCGGGCAATAGCACCGGGTGCCTCGAGCATCGACTCTCCTCCACCTCGTCACACGCATTAAGTATGTACCTCGCTCCGCTCGACTGGCTGCTCGTCGCCGCCTATTTCGTCCTGGTTCTGGGTGTTGCCGCGTATTTCTACCGGCGCGCGAGCAAGAACACATCGGAGTTCTTTCTCTCCGGGCGCAACATGCCCTGGTGGATCGCGGGCACGAGCATGGTAGCGACGACGTTCGCTGCAGACACGCCGCTGGCCGTTACCGAGTTCGTCGCCCGCGACGGAATCGCCGGCAACTGGCTCTGGTGGAACTTCGTCTTCGGCGGCATGCTCACCGTGTTCTTCTTCGCTAAGCTGTGGCGTCGAAGCGGCGTGCTGACAGACGTGGAGTTCGTGGAGTTTCGCTACAGCGGCAAGGCGGCTGCATGGCTTCGCGGCGTGAAAGCCATCTACTTCGGCCTCTTGATGAACTGCATCATCCTGGGCTGGGTAACGCTGGCGATGGTTACGATCCTCGACGTGCTGTTTCCGGGAGTAGCCCTGTTCGGACGAACCGAGTTTACGCTGCTGGGCATCAATATCGGTGCTCCCATGGCAATCGCCGGCCTGCTCATTCTGTTCGTCGCGGTCTATTCGCTGATCTCCGGCCTCTGGGGCGTGGCCGTGACGGACGCCTTCCAGTTCATCATCGCGATGGGCGGAACGATCATCCTGGCGATCTTTGCGCTGGATCTGCCGGAAGTCGGCGGTGTGGCAGGCCTTCGTGCACAACTTCCCGAAGAGACCTTCCGGTTTTTACCGACCGTGGGCGAAGCAGTGCAGGGAGCGGCGGTGTTGTCTCTCAGTGTGGCATCATTCGTCGCGTATATCGGCGTCCAGTGGTGGGCGAGCTGGTACCCGGGGTCCGAGCCGGGCGGCGGCGGCTATGTGGCGCAGCGGATGATGAGTGCGAAGGATGAGAAGCATTCGCTCTTCGCCACGCTGTGGTTCACGATCGCGCATTACTGCCTGCGTCCGTGGCCCTGGATCATTGTGGCGCTCGTCTCACTCGTGCTCTATCCCGATCTCACAGACAAACGGGAAGGATTCGTTCTCGTGATGAGAGACGTTCTTCCGGCCGGCCTGCTGGGGCTTCTGTTTGCCTCGTTCCTGGCGGCCTTCACAAGCACGTTTGCGACCCACCTGAACTGGGGCACATCGTACCTCATCAACGACTTCTGGCGCCGGTTCATCAAAACGGACGGCGACGAAAAGCATTATGTGTTCGTCTCTCGCATCTGTACGTTTTTGCTTGCGATCCTCGCGTTCTTCGTCACGACGCAGCTCCAGACGATTGCACAGGCATGGGAGCTGGTGCTCACGGCTTCGGCGGGGCTCGGGCTCGTGCTTATCCTTCGCTGGTACTGGTGGCGCGTGAACGCATGGAGCGAGCTCGCTGCCACGCTTGCCCCAATTTTGATGGTCTTTCTCACGCTCCTCGGTGTGCCGGTTCCGGGGATGCAGGAGGTCTTCCCGGTGAACCTGTTCTACGTAGTCGGTATCACTACCGTCGTGTGGCTCACCGTTACCTTCCTCACCGAGCCGACCGACAGCAAGACGCTCGATAAATATTTCCGGCGGGTTCGTCCCGGTGGCCCCGGTTGGAAGCCCGTAGTGGCGCGCAATCCGGATGTACAGCCCGACAGCGGGCTGGGCGTTCTGGCGATTCAGTGGCTCGTCGGTGTTACGTTGATCTATTCAACGCTCTTCGGGTTTGGGAATCTGATTCTGGGAGATACCGTGCCCGGCCTGCTCATCCTGATGATTGCCGTGGCCGCGGGCGCTTATCTGTGGTGGGATATCGACCGGCGCGACGAGCCCATCCTCTACACCGACGAGGAGTTTCAATCGACTTCGAATACCTGATCAGGAGGTCCGTATGGCTGTCGATGTAGCCGCATCCGAGCGGCAGGGCAAGTCCATCGCTCCCGCCCCCGTCAGCAAGGGAGAGCGGCTCATCTCGCTCGATGTCTTTCGCGGGGCGACGATCATCGCCATGATCCTCGTGAACAATCCGGGGACCTGGTCGGCGATCTATCCGCCACTGCGCCACGCCGCCTGGCATGGATGGACGATCACCGATCTCATATTCCCGTTCTTCCTGTTTATCGTCGGCGTGGCCGTCGTGCTTGCTTTCGAGAAGCGGCTTGCCAGAGGAGTTGAACGGGGGATACTGTTGCGCAAGACCGGGAGCCGCGCCGCCATTCTGTTCGGGATTGGTTTGTTGATGGCGGCCTATCCCGTCTTTACGGTTATTCCCGAGTTCGGCCTTCGTCCGCAGCTTGCCGACTTGCGGATAATGGGCGTGCTGCAACGGATCGCCATCTGCTACTTCGTGGCGTCGCTGATCTTCCTCTACGCACGGCCGAAATGGCAGTACATCTGGATGGGAATCTTTCTGATCGGATACTGGGCCGCGATGATGCTTATCCCCGTGCCCGGCTACGGCGCGGGCATGATCGATTCACCGGAAGCCAACCTCGCTGCCTACATCGACCGAATGATCCTCGGCAGCCACGTCTGGGCCGGAACAGGTGGGGATTATGATCCCGAAGGAATCCTCTCGACGATTCCGGCGATCGCCTCGGCGTTGATCGGCGTCTGGGCGGGGCGGATCATCCTGAGCGACCGCGAGCCGCTGGAACGCGCTGTGCAGCTTTTCGCCTGGGGCGCCGTCCTGATCGCGGTCGGTTACGTGTGGGATTGGTTCTTCCCCATCAACAAGCCCATCTGGACGAGCTCTTATGCCGTCTTCACCGGTGGCCTCGCGATGAGCACGCTCGCGCTGTGCTACCTCGTGATCGACGTAAGGGGAAGGAAGGGATGGACGCAACCGTTCGTCGTCTACGGTATGAACGCAATCACGGTGTTCTTCCTGAGCGGGATCGTCGCACGCTCGCTCGGCATCATCCAGATTCCGACGGCAGACGGCTCGATCTCACTGCAGCGCTTGATCTTCGAGAACGTATTCCTGAGCTGGGCAACGGAGATCAACGCCTCGCTGGCCTACGCCGTCACCTGGATCATCCTCTGGTACTTCATCCTCTGGTGGATGTACCGGAAGCGGGTGTTTATCAAGGTGTGATGCGATTCAGCCGGCAGAATGCAG
>CAZKDQ010000033.1:18407-23009 GCA_964551345.1 uncultured Rhodothermales bacterium
CGGGTATTGAAGGCCTCATCGATGGAGCGAAGCACAGCCTCCGTCACGCCATCTTTGCCGATGTGCTGGACGGGCTTCAGTTCATGAGCTCGAGCACGCAATTCGGCTCGTTGTTTCGAGGTGAGTTCTTCGATGATGTTGTACCGCTGTCTAATTGGTGTTTCAGTTGCAGTGAATGTCCTCGAGGCGTGGCAGTTTCGTAGGTAGCCGCGATGTGATTATGTGCGCGAGAGGCATTTGTAGGTCAGAAGTACAGCGTGTGCTATCACGCCCCAGTCTGAATGCTCCGAAACACGCCTCCAGTTCCGTATCCAGCCGCACTTTGATACTTCCCCCTTTCCTCCCGCCTTGCACAAATGAACGAAGCCCTCCAGACATGGTCGTCCAGAGGGCCTCGTGATTTCTAGCCGCTACGTGCGGAGTTTACTTCAGCAGCACAAGCTTCTGGCTGAACGTCTGCTCGCCCGCTTCCATGTGCACGAAGTAGACACCACTGGGCATCGAGGATGCATCCCACGAGACCTCGTGGCGTCCGGCTGAGATGTTGCTGTCATCCACAAGCATCCCCACCTCTGCACCGAGCACGTTGTAGATCCGAATCGTCACGGGGCCGGGTGTTGCCATCGTGAAGGGAATCGTCGTGGACGGATTAAACGGGTTCGGGTAGTTCTGCTCGAGGCCGAACTTGTCCGGGACGCCCGCAATCGGCGCTGAGACACTCGTCTGCGTAGCGTAATGCAGGTCGTCTATGTAGATCGTTCCCGACTGCGCGGCTCCTGCAACGTACCTCATCTGGAGGCTCTCCATGAAGTACGTAGGCCCAAGCTGGCCATCACCTGCCCACAGCACCGGCGGGTTCTCGCCCAGATCCCATGTGACCAGCCGCCAGCCAAACCAGTCGATCGAAATCCAGGGGCTCGCACCAACCGGACCCGTTCCTGAACGCCCATCGCGAACCGAGAAGCGAAACTCGTTATTGCTGCCGTCACCGAAGATGTACGCGCGCACGAGTTCACCGTCGGAGACTCGAGGGGTACGAGGAGCACCGCCACCGAGGTGCGCACGAATTAGCGGTGCCGGGCTCTCTACATCCCAGGCATACTGGATTCCAAACGACTGAGTGCTCCCGGTTGTCCGATTTACAACATCCGTCTCGACGAACCGTGCGGTCTCTTCGGTAATCGTCCCCGTCGTAGAGCCGCTTTGCGCCAGATCCCACCAGTTCGTGGTGACGTTGCTCTCGAAGTTGTCAACCACGGTGATATCGAACTGTGCATTGCCCGTCGTGAAGAGAACGTTGAAGTCGTTCGGCATCGCGTTGCCGAAGATGTCCGTGATACCGGCGCCAATCTGCAACACGTATGACGTCTCCGGCTGAAGCTCCGCATCCGGGTAGAAATGCAGGACCGACTGCTCGCCCACATCCTCAACAGAATACGTTCCGGCAATTGCGTCGTCGCTGTCCTGAAGCGTTAGGACGAGCTTACCATCTACGGTTTCGTGATCAACCCGCTCATCGAGCGTGAATGAGAGAACCGGGTGGAGCGGCACGTCGCGCCCGCGCGGTGACGGGAAGCCTGCTACGAGCCGCGGCGGCTCGACGTCTTCCGGTCCGGTGGTGAACTCGACCTCATAATTTCCACCCGCTTCGCCGTCAGCGTCGCCATCAAGCAAATCGCCGAATTCGCCTTCCGCAGTGTCGGCAATGAGCAGCGTGTAGGTCGTTTCCGAATCGAGATGCTCCGCCGGCGTGATCGTGAGACGCATGTCGTTATTCGACCAGCGGTACTGAGTTTCCATCTCAGGCGTGATGGAAATCGCAGCCTCAGTGGTCTCGCGATCCATCCGCCGGGAGAAGTCGATGACGATCGGGTCGATGACGCGGAAACGCTCCGGCTGCTCTGCGGGCGAGGACGTTGCGACCTGCGGAGGCAGAGACGTCACGAGCGTAAGGTCCGCGAACGTCAGGAAATCGTCTACCGTCTCGACGTCCTCCTCCAGCACGTGGTAGTTATCGGCCGAGACCGTCAGAGTTAGCTGCGCCGGCACGTCCTCGAAGTAGTAGAAGCCGTTGCGCAGCTCATCAGGATCGTTCGAGTAATTGTGGAAGAGCGACTCGTAGGTGTCTGTCGTGTACTCCCGGTCGTCCGTCTCAACGACAGCTCCGTTGATCGGAAGTCCGGTGTCGTGATCGCGGATAATACCGGTCACGATACGCTTCTCCGGGCGATCGATCTCGTGGTAGTCGAGGTACGACCAGTAGATGGCGCGTGCCTCGAGCCGCTTCCACTCGGCGTTCATGTTGCGCTGGTTCTGCGTCGGGTTCGTGTGGAAGCCCGCCTCACTCAACACAGATGCCATGTTGGTGAAGCTCTGCACGTAATTTCGCGAGCCGCCTTTGCCCGTTGCCGTCTCACCGCGGCAGGTGCTTGCTCCGTAGAAGTCACACTCGCCGTAGGCGCCGCTGGTGCCCACCCAGGAGATGCGCATCGCCTGACCGAGTAGAGGGCCCATGATCTCCGCCATCCGGCGACCGCCCGTGGGCTCGACCTCGCTGCCGTCGCGGTGCTGCGGCCAGAGAACGAAGACGTGGTTCGCACTCGGCGCCGCAGCATTACTGTGGATGGAATGGAAGAAGTCGGCGCCGGACGCATTCGCCAAATCCGCACGCTGCGACAGAGCCACGTCGATGTCCGTCGTGCGAGACAGGTGGACTTCTCCGATATCCGTTTCGTTCTCGAGCATCTCCCGGAGTTCCAGGCTGATCCCCAGAACCTTCGATGCCTCCGAGTAGCCGAAGACACCGACGTTCTGGTTTGATCCGCCGTGCCCCGGATCGATGAAGATGCTCCAGTCGGAGAGCCCGGTCACTTCCTGTGCCTGCACGGAGGCCACGAGAAGGAGGCTCAATAAGGTT
Organism: uncultured Rhodothermales bacterium; assembly: GCA_964551345.1. Lineage (GTDB taxonomy): Bacteria > Bacteroidota > Rhodothermia > Rhodothermales > CAZKDQ01 > CAZKDQ01. The sequence continues at coordinate 21,325 of CAZKDQ010000033.1, forward strand.
GTTGTAACGGTGCGTTTCATACTGATGCTGTTACGTCTTGAAGTTGGACGGCGAGAGATCAATAGCGAACCGGGAGCAGATAAATCGAGCCCGTCGCCTCGTCATCAAAAGCAATGCGGCTTCCGTCAGGAGACCAGGAGGGATTCATCTCGATGCGGCTCTGCGTCGACGTCAGCTGGACGCGCTCACTTCCATCGACTCGAACGGCATGGATGTCTGAAGCCGTGAACTGGTAGCCGTCGTCTTCCGTGACCATGAAAGCGATCCACGAGCCATCCGGAGACCAGGTTGGGCGATATCCAATGCCGAGGTCACGGACGTTGCGCCCGTTGGCATCCATTACCATCAGGTTTCCACCCACGACCTCAAACGCAACCTGGGAGCCGTCGGGGGAAGGCGTAACATTGAGGACGTCGCGATCCTCGAAGGAGAGAAGCAGATCGCTCTGGTTGTCTGACCGCACGACACGGATGCCGTCCGAAGCACGCGCAAGGGCAGGCGTGGCAGCCTTGGATGCGACATATGCGCGTCCCGTAGCGACTCGCTCTACATCGCCGTCGCGAGATACGAGCGCCACGTTTGTCTCACCGTCGACGAACTGTGGAAGCGTCGACATGTGTGGACGGTATTCGGTGAGTGCGCGAGTCTCGCCTGCCGTCAGGTCGAAGAGCTTGACGGCGTGGGACCGCGTCCTTCCTTGCGTGCGGCTTACGCGAGCCACAATCGCATCGCCCGTCTCCGACCAGGTAAACCCAAAACCGGCGCCGGATTCGTCCGTGAGCATTTCGACATCGCCGGACTGAACGTCGACAAGCCAGATGCCCTCGTACCTGGGAGCGGTGATTGCGAGCTGCGACCCATCCGGCGACCAACGCGGCTGCATCCAGTCGCCGCCTTCGACGAGCAGCACGGCATCGTCATCGACTTCCAGAGATTGCGCCATGACGTCGGCGGAGCCGATCAGGCCGACGCATAGGAGGAGAATCGCGGCATACCGAACCGCGACTGTATTGCTGGAGAGGACCATCGTACTACCGGGATTGTGCAAAGGAGCTTCGACGGCAGATCATAATAAACCTGTGCCTCCCATGCCGATAAAGTGAGCCGCCAGATCATGAAAAATTTCGTCGACCGCGCTGACGCACCCGTTCCGGGGCCATGAGTTCAACTTCTCCCGCAAATGAGGTTGCGGATAAGCGGTGCAGGGGTTTATCGGTAAAAGCCCTGCTGCGAAATGCGTCTTCCTTCGATCACTTGCCTGATTCTGTTCGGGCTCCTGCTTCATCCACCGGTGCACGCGCAGGTGGATACCACCTTCTCCTGGAGATCGTATGCTCGGGAGGGGACGCTGCACCTGTTTTTATTTGAGGATGCAGGGCGCGGCGATCGTCCGCACACGATCGTGCTGCGGGAAATCGCGGACAACCAGGGGCCGAGCACGGTCGCAGATGCGCGGCACCTCGTCGAACTCGTTGGGCGGCAATATGGGATTGAGCCGGAGTCCGCGACGTGGGTCTTTCATTGGGGAAGCTTCAGCTTTCCCGGAGGGAGCGGAGGCAAGCACATCTTTCTTCGCGCAACGTTTCGGCGGACGAAGACGGGAGCTCTCTCAACGCCGACGTGGCGCGTGATCTCGAAGCAGGAGGTGGAAGAGCTTACCGGGAGACGCTACCGCTAAAATGACC
>CAZKDQ010000034.1:0-1607 GCA_964551345.1 uncultured Rhodothermales bacterium
CCTCCATCGACTCGATAATGCGTCGAATCTCTCGCTGCTGCTCGTCAGTGAGGTGCTCGTGCTTCACTAACGTCTGCACGAGCGCTTCCGGCGAGCCGCGGAACACCTTCTTGATCATTCCGCTGAGCAAGCTGTGGCGCACCTCCTCAGGCGGGCGCGCCGCCGCGTAGATGTACGAGTTGCCTTCCTTGCGGAACGTCAGGTAGCCCTTGTCGGCCAGGTTCTTCATCACGGTCATGACCGTTGTATAGGCCACTTTCCGCTGCCGGAGAATCCGCTGCTGCACGTCGGCAACCGAGGCATCGCCCAGGTCCCATACGTGCTGCAGAACCTCCATCTCGGTCTCGCCGAGCGTTGAAATTCGCTGTCGTCGCATGTACAATTACTATTGGTTTAGTAGCATGGTACTAAGCGGATAGTAATTATGCAAGCGGCGTCCGAACCGACGCTGCTCAGCGTGTCCGTTGCGGCAGAATTGTGGGATGCGCGACGCAACCGTTACATTGCGGGTCGCCGCTGAACCACGTCAGTCTGAATCGTGCCATGAAAGCCATCCGCATCGCCCTTGTCGTGCTCGTCCCGCTGCTCCTTGCGGGTCCCGCCTTTAGCCAGGACCAGTACGAGACGCCGGTTTCCGAACTCGCCGCGCTGGTGGATGCGCCCGAGACGCCGAGCGTGTCGATCAGCCCGGATCGAAACTGGATGTTGTTGATGGAGCGGCCATCGGTGCCGCCGCTGTCTGAGCTCGCCGAGCCGGAGCTTCGGCTCGGCGGCATCCGGTTCAATCCGGATACGAACGGCCCGAGCCGCGCGCGTGCGTTTGTCGGCCTGACGGTCCGCCGGCTGAGCGGCGCGGGCGAGCAGCAGATTGCCGGTGTGCCGGGTGAGGCGCGGATCCGGGGCGTCAGTTGGTCGCCGGACAGCCGCAGCATCGCATTCTCGGTCGACCGTGCCGATCGCGTAGAGCTGTATGTAGCCGACGTTGCAAGCGGCGATGCGCGCCTTCTGACCGACCTCGCGCTCAACGACGCCTTCTATGGTCGCGCGTTCGACTGGCTACCCAACGGCCGTTCGCTCATCGTGCGCGCGGTTCCGGCCGACCGGGGCGATGCGCCCGACAGGCCCGGCGTTCCCGCCGGACCGGTGATCCAGGAGAACATCGGCCGGACGGCGCCTGCGCGTACATATCAGGATCTGCTTGAGGATCCACACGACGAGGCGCTTTTCCATCATTACATGACGTCGGAGCTGTTCGAGGTCGGTCTCGACGGTTCGCAGCGTCGCCTGGCGGCGCCGGCCATCATCATGTCTTCCGACGCCTCGCCGGATGGCCGATACCTGCTGGTTCAGACGATCCGCGAGCCGTTCTCCTACCTCGTGCCTGCGTCGCGCTTCCCACGGCAGATTCAGGTGCTCGACCGCGACGGCAAACCCGTGCGGGAGATCGCAGATTTGCCGCTGGCTGAGGAAGTGCCGACCGGCATTGGATCGGTGCCGACCGGCGTGAGGAGCGCAAGCTGGCGCGCCGATGCGGACGCCACCATCACGTGGGTCGAGGCGCTGGACGAAGGCGACGCGCGCCGTGAGGCGGATCTCCGCGATCGTGT
>CAZKDQ010000034.1:1707-2774 GCA_964551345.1 uncultured Rhodothermales bacterium
ACGGACGGACGCACGATCTATCTCTCGGGTCAGGGTGCCTCGCCCGAAGGTAATCGGCCGTTCCTGCGCGCGATGAACATCGAGACGGGCGAGACGGATGAGCTCTTCCGGTCGGAGGCGCCGCATTACGAGTCAATTGCGGCCATCGTCGATCTCTATCCGCTGACGTTCGTCACGCGGCGGGAATCCGTGACGGAGCCGCCGAATTACTTCCTCCGAAATCTGGAAACGGACGAACTGACGGCGCTGACCGACTTCCCGCACCCCTATCCCGAGCTGGCCGGCATCCAGAAGGAGTTCATCACCTACGAGCGCGAAGACGGCGTAACGCTCAGCGCCACGCTCTACCTCCCCCCGAACTATGACGCCGAGACCGACGGCTCGCTGCCGGGCCTCGTATGGGCGTACCCGAGGGAGTACAAGAGTGCCGACGCAGCCGGGCAGGTGACCGATTCACCGTATCGCTTCACGCGTGTGAGCTACTGGGGCGCCGTGCCGTGGGCGGCGCGCGGCTACGCGGTCTTCGACGGCGCGGCCATGCCGATCGTCGGTGAGGGGGATGAAGAGCCGAACGACCGTTTCGTCGACCAGCTCGTGATGAGCGGGAAGGCCGTGATCGACGAAGGCGTTCGTCGGGGCGTTCTCGATCCCGAGCGCGTGGCCGTGGCCGGGCACTCATACGGAGCGTTCATGACCGCCAACCTGCTCGCGCACTCCGACCTGTTCCGCGCGGGCATCGCACGAAGTGGCGCCTACAACCGAACGCTCACCCCATTCGGTTTTCAGGCTGAGGAGCGCACGTACTGGGAGGCGCCGGAGGTATACTACACGATGAGTCCGTTCATGCACGCGGACAAAGTGGATGAGCCGATCCTGCTCATACACGGCATCGACGACAACAACTCGGGCACGTTTCCGATGCAGAGCGAGCGTTACTACGCAGCATTAAAGGGGATGGGGAAAACGGCGCGCCTCGTCATGCTGCCCTACGAAAGCCACGGCTACCAGGCCCGCGAATCGCTCCTGCACATGCTCTGGGAGATGGATCGGTGGCTGGAAATGTATGT
>CAZKDQ010000034.1:2874-5749 GCA_964551345.1 uncultured Rhodothermales bacterium
GGGATTTCTATGGGTGTGAAGCCGGCAGTGCGCAGCCGCCGAGCCGTTACTTCACAACCTTCCTGGATGATGACGTGCTGCTCGTCGGGGCAATGCGCGTTGCACGCGAAACGTTGGCGAGCCTCGTCCTCGGGTGCCTCGATGAGGTTGTCGAAGAAGTGGTGCAGCAGCGCTCTGCCCTCGTCATCGAACGCACCCGGATAGTACAGTGCGCTGCGTTCATCGAGCATGCTCAGACAGGTGTCGAGGTGGTAGAACTCGGGGTCGAGCAGGTGCAGCGCGATCACGCGAACGTTCAGGCGTTCCGCGAGGAAGTCGTAGACCGTATCCTCAGTGCGGTATCCCCATCCGCCCCAGAGCAGGTAGCGTCCGGGATGCCATAGCGCATCGCCCATTCCCTCGAAATCCCCGGCGTCCTCCGGCAGTTGCACGGCATCGTAGCCGAGCTGCGTGAAGTACCTCTCGTAGTGCGAGACCTCCTCCATGCGCTCCGGCGCGTGCATGTGGCTCAGCACCACCCCGCGCTCACCTGACCTCGGGTTGTAGTAGGGCAGCGTCTGATTGGCGCAGAAGACCATATCCGGCTGCCCCTCGGCGCCCGGCACCTCCATCGCGGTGATCCCGAGGCGTTCGTACGTATCGCGAAGACGTCGCCACTGCAAGCCCGCCTCCGACCGGTCGATCGTTCCCACATTACCTTCCATGTGCGGGTTGATCACGTACTGAACATCAAAATGCTCAGGCGTCGTCATCAAAACGCGGCCGGCGCGTGGCACAACGGGACACTCAGCCAACTCGAAGTCTATGTGGTTGGTAGCGCGGTAAACATTCATAGTAGCTTTTATGGATTTCAGTCCGTGGCGTACGATTCGTCATCGGGATCCTCGGCGCCGGTATTCTCGCCGGCGGTTTGCGGAGCTCCCGGTTGCTTGCGTACATGGACGGTTCGATGCGGGTAGGGAATTTCAATGCCAAGCCGGTCGAACTCCCGCTTGAGGCGCAGCCGAATCTCGCGTTCAGCCCCAAACTGCTCGCCCGGCGCTACCATCATCACGATGCGTGCATTCACGGACGAATCCGTGAAGTCGGTAATCGCCTGCACGAGCGCCTGTTCCTCGCGCACGATGTCCTGCTTCTCCTTGGCCCATTCATTGGCCACACGCTCCATCACCGGCAGGATCGTGTCGATGTCCTGATGATAGGAGAGGCGGATGTTCACGATCAGGCGGGCGTAGCCAATGCTCCGGTTGCCGAAGATGCGGAGTTCGCCGGCAGGGATCATGAGCATCTCGCCGTCAAATTTGCGCACGCGGATTAGCCGTACGCCGATGTACTCGACCGTTCCCGCCTCCTCGCCGATCTTGATGAAGTCGCCGACGTGGATCGTGTCATCAACCAGGAGGAAAATGCCACTGATGACATCTTTGACAAGCGTTTGCGCGCCGAAGCCGATGGCCAGACCGGCAATACCTGCGGTCGCGATGAGTGCGGCGACATCGATCGCGAACACGCTCATCACCATGATCAGAGCCACCGGCCAGAGGATGTAGCGCGCAGTTGACGAAATGAGGTTGCTGATCGTCAGTGCGCGCTGTCGTCTCGGATGATTCGTCGGCAGCTCCGCAACGCTGCTCGTCATCCGGTCGCTCACCTTGTCGATAAGCTTGATGAGGAGGGTCGTGAAGACGACGATGATGAAGACGCGCACGACGATGCTGCCCATCGCCGTCCATGTAGCGATATCCAGCAGCAGATCCGACAGCGCCTGAAACAGCTCCGGAAGCGACTGCGCATCCGACACATCGTCCAGAATGCCCGCAGTCGTATCGGGCGCGGCTGCTTCGACGGTGTCAGCCGCGGGTGCATCACCCGGTAGCCGCCGCCGAAGAGTCATGGGATTAACCTGTGGCACCGTGGGATCTCCGTTCGAACAAATGGGGCGCCAATATAATGATCATGGCGACGCCCAAGCGGGCGCCGCCGCCGTAGCCCATCATGACGACCAGCAGGATCTCTTAGCGCTGCGCATCTGAGAGAGCGGCGATGCCTGGCAGTTCCTTTCCTTCAAGAAACTCGAGCATGGCGCCGCCTCCGGTTGAGACGTGCGTAACCTGATCCTCAAAACCTGCCTGCACGATTGCCGCAACCGAATCGCCGCCACCAACTACCGTCATCGCGTCGTTCACGCGCGTTGCCTCGGCAAGCGTCTCGGCAATGGCGAACGTTCCTTTGTTGAAGTTGCTCATCTCAAAGACACCCATCGGTCCGTTCCACACGATCGTCCGGGCATCCAGAAGCAGCTCTTTGTACGTCTCGATGGTCAGCGGTCCGATGTCGAGCCCCAGCCATCCATCCTCAATATCACCCTCGACAACATCCTTTTCGGCATCGTTATCGAACTCCTTCGCCACCACGTGGTCAACGGGCAGCACGATCTTGCCGTCGGCACGATCGAAGAGCTTCTTCGCCTCGTCGAGTTTGTCCTCCTCGACGCGCGAGTTGCCAATGTTCTTGCCGAGTGCTTTCAGGAACGTATAGGACATCGCGCCGCCGATAAGCAGTTGATCGACGCGATCGAGGAGGTTCTCGATGACGCCGATCTTGTCGGATACTTTAGCGCCGCCGAGAACGGCCACGAACGGCGTCTTCGGCATGTCGAGGAGTTCGGAGAGATAGCGAACCTCCCGCTCGAGCAGATAGCCCATCGCCGCCTGATCTACGTGATGCGCAACGCCTTCCGTTGAGGCGTGGGCGCGATGCGCAGCTCCGAACGCGTCGTTGATGTAGACATCCGCCAGTTTAGCCAGATCGGCTGCAAGCGAAGCATCGTTGGACGTCTCGCCTGCGAGGAACCGCGTGTTCTCGAGGATGAGGA
>CAZKDQ010000034.1:5849-10483 GCA_964551345.1 uncultured Rhodothermales bacterium
ACGATGTCCACAGTGCGATTGGCGTAGCCCCACTCGTTGTCGTACCAGCCGACGACCTTGATGAGTTTTCCGCTGACCATGGTAGAGGGTGAGTCGAAGATGCACGAATGCGGGTTGTGCACGATATCGATCGAGACGAGCTCGTCCTCGGTGTACTCCATGACGCCCTTCATCGCATTCTCTGCAGCATCGCGGAAGACCTCATTGACCTCTTCAACGCTGGCTTCCTGCTCGACTTCCACGACGAGGTCGGTGACCGAGCCGTCGGGAACGGGCACGCGAAGCGCCATGCCGTCGAGTTTACCGGCGAGGTGGGGGAGTACGAGGCCGACGGCGCGGGCGGCGCCGGTCGTCGTCGGGATGATCGACAGCGAAGCGGCGCGGGCGCGGCGGAGGTCCTTGTGAGGCGCATCCTGCAAGTTCTGATCGGCCGTGTAGGCGTGGACCGTCGTCATGAAGCCACGTCGCACCGTAAACCGGTCGTCGAGCAGCTTCACCATCGGAGCCAGGCAGTTGGTGGTGCAGCTGGCATTGGAAACCACCTCTTCGTCGCCCGTCAGAACGTCATCGTTCACGCCGAGCACGACCGTGGCATCAACCTCACCCGAAGCCGGTGCCGAGATCACGACCTTTTTCGCGCCGGCTGTGATATGCTGTGACGCCTTCTCGCGCGTGCGGAAAATACCAGTCGATTCGACAACGACATCTACACCAAGATCGCCCCACGGGAGGTTCTTGGGATCGCGTTCGGCGAAGACCTTAAAGCGGTCGCCGTCGATTACGAGATCTCCGTCTTCCACAGTAACCTTGCCCGGATAGACACCATGCACGGAATCGTACTTGAACAGGTGCGCGAGCGTGTCGGCGTCGGTGAGGTCATTGACGGCGACGACGTCGAAGTCGCCGAGCTTCCGCTCAAGTATCGACCGGAAAACGAGCCGGCCGATGCGTCCAAATCCGTTGATCGCGAGCTTGATGGCCATGGGATTGCCTTCTATCGGTGTGAGTTTAGTTGCGTCCGTTGCCGCCAAGGTAAAGTGTGATGCGGCCAGGAACCGCATCCGACGCGCGCAAATTGGTGAAAAAGACGTGGGAAACGCCGATACATGCGATCATACATTCTTGCTGGAAACGATGGAGTTTACATGCGTTAGAGGAGGTTGCCGCAAACCGCGTTGCGGCTCGGGCCCATAAACGATATTTTCGCTCTCCTTCATCACACTTGCTCGAGACGCATCCTGCGTCATCGCCCCGATCAGTTTTCATTATGTCCACTCTCAATCCCCCGAAGTCTATCTCGCGCCGCCACGAACTGCGCGAGGATACGGTTGTAACGGCCTACGCGCGCGCCTGGCAGTATTTTGACCGCAACCGAACCTTGGTCTACGGCATCCTTGCCGGTATCGTCGTGCTGGTGCTGCTGGTGATCGGATGGTTCTGGTACCAGAATGTTCAGGGTGCCGAAGCAACCGAGCATCTGGGTCGCATCGTGCCGCTTTATGAAGAGGGTAACTATCAGCAGGCGCTTGATGGTTCGGAAGATCGCCTTGGTCTTGCCGCCATCGCAGACCAGTACGGGAGCACGGACGCAGGTAATCTGGCGCGCTTCTATGCTGCGAACGCTCACTTTGAGCTGGGCAATTTTGAGGAAGCGCAGACGTACTTCTCCCGGTTCAAGAAAGGTGATGATCTCCTCGGAGCCAGCGCCATTGCAGGTGAGGCCGCCTCGCTGGAAGAACAGGGTGAGTTTCGGCGCGCCGGTGATCTCTATGTGCGTGCAGCGCGACATCTGGAGAGCGCAGCCGCGTCGCCGCAGTACCTGCTCGATGCAGGCCGCGTATACGAGGAGGCAGGCGAATACGGCCGTGCCGTCGAGGCGTATCAGATGATCGCCGACAACTACGAGGACGCCCCGGTCGTCACCAATCTCGACGCCTTCATCGCCCGCGCCGAAGCCCGCCGTCAGGCCGCTCAGTAAGCTATTTATGGCTGCACCCGTAATCCTGGTAGTAGACGACGAGCCGAGCATCCGGCGCACGCTTCGAGATATCCTCGAGTATGAGGATTACGTCGTGGAGGAAGCTGTCGATGGTGTAGACGCGCTGGGCAAGCTTCGCTCGAGTCAGTTCGACCTCGTCCTGCTCGACATCAAGATGCCGAAGCGCGACGGGCTGGAAGTCCTCGAGGTGATGTCGCAGGAGATGCCCGAGGTGCCTGCCGTGATGATCTCCGGCCACGGCACCGTAGAGACGGCGGTCGAGGCAACGAAGATGGGCGCCTACGACTTCGTCGAGAAGCCGCCCGATCTCAACCGGATGCTCGTAACCATCCGCAATGCGCTCGATCGAGGCAAGCTCGAGACCGCCAACCGGCGGATGAAGCAGACGATCGAGCACAAGGATGGCGACATCACGCCGATCCTTGGCGACAGTCCGGCGATTTCGCGCATCAAGTCGACGATCGAGCGCGTGGCGCCAACGGAGGCGCGTGTGCTCATCACGGGCGAACCGGGTACGGGAAAGGAACTCGTTGCAAAGTGGATTCACCATCTGTCTCCGAGAAAGGAGAACCATATGGTGGAGGTAAACTGCGCGGCGATTCCAGGAGAGTTGATCGAAAGCGAGCTTTTCGGCCATGAGAAAGGCTCCTTCACCGGCGCGACCAAGCAGCGCATCGGGACGTTCGAGCAGGCCGATGGTGGAACGCTGTTCCTCGACGAGATCGGGGACATGAGCCACGGCGCACAGGCCAAAGTGCTGCGCGCGCTTCAGGAGAACAAGATCACCCGGGTGGGAGGCGATCGTCCAATAGCAGTCGACGTGCGCGTCGTCGCGGCAACCAATAAGGATCTCCTCGAGCAGATCGAGGGGAATTACTTCCGCGAAGACCTCTATCACCGGCTCTCGGTCATCCTTATTCACGTGCCGCCGCTTCGTGAGCGCCGCGAGGACATCCCGGTGATCACGCGCCACTTCGGTATGCGCCTCGCGCGCCGCAATGGCATGCCGCCGAAGGAGTTCAGCCAGGACGCTCTGGATGCGTTGATGCGCAACGAGTGGCGCGGCAACGTACGCGAGCTGAATAACGTGGTGGAACGGCTGCTCATTTTGAGCGAGGGTGACGAGATCACGGCCGCCGACGTAGATCGCTATGTGCGCCCGAATGGTGCATCGCCGCCGTCAAACGACGTCGAAAACCTGATGGGGCGTTACGATCAGTTCAGCGACTTCCGGGACATGGCCGAGAAGCTGTTCATCGTTCGGAAGCTTGAAGAGTTTGAGTGGAACGTCAGCCGGACGGCCGAGGAGATCGGCATACAGCGCTCGCATCTGTATAACAAGATGAACAAGTACGGCATCGAGCGCGAGGAGTGATGCGTCGCGCCGGCTTGATCTCCGTGTTCTTTGCCCGCCGTTGACACGTGATGGCGGTGCGTCCGGATCGGCGATGCATTCTCAGAAACAGCTCCAGGTTCGATGCCGCTGCTTGAAGTTCGCGATCTGAAGAAGACGTATTCGACTGCCGCCGGCCCGCTCGAGGTGCTCGGCGGCATTTCATTCAGCGTCGAATCGGGCGAGATCGTGGCCGTCGTCGGGGAGAGTGGGACCGGCAAGAGCACGCTGCTGCACATGATCGGCGCGCTCGACCGACCGTCGTCGGGCACGGTTCTTTATAATGGGGAAGACATATTCCGGAAGTCGGACGATGCGCTGGCGCGCTTTCGTAATGAGCGTATCGGGTTCGTCTTCCAGTTTCACCACCTGCTGCCGGAGTTCACGGCCCTGGAGAACGTCGCGATGCCGGCGCTCATACGCGGCCGCCGCATGAACGAGGCCTCAGAGCGTGCGAGCGAGCTGCTGCGAAGCCTCGGGCTCGAGGCCAGAATGAACCATCGGCCGGGCCAGCTCTCGGGCGGCGAGCAGCAGCGCGTCGCCGTCGCTCGTGCCCTGATGAACGAGCCGGGCCTCATCCTGGCCGACGAGCCGACGGGCAACCTCGACCTCAAGACCGCCGATATCCTTCACGCCGAAATTTTGCGACTTAGCCGCACTCTGGGTCAGACGTTCATCCTCGTCACGCACAACCCCGGTCTGGCCGATATAGCTGATCGTGTGCTGCATCTGGAGGCCGGCATCTTGTCGAACGATGCGTGATGGCCGGCCGGTATTACTTCGCTCAGGTGACCTCGTCGAAACGCAACCGCCGATCGGCGCCCGCGTTAGAGGCCGCCTTTTCAACCTCATCACCATTCTCCCAACGCCGCCATGATAGACATGCCGGTTCTTGATCTCAGTGCTGGTTTTGTCGAAGAGTTCGTCGATCCAGGTCTCGACCTCTTCGAGGAGATCGAACGTCTAAAGCAGGAGAAGAATGCCATCCTGCTGGCGCATTACTACCAGGAGCCGGACATCCAGGACATTGCTGATTATATAGGCGACTCTCTTGGACTGGCACGGCAGGCGGCGCAGACGGATGCCGACATCATCGTTTTCGCCGGCGTCCACTTCATGGCTGAGACCGCCAAGATCCTCAATCCCGACAAGAAGGTTCTCCTTCCGGATCTGAATGCCGGTTGCTCGCTCGCCGACTCCTGCCCCGCTCCCGATCTGGCTCGGATGAAAGCTCAGCATCCC
>CAZKDQ010000034.1:10583-11887 GCA_964551345.1 uncultured Rhodothermales bacterium
GACCGTTTCTAAAACCGAAGCCGTATCCCGGCCATCGGCTCGAAGCGTCTTTGTACAAGGAAGTACTCGACACCTTCAACATCTTCATCAACCTTTTCGTACGTATAACGCGCGTTGATGTATAGCCAGAAGTTGTTGGTGAGATTGTAGTCGGTGCCGAAGGTCAGGGCGGCGCGGTCGCCGATGGTGCGGAAAATGGACCAGAAGCCGCGAAGACTGCCCCGATCGATCCCGACGTTGAAGCGCAGCCGTTCGGGCGCCGACACGAAGAGCCTGAAATGATATTCGCTCAACGGTCGCGTTCCGTAGTGTCGCCGGAAATTGTACCACAGCTCGAACCGCTCGAATACAACGAGTCGCAGTTCCGTCAGAAGATCTGTTCCTCCGACGGCTTCGCTGAGCGTCGTTCCCTCCGGATCGATCTCCCGTTCTCCGACTAAATATGACGCCGACCGCAGGATCCGAGAGCGATCGTTGTTGATGGAATAGAACGACCCGACGTAACCCGGAATGAATTGGCGGCCGTTGTAGAAGAGCCCGGCACGCAGGTGGAAGCGGGCCAGATCGATGAAGTTCTCACTCTGAAGCGTAGCACCGAAGCCGAGTCCGCTGCCGAAATTCGAGTACCAGGCAAACGAAGCGAACGGCGCCAGATTAATGCTCTCCGACCCGAGTGCGATAAACGATAAGTCGACGTTGTATCCAAGTAGCGTCGTGCGATCACTTCTGTGGGTACCAATGTCCGTCACCGCGCTAAAGCCTGCAGAAAAGGATCGCGTCTGCAGATTGTCAGCAAATGCCAGTGGCCGGATCGCGAGCCGGCCGCCGGTGACGCCGTCGAGCAACACGTTGTCCGTAAAGGCTGCCACGTCGAAAAACGGCGACTCGAACTGAACCTCCGCACCGACCGTCCGCTCATCCCATGCAATAGTCGAATTATAGAAGTTAACCAGATGCCCCGTGCCGAGGTGCATCCGGTTGAGCAGCCCGACACGCACATGCAGCGGAGCGCTCGCGGGTTGATTGAGCTTTGCGAATTCGACCAGCCGGACGAGGTCATACCATTCGTCGATATCAGGCTCATACATGCCGTAGACACCGGCGCGAAGCGTTCCGCTCAAGCGCGCGAGGAAGGCAGGCGTCACTATGTTCAGTGAAGCAGAGGCGCCGGTTCGCCATTGCCGTGCAATCAGCGAGGGCCCGAGCTTGAGGTCGAACCGTTGTTCGTGGCGCCACCAGACGCGCTGAATGTCCTCCCGCGGATCATCCGCCGCGCCAAAAGGCAGCGGCTGCGCATGGAGGGC
>CAZKDQ010000034.1:11987-22486 GCA_964551345.1 uncultured Rhodothermales bacterium
TGTCCTCCCGCGGATCATCCGCCGCGCCAAAAGGCAGCGGCTGCGCATGGAGGGCGGGTGCCAAAGCCAGCACCGCAAGCAGAACCAGTAGTGGTCGAACGATCAAACGGACAGGGATCGATGTGAGGGAAACGGCCGGCGAAGAAGCGCGCTGCGTCAGAGCCGCGCCAAAATACACAGAAGTCGCTCCAGTTTTGCAGCGTGATGCTTTGACGGCCGCACCAACATGGGTACGTCGCGAAATGATCTCGCTATATCGGACACAATGCCTCGCCGTCCGGCACCAGCGGCGCGCCGCGGCGTCTGATATCAGTTGAAGAGCAAGCGTCGACACGAAGTATCATCGCGTAATGTCACAGCTACTGGACCTGCCGCTTTTTCCGCTGAATCTGGTACTCTATCCCGGCCAGCGGCTCCCTCTGCACATCTATGAGCCGCGATACAGGGAGATGACACTGGAATGCCTCGAGCACGAGAATCCCTTCGGCATCATCCTTTATGAGGAAGGAAAGATGGCTGATGTTGGATGCACGGCGGACATCCGCAACGTTGTGCAGGAATACGAAGACGGCCGAATGGACATCATCGTGGAAGGCAGCGAGCGATTCCGCGTCCACGAGGTGAGGCAGGAGAGGTCGTATCTGACCGTAGATGCCGAAACGGTGACCGATGCGGACGGTGAAACCGAGGACGGGCTCGTTCAGCGCGCCATCACGCAGCACATGCGGTTGCTTGAGCTCGCGGGTCGAACGGTAAGGCCGAATGTGTATCGCGGTGGGACGTATGTGTCGTTCACGATCGGACCCGATGCAGGCCTGACGCTGGAGCAGAAACAGGAGTTGCTCGAGCTTCGACGCGAGGACGAACGCATTCTGTATCTCGTTCGGCACTTCGAGGATCTTATTCCAATCGTCGAACGATCTGAAGACATGCGCCGAAAAATAAGCTCGAACGGCCACTTCCAGGATTTACCGCCCGGGATTTCGTAGTCTGATGCGCGCGTTTGTCTGACGAGATCCACCCACTCGATGCCGCGAATCGGACCTTACTCCCTCCACACGATTGACACGGGGCGCCTCGCGCTCGACGGTGGCGCGATGTTCGGAATCATCCCACGTCCGCTCTGGAGCCGTCGAGTTGAACCTGATAGCCGCAATCGAATCCCTCTTCAAATGCGTTGCCTGCTTCTGGAAGGGAACGGGCGCGTGATTCTGATTGATAATGGTCTCGGTGACAAATACAATGAGAAGTTTGCGGACATATATGGCGTTGATCATACGTCGGCGACTCTAAATTCATCGCTTCAATCAGCCGGCTTCGCTCCGGAAGACGTGACGGATGTCGTCCTGACTCATCTCCATTTCGATCATTGCGGAGGAAGCACACGTCGCCGCGGCGAACGTCTCGAAGTTGTTTTCCCCAACGCGACGCATTACGTGCAGCAACGGCACTGGCAGTGGGCCAACGATACCAATCCACGAGAACGTGGCTCCTTTCTGGAGGAGAACTTCGCTCCCATCGATGCTGCCGGCCAGCTAAGATTTATTGACGGTGAGACGGAGCTTTTCGACGGCGTGCGTGTGCTTCTGGCGCATGGCCACACCGAGTCGCAACAGCTCGTTGTGATAGAGGATGAGCAGCGCACGCTCGTATTCGCTGCAGATCTGCTTCCCACGTCGGCACATCTGGCGCCTCTTTGGGGGATGGGATATGACGTCCGCCCGCTTGTGACGATCGAGGAGAAGGGCCGCTTTCTGGATGAGGCCGTCGAAAGAAATTGGATTATATTTTTTGAGCATGATCCCGGCGTAGAAGTTGCGTCTCTACAACGAGGTGAGCGTGGCGTTGAGACGGTTGATGCGCGTTCGCTCGCCGATCTTTAATTCTGCATATAGTTAATGATGGAACAGGAATTGCCGGACTGGAGCAAGCTCGCACCTGAGCTTCGCAAACGGTTGTCCGAAATCAAACATGATGCGAATAATCCGCTGGCCATCATCTCGGGGAATGCGCAACTATTGATTGAACTCGCGCGGGCAATGGAACTGGGCCCGGATTTCACTGAGCCGCTTGAGGATATTGAAGAGGCGTGTGAGCGGGTCGCTGAAGCATTGCAGGAGTTGAGCCTGCTCCGCCGCTCATTACCTGGCCCCGCGTAATCTTCAGCCGGTCTTCCCGGGCAACCACCTGGATTTCAAGGTCGGTGGTGTTGTTCTCTCGGCGCGGCCGCGGTATCTTAGAGGTCGATTACTCCACGGAAAGGAAGCAGCCTATCGGTCGACACTGTTACGAGTTCTGAAATCATAGACGGACGCTCCGCGTCGCGTCCCAACGTAACAGCCAGTCTTCGAGAGTCGACTTTCCCGCGCCTCCAAGGCGCATCTCTTCTTCATGCTTCCTCATCGTCTAGCTCCGGTCTTTACCTGGCTTGTCGTCGCATTCGTTCTGTGCGCCCAGCCTGCATTGGCGCAGCGCATTGTGGTCGGGGCGATCGATCAGGACAATGGCGGTGTGACGCTCGAGATGACGGCGCAGTGGAAGCTTTCGCTGCAACAGACGCTCGACTCACTTGGTGTCGCGCAGTTTGATGCGAATACGGCGGCCGCGGCGACAGGTGGATGGCTGACGACATCACATGAAGTTGAGTTGCCGTCGCTCGCGCCTCCGCTGGTTCGCGTGATGGCATCGGATTATGACGAGGTGCGGCTTCCCCTGACAGGCGACGTGGATGAGTCGCTGCAGGAGTTTTTGGAGATGATGGGGCGTCCTGCCGCGTTCAATGGCGGGATCGGGCTCTCACGCGGTTCCGCGCTGGCGAGCATCGCCTTTCAGCCTCTTTCCTACGATGCGGCAACCGGCACGCTGCGCCGATATCGACGCATCGTTGCGCGCGTAGACTTTGCGCCGGCTTCCGAGCGCGTTCGGAACGAGCGTGCCCTAGCGGCGCGCAACCCGCATCTCGACGTAACCCAGAGCGTGCTGGCAGATGGAGCGATCGTCAAGATCCCCATCCTCGAGGAAGGCGTCTATCGCATCGATCATGAACAGATGCAGGAGCTCGCTTCGACGGCCGGCATCGACATCCAGAACATTCGGCCATCCCAGATCAAGCTTTACGGCAACGGCGGCGAGCCGCTTCCCGCGGTTGCTGGAGATCCCCGTCCGGCAGACCTCATCGAGAATCCTATAATCATCGAAGGCGGGTCCGACGGCTCATTCGGCGAGGGAAATGCGATCGTTTTTTATGCGCGTGGACCGAGAGGGTGGACGTACAGCAGCGAGGACGGCTGGTCGCACTATCAGAACCCGTTTTCGATCGGGAATTATTATTTCCTCAAGCTCACGGGAGACGAGGGGCAACGTCTTCAACCGGAAGCATTCCCAAACCTGTCTTCACCACGTGTGCTCGATCGCGTGGAGGGTCGCCTTTTCGTCCAGCCCGACGAGCACATGTGGGCGAAAGACGGTGGTAGTGGGCAGACGTGGGTGAGCAATCGCATCCAGTCAAACGGCGAGCTGCGGATTCTCGAGAACCGAGCCGTGACGGGACTTGCATCCGGCGCGGTACGCTATGAGGCTGCGGTTGCGATCCGATCGAATCCTCGAACTGCGGTTCGATTCTTCGACAACAGTAACAACGTGGGCCGCATCCTGGCGAACCGAGCCGTAGGGTCGGGAGACTATACGCCTGTGGCGGCGCACAGCGAGGGAACGTTCGAACACAATCAATCCGGCGGGTCGCTCAACCTGAGCATGCGCCTGGAGAGCGGGACGAACGCGCCCTCGGCGGCACTGATCTGGCTCCGTGCCTACTATCCGCAGAATCTGACGGCGAGCGGCGGATTTCTTCAGTTCACTTTACCTGCCGGCGAAACGGGCAACTTTGAGTTCAGGCTGAGCGGCTTCAGCCAGACGCCCGTGGTCTGGGAGGTCATGGATGGGCGCCCCGTCCGGTCGTTGACGACGCAAGCCTCTGGTGGAAGCGTTCGCGTGCAGACGTCTGTGACGGATGCTTCGGCTCCGCGAGATTTCGTTGCGTTCACGTCCGTAGGGATCCGGCCGCTCAAGGAGTTGCTTGAGGAATGGGGAGTCGTGCCGGAGCGCGTCGCACCGCAGAATCTACACGGCGTCGGAGGCTATCCTGAATTTGCGATCATCACGCCGTCGGAATTTCGAAGCGCCGCCGATCGTCTGGCTGATCACCGGCGCGGGGAAGGACTTGACGTTCGCGTCATCGACATCCAGCAGATCTATAACGAGTTTTCCGGCGGCCTCCCCGATATGCGCGCCGTTCGGGATTATCTGAAGTTCCTCTATGATCGCGGTCCGGCATCCGAGCCCGCACTGCGCTACGCGCTACTCTTCGGCGACGGCCATTTCAACTTCCGCGGCATCCGGGAGCCGGAGATGCCGGCAGCACTCGAGAACTGGATTTTCCCGTACCAGACCAGAGAGACGTTTGACCCGATCCGATCCTTCACGAGCGACGATTACTTCGCGCTCCTGGATGATGCAGAGGGCGCGTGGCCGTATCCCGGCGAGCAGTCTCATGCACCGCCGGGTGGTGTTGTGGAGCGGATTGACATAGGCGTCGGGCGGTTCACTGTTCAGACGGCGGCCGAGGCCGACATCGTGGTCAACAAGATCATCGAATACGAGAACCCGCTGTCGCACGGCGCCTGGCGCGGACGATACACATTTCTGGCTGACGATGAACTGAACGGCCTTGGGGCGCAGGAAAATGATTTCGACCTCCACACTCAGAATGCCGATGCCGTTGCTGAGTTGGTCGAGGATGAGTATCCACGCTTGAACCTCAAGAAGATTTATGCGCAGTCCTACCAGCGTGAGTTTCTGGGTGGATGGCGTATTCCTTCTGCCAAGCGCGATGTGCTCGCCGCACTTAACGACGGCACGCTCGTCTTCAACTTCAGCGGGCACGGCAACACGGAAGCCCTGATGCAGGAGGAAGTGTTCACGCGTGCGGATGTTGCGCGCCTGAACAACCGCGACCGGCAGTCGATTTTCATCACCGCTACGTGCGATTTCGGCAGGTGGGATCTTCAGGATCGTCAGAGTACTGCCGAAGAGCTG
Source organism: uncultured Rhodothermales bacterium (assembly GCA_964551345.1). Taxonomy (GTDB): domain Bacteria; phylum Bacteroidota; class Rhodothermia; order Rhodothermales; family CAZKDQ01; genus CAZKDQ01. The sequence goes on from CAZKDQ010000034.1 coordinate 17,082, forward strand.
CTCCATTACGAAAACGGCGGAACGGTCGCGCTCTTTACGACGGTGAGGGTGGTCTACACGTCGGCCAGCATCCACACACTTAATGTCGGCCTCAATCGCGAGCTCAACCGGGCGATGTTCAGGCGTGATGATGACGGCAAGCCGCGGCGACTCGGAGACATCCTGCGCATCACGAAAAACACGGATGCGGGCCTCCAGGGCAACAACCGTAAGTTCAACCTGCTCGGTGATCCCACGATGCGCGTTGGATTGCCGTCGCAGGAGATCGCCATCGACGAGATCAACGGCGTCAATCTCTCTGATGACACGGCGCCCCTTCGAGCGCTCGATCAGGTGAATGTGCGCGGCAGCATCAGAACAGAAGGTGGAGCGATCGATACCGGATTCAGCGGTCCGGTAGAGCTAACGGTTTTCGATGCGCTCCGTGAGGTGCCCGTCCCGAATCGGCTCCGGATGCCGCGGCCGTACTACACGGTTCGGGAGGATCTGATCTGGCGTGGTACCGCCAACGTTGATGGTGGCCGGTTCGAAGCGACGTTCGTCGTTCCCAAGGATATTTCCTATCGGAACGAGCCGGGGCGGATTTCGGCCTATGCCCAATCGGGCGAGCGGGAGGCGCTCGGGTTTACCCACGACGTGATTGTGGGTGGAACGGCCGACAATCCTGCTGACGATGCGGTCGGACCGGATATACGCCTCTTCCTGAATGATACGACGTTCGTTTCAGGCGGAATGACGTCACGTGATCCGCTGCTGATCGTCAAGCTCTTTGATGGGAGCGGCATCAACACGGTAGGCGCGGGCGTTGGCCACGAGATGCTGTTGATGTTCAACGACAACGAGCAGGAGGTTGTTGATCTCAGCCGCCACTACGAGAGCGAGCCGGGATCGTATCAGCGCGGCACGGTCAATTATCGGATCGACCACGACCTTCCAGCGGGCGCGAACTCGCTGTCGGTGCGGGCGTGGGATGTGCTCAACAATTCGTCGACGGAGCGGCTCGAGTTCTTCGTAGGCGAAACGGAATCGCTTGCGCTGCGCAATGTCTTCAACTATCCGAACCCGACGAGCGGGCAGACGCGATTCGTTTTCGAGCACAATCAGCCGCCTGGAACGCCCGCATCCGTACAGGTGCGCGTATATACGATCAACGGCCGCCCTGTGCGCACGATCGACAGCGACGAGGCACTTCCGGCGGGATTGCTTGGAGGCAGCGTAATCCAGATCCCGTGGGATGGGCGTGACGACGACCTCGGTCTCCTCGCCTCGGGTGTCTATCTTTACAGGCTCCGTGTCGAGACGGAAGGCGTCGACGGCGAGAGCCATATATCCGAACATATCGACCGGATTGCCATCATCCGGTGACTAGCTGCATGAAATTAGACAACATAAATAAGACGCAGATCATGAAAGGCTTCAGTTGGTTTAGCAGGATAAAGCGCTTGCCGGGCGCGCTTCTTCTCGTGGCGTTGCTGGCCGGCATCGGCGGCATCAAGCCGGTCGCTGCGCAGATCGGCGGGGCCGCGGTCGTCTTTCTCCAGATCGAGCCCGACAGCCGCGCCGCGGGCATGGGCAATGCCGGCGTGGCACTGGCCGATGACGCGTATGCCATTTTCTGGAACCCGGCCGGTCTGGCATTTCAGGAAGGGGTCCAGGCATCGCTCACGCACTCGACTTGGCTGCCCGAGTTCAACGCCGGCCTATATTATGAGTACCTGGTGGGCAAGTATCACCTCCCGGGCTGGGGCACCTTCGGCGCGCACGTCACCTTCCTGAACCTCGGTGAGCACGAGCGCCGCGACGCCAGCAACAATCCGCTGGGCACGTTCCGCTCGTACGACCTCGCGCTGGGCGCTTCCTACGGCACGAAAATCGGCGAGAATTTCGCCGTTGGTGGTGGTCTGCGGATGATCTACTCCAACCTCGCGCAGGGCGAAGTGGGCAGCCAGCAGATCAGCCCCGGCCTTACGACAGCCTTCGACCTGAGTGCTCTGTATCGCACGCAGCCGATCGATCTTGGCGGGATGGATGCCACGATTTCAGTGGGTGCCAACCTCGCCAACATGGGTCCGCAGATCCAGTATTCGGACAGCGAGCAGGCAGACCCGATTCCCACGAACCTTCGGTTCGGGTACGCGGTAACGCTGGATCTGGACGAGTACAACCAGATCACGTTCGCGAACGACTTCAACAAGATGCTCATCCGGCGCGACTCGGTCGGCGCCGATCCCTTCTACCAGGCGATCTTCAGCGCCTGGTCACCGATCGAGGTGAACCAGGGCACGATCTCAGATCCCAACATGCAGACGCTCGGCGTACTGCAGCAGCTCACGATCGGTGCCGGTGTCGAGTACTGGTACAATCAGCTTTTCGCGCTGCGGACGGGATACTTCTACGAGAACCCGTACAACGGAAACCGGCAGTTCCTGACGTTCGGCGCGGGTCTGCGCTACAATATCGTAGGGGTCGATTTCTCGTACATTTACGCGCTGGAAGAAAACAGCCCGCTGGCAAATACGATGCGTTTTTCGCTGCTGCTCAGCTTCGCGCAGTAGTTGCGGTCTGCGCGGGAGTTCACGAGTTAGATGCGATGTGGATGGTGCGGTCGTGACTCGGCATCCGTTTCACATCACACGTGATTCTGAAGTGGGAGATGGATCTGTCTTATCAGCAACGTTTAGAGCTTCTCTTGTGACACCATGGATGAATCCCTCATCATCTACATCTTCTCAGGTGTGATGCTCGTGGTGGCGGTCGCCTTTCTGGTGTACCTCCTCCGCGGGAACGACCGGATGCTCCCAAGCGGCGCCTTCCAATGGGTCGTTTCGGGAATCGCAGTGCTGATGGTCATCCTTTCGGTTGCACTTCCCGTCGTCACATACCGGGTCGAGGCGGGGCTGATGGGCACTCGCGATGATGGGTCACCGCGAATCAAGTCAACCGAGATCGATGCGCCCGCGTCAGATTTCCAGTTTCTCCATGTTCAATCCGGTGAACCGGGGCGCCTGTTCGATTATCAGGGTGATGTCGTCCTGGTCAACTTCTGGGCCACGTGGTGTGCGCCTTGTCTTGAAGAACTGCCTGCGCTGAACCGCCTGCAGGAACGTTATCGGGATCAGGGCCTCACCGTCCTCACCATATCGGATGAACGGCGCGAGGCGCTGCTCGATTTCGAGGAAGATCTGCCGCTGCGAACGGTATCGGCATATCTCGACAATCCATCGTCGCTTCCGCAGCCATTCCGCCGAACGCTCGCTACGCGCCCTACGACGTACGTGATCGATCGCGAGGGCACGATCCGGGACTTCTTTCTCGGCGCGCGATCCTTTACCGCCTTTGAGCAGGTCATCCGGCCGTATCTCGAGACGGACGCATCCGGCGCGCGTCTCGTCGACAATGGAACGACGCGATGATGCGGTGCCTGGCCGGCCTCTTCCTCTGTGCGTTGTGCGTATCGGTTTCCTTTGCACAGTCGTCAGAGATGACCGGCGCCGCGCTTCGAGCCGCACTTCTCGACGATGTGTCGTCGCTCGATGGGATCGAGCAGGATGTTCTGGTTGATCGAGGTCGCAGTGTGCCCTTGGCGTTCGCAATGTCTGCCGTGCTGCCGGGGAGCGGCCAGGCGTATAACCGCCATTGGGCCAAGGCTGCGGGACTCGTGGCCGCAGAAATCGCCATCGCCGCCGGCTATATAACATCATATAATCAGGGCGTGACGGCGCGGGATGACTACCAGGCGTATGCGCACCAGTACTGGCAGCCGCCGAAGTACGGGCGCTGGTTGAACGACTTCAAAATCTACCTGAATCGCCTGAATCCCGGCCGCGAGATCACCGCGCCCGACGTTCAGGTGCCGACGGGCATCAACTTTCGCGATCCGGCATCCTGGAGCGCAGCGGATGAGCGGGCGGTGCGGGAGTTTTTTGATGGGATGCGGCAGCTCGAGGGCCAGCTCTACCACGCCGCTACGGGCGCCTCATTTGCACACCGTATCCCTTATTTCGGAGAGCAGCAGTATTACGAGCTCATCGGCAAGTACTTTCACTTCGCGCCGGGATGGGAGGACTATCCGGAGTGGATTCGTGACGGTGAGTTTCTCGCCACCATCGACCCGGAGTTGCAGGATGAGTCGGGGCGTTACGTCAACGCGTCGGCACGTTACTGGGAATATCGTGACGACCACGCCCGTGCCAACGCGCTCTTCCGGCGTGCCTCACGCGTGTCGAGTCTCTTCATCGTGAATCATCTGATCGCAGCCATCGATGCAGCCGTCTTCGCGAAGCTGCATAACGACCGGATCGATGCGCGTGTGACGATGGAGCACGACGCGGCGGGCCTTCCGGTACCGGGTGCGTACATCCGACTCCGATTCTGAACCGCGCTTGCGTCCGATGCCCCTTTTTCGCTTCTTGAAACGTTCTTATGACGCCGTGCGCGGCCGGAAGCCCTTCCCACCGATGAAGAAGTAGTACGACCTCCGCTTATGCCCTGGTACAAGAAGCTTCACTGGCAGATTATTACCGGCCTGATTCTGGGGCTGCTCTTCGGCGTCTTCGCGGCGGCGATGGGCTGGGGCCGGTTTACGTCGGATTGGATCGCGCCCTTCGGCACCATCTTCATCAACGCGCTGAAGCTGATCGCCGTCCCGCTGATTCTGGCTTCGCTGATCACGGGTGTCGCGTCGCTGTCCGATCTGAAGAAGCTCTCCCGAATCGGGGGCAAGACGATTGGGATCTACATGGCAACGACCGTCGTGGCGCTAACGGTCGGCCTTACGATCGTGAACGTGCTACAGCCCGGCCGCACGGTTCCCGAATCGATGCGCATCCAGCTCCAGGAGACGTATCAACAGGATGTAGGAGAGCGCGAGGCCCTTGCGGAGGAGACCCTCGAGCGCGGGCCGCTACAGCCGCTTGTCGATATCGCTCCCGAAAACTTCTTCAACTCGGTCAGCGACAACAGCAATATGCTGCAGGTCGTCTTTCTCGCACTGTTTCTGGGGGTGGGCCTGTTGATGATCCCCAAAGAGAAGGCGAAGCCGATACTCGACGTCGTTGACGGGTTCAACGTGCTGGTCATCAAGCTCGTCGAGCTCATCATGCTGATCGCGCCCATCGGCGTGTTCGCATTGATGGCCGACACGATAACCACGATCGCGCAGGATAACCTCTCGCAGATCATCGAATTACTTGCTGCACTTGGATACTACTGCATTGCGGTCCTGCTCGGGCTCGCTATCCAGACGCTGGTAGTTTATCCGACGATGCTGAAGCTCTTCACGCCGAAGTCGCTTCGCAACTTCTTTCCTGGCATCGCCCCGGCTCAACTGGTTGCATTCTCAACCTCGTCCAGCGGAGCCACGCTGCCCGTCACGATGGAGTGCGCGGAGAAAAATCTCGGTGTTT
>CAZKDQ010000035.1:0-18118 GCA_964551345.1 uncultured Rhodothermales bacterium
CTGCAGGTGAAGGCGGTCGAGCCCATCTCGACGGCGCATGATTATCCGATCACACCCAAAGAGCATGGGATCGAGTTTCTGATGAACCATCGCCATCTCTGGCTGCGCAGCCGCAGGCCATGGGCGACGATGCGCATCCGCAACCGCATCATCATGTCGATCCACGAGTTTTTTCAGGAGCGTGGCTTCGTGCAGATGGACGCCCCGATCCTGACGGGTAATGCGGTGGAAGGCACGTCCACGCTCTTCGAACTCGACTACTTCGATGACAAGGCTTACCTCACCCAATCCGGCCAGCTGCACGGCGAGGCAATGGCAATGGCGATGGGGAAGATCTACACCTTCGGCCCCACGTTCCGCGCCGAGAAGTCGAAGACGCGGCGCCATCTCACCGAGTTCTGGATGATCGAGCCCGAGATGGCGTTCTACGATCTGGACATGAACATGGACCTCGCCGAGGCTTTTCTTGTGCGGATCGCGTCGGATGTGCAGGAGCACTGCTCGGTCGAGCTCGAAATATTGGAACGCGATCTGGAACCGCTCAAACGGATCCAGGCGCCGTTTCCCAGGATGAGCTATTCGGACGCCGTCGATATTTTGCGGAGTGAAGACACGGCTCGGATGCTGGATGAGCGGATCGAGTCGGCAAAGCGGGAAGAGGCGGCACTGAAGGAGGAGCTTGCTGAGAATACGAAGACCTATGGCCAGGCGAAGAAGCACGTTAAGCGGCGCCTGGATGCGCGGGAGATCGAGATCCACCAGCGCCTCGATGAGATCGAAGAAGCGCTGCGCAATCTGCCCAAGTGGAAGGAGTCGGCGCGCAACTTCGAGTGGGGCAACGATTTCGGCGGCTCAGACGAGACCGTGCTCACCTGGCACTTCGACCGGCCGATCATCGTGCATCGATATCCTGCTGCGGTGAAGGCGTTCTACATGAAGCGCGATCCCGAGGATGACCGGCTGGCGCTGGGCATGGACGTCCTCGCTCCCGAAGGATACGGCGAGGTCGTTGGTGGCGGCGAGCGAGCCACGGATCTCGCCTTTCTGGAACAGCAGGTCGCCGATCACGAACTTCCGCCGGAGGTGTTCGAGTGGTACTATGACCTCCGGCGTTACGGCTCGGTGCCGCATTCTGGATTCGGCCTCGGCCTTGAGCGAACCGTCGCATGGATGTGCGGAATCAGCCATATACGCGAGACGATTCCCTTCCCGCGTTTGATGGGACGGTTGCATCCCTGATGGTGAGTTACTCGCTGAGCTATAAGCTGTGAGCTTGAGCTGTGGCCCGCGATTTCTGACCTTCCACCCTCGATCATCCCGCACGTATCAACATACTTACTCGCACAATCCGCCGGCCTGGCACAGATCGTGCGAGGCGTTGAAGTAAGAACACTTCCAACAACACCCACCTCTGCCATGCGTGCTATTGCCGGTATCGTATTTCTGCTGTCTATTTTGATGACCGCACCTGCGGATGTCGCGGCACAAGAAGCGCCGCTTCGAACCATCAGCGTCTCGGGTGAAGGAATCTACGCGGTCGAGCCGGATATGGCGGTCGTGCGATTCGGTGTTGCCACGCGGGATACGGATCCAGAGGTCGCTCGTCGAGAGAACGCTTCGGCCGCTGCCGAAGCGATGAATGCCGTTCGCGATCTCGGCATCGAGGAGCGCAAGATGCGGATGGAGAACCTGCGCCTGCAGCCGTGGCGAGAATACGACAACGAAACGCGCCGGTGGGAAGAGCTTGGCTTCGAGGCCGTGCGAGACGTAGTGGTGACGGTGGATGACCTCCAACTGCTACCGGAACTCGTGGCGCGCGTCGTGCAGCAGGGCGCCAACCGGCTGCATCAGGTGGGTTATGAGCTTGAGAATCGTGACGCTGCCCGCAACGAAGCACTGACGCGGGCAATTAACGCGGCACGGTCAAAGGCCGAATTGATGGCTTCCACGCTTGGTATTACGCTCGGCCAGGTTCGCAGCGTTAGCGAGCAGCAGTTCGACTTCCCGCGGCCGATGTACCGAGCAGAGATGCAATCGATGGCGGCGATGGACCACGCGGCACCGGAGCCAAATGCCTTCGCAGCGGGCGAGATCGAGGTTCGCGTCACCGTCCACATCGTCTTTGATCTGAACTGACGGGATCGGCGCCGAGTTTTACGGCGCGGTTGCCGGCACGCGATCAAACATCTGCAAGACGCTCCTCGAGCCAGAGTCGCAGTCCGTCCATCACGACGTACTTCTCCGGCTCGCGGAACGTCTCATGATACAGCCCCTCGTAGATCGCGAGCGTCTTGTCTGATGAACCGATGCGGCCGTACAGCTCGAAACTGCCCATCGGGTGTACGATCGTATCCGCCGTTCCCACGAAGATGAGCGTGGGCAGCGTCATGATCTCCGCGCGTTCGAGAATTCGGGGTCCTGCTGAAATCATCTGACCTGCCGTTCCAAGGGGCACACGTCCGAGATAATTCTTTTCGTCGGAATAGGCGTCGGCTACGACGTCGGGGTCTCGACTCAAGCCCTCGCGGTCGAGTGGAAGCGTGGGAATAACCGGCACCAGCGATGCCACTCGAACAAGCAGTTTCTGCGCGACTTCTGGAAATGGCGTGATGATTCGGATCGCAGGGCTGCTAAAGATTGCACCTGCAAATCCTGGCGGCTGCCGCGACAGCAGGTACTCCATGACGACGGCTCCGCCGAGGCTGTGGCCCATGATGAAGCGCGGCGACCCATTCTCCGGCACGTGCCTCACGAATGCGGCGAGATCATCGACCAGACGGGAGAAGTGGTGGATGCGTCCGCGCGTGCCGTCGGAATCTCCCGCGCCGCGCTGATCATACGCGTGAACGGCGATACCGAAGCGGCACAGGTAGCGAGCCAGTTCGTCATAACGCCCGCAGTGCTCCGCATAGCCATGAACGAGGAGGATGGAGGCGCGCTCCGTCTCCGCAGGCATCCACGACCGGCCGCGCAAAGTCAGGCCGTCTTCAGTAGAGAATGTGATGGAAGCGGTGCGAATGTCAGACTCGGCGACGAGAATGGGAAGCGGTGATGCAGCCACCGGATGATAGTGCCTCGTGCAGATTTCTGCAGGATGAACAGATCTGGAATCATCTGCCACGCCTGTGAATTGTAATCCGCCTTCGACGCGCGTAACTTCGGCGTCGCAATTCAACAGCAGGTGATGCACCTACTTCGTTCCCATAGTATGAGCCGCTTACTGGCGGTCGCGACGATATTCAGCACGTTGCTGCTGGCCGTCGCACCGGCACTTGGCCATCAGACCCAGGCCGTGCGGTATGCGGATTGGCTGCGCGAGCAGGTGCGAGTCCCTGTCGATGAAGCCCTGGAGCGATCGATTGCTGATGCATCGTCCGAGCGGTTCACGAACGTCCAGGCGTTCCTCATTGCCGTCGTGGATGATCTCGAATCCTCCGGTGAAGACGCCGGTCGGCTTTTCGGCGCAGAAGGCTTATCGGGTGTGCATCTGGTCAGCCATCTCGAGTCGAGGTTCTCTCACCTGACAACGGACGCGCTGCCGGCGCGAACGCTTCTCACCGTTGCGCCTACGACTACCGTATCTACGGATCGCTTCAGTGCCGTCATCGCAGCCGAAGAGACCGTTCCTCATAGTCTCTCGGTGTCTGACGTCGGCGCTTGCCTTATCTTGGCCGGAGCAGCTTCCGGCCCGGCCTCGCCTGCCTGCCCGCGCGGCCCGTAGCACTCGCCGTATCCCCCTTTTGTACGTCAGCAAGATATTCGCAAACGGCGCGCACAGTGTTCGTGACGTCGCCTGCGGTGTGATTTCAACCCTCTTTTAGGTGGCATGGAAAACAAAGGCTTTAGAATCCTTCTGACGGTCTTCTTTCTCGGACTGTCGATCTATTATCTGTACCCATCGGTTCAGAACTATCTCCTCACTCGTGAGATGCGGTCGCTGGAAGGCGAGGCCCTCGCGGAGTTCGAGCAGGAGAATTATCGCAAGATTCAGAACGTGCAGGAGCGTTCCCTGAAGCTGGGCCTCGATCTGCAGGGCGGCATGCAAGTGACGCTCGAGGTTCGGACGGACGCGCTCATCAACGAGCTCGCCGTCGACCAGGACGAGATGTTCGAGAGCGTCCTCGCAGCCGCGAGAGAACGAGCCAGAAGTGGCGATGACTCGGTAATCGACGCCTTCGTCGATGAGTTCGAGAGCCGGGATCCCGACGCGAGACTCTCGCGCTACTTCCGTAATGCGGATCGCGGAATCACGCGGCGGTCGAGCAATAACGAGGTCAGAAATTACCTTCAGGAGCAGGCTGAGGAAGCGATCGACCGTGCGATGCAGATCGTGCGTAACCGCGTCGACCGCTACGGCGTGACCGAGCCGTCGATCCAGAAACAGGGTGCGCGGCGTATCATCGTTGAGCTTCCGGGCGTCGATGATCCCGAGCGTGTACGTAATCTGCTGCGCGGAACGGCGCGGCTGGAGTTCCGCCTGATGGCAGAGCCCAACGACCTTCGCGCTTCGCTGCAGGACATCATCGAGTACTTCGAGGGAATGGACGAGGGCGCGCTCGCGGATGCGTCGCAGCAGCAAGAGCCTGCAGATGAAGCGATGGATCTCGAAGCTTCTGACACGACGGCTACCGACGCAGAAGACACGACCGCCGTCGATCCTCTTGCTCCGGACGCGTTCGATCAGGATGACAATCCGCTTCTCGCGCGCATGCAGCCGGTGGGGCAGGGCGTCGTCTTCGGCGCGGTTTCGGTGCGCGACACTGCCGCCGTAAATGATCTGCTGTCGCGGCCGGAGGTCCAGCGCATGCTTCCGACCGGCATCGAGCTCATGTACGAGGCCAATCCGATCGGCCAGGACGAAAGCGGATTCGGTGTGTTTTACCTGCTCGGCGTTCGTGACCAGATCGAACTCACGGGCGACGTCATCACCGACGCGCGCGTGGATTTCGATGAGGTCAACCGGCCGCAGGTAACGATGGTCATGGACTCCGACGGTGCCCGTGCATGGGCCCGCATCACGGGAGCCAACATTGACAAGAACGTGGCGGTAGTGCTTGATGGCGTCGTGTATTCCTATCCGACCGTCATCACGCGCATCGTGGGTGGGCGCTCGTCCATCACAGGGCTCGCCTCGCGCGAGGAAGCACAGGACGTCGTCACCATCCTGATGTCGGGTGCACTGCCTGCGCCAGTGGACATCGTAGAAGAGCGCACCGTTGGTCCGAGCCTCGGCCAGGCAGCTATCCGAGCCGGCTTCATTTCGGTCGTGGTTGGCCTGATGCTCGTCGCGCTGTTCATGATGTTCTACTATCGCACGGCCGGCGTTGTCGCTAACCTCGCGCTGCTGCTGAACATCGTCTTCATCCTCGGCATCCTTGCCGCGTTCGGCGCTACGCTTACGCTGCCGGGTATCGCTGGTATCGTGCTCACGATCGGTATGGCCGTTGACGCCAACGTGCTCATATTCGAGCGAATACGCGAGGAGCAAACGACGGGCAAGACCTTGAAGGCCGCGCTCGAGGCAGGCTACAGCAAAGCCTACAGCGCGATCTTCGATGCCAACATCACGACGTTCTTCGTGGGAGCGATTCTGTATTCCTTCGGCGTCGGGCCGATCCAGGGTTTTGCCGTCACGCTCATGGCAGGCATCCTGGCCTCTCTGTTCACCGCGATCGTCATCACGCGTATCGTGTTCGACTACATGATTGTGGAGAAGCGGAAGGTCGTCAGTTACGGCTGATGCCCTCTCGGATCGAATACAGAAACTGAATTTCAACCCCGGTACCGGATTCACTGGTGCCACGACGCGATAGAGAAACCATGCGTTTATTTGAAAACACTGATTATCAGTTCATGGCGAAGCGGCGAATCGCCTATGCCGTTTCGGGTGTTCTGCTTGCCGTAAGCCTTATCTCCCTCGTCACGCGCGGCCTGGAGGTCGGGATCGACTTCCAGGGCGGGATGGAGTTCGTGGTTGAGAGCGACGTACCGCTCGATGCGGTAGAGTTGCGCTCCCAGCTCGCGCCCTACTTCGATTCCGAGCCCGAAGCAAAAACCTATGGCGAGGGCCAAATGCTCGTCCGGATCGCTTCGGACGATGAAATCGGAGCGGTGCAGGAGACGGTGGTGCGAGGCATCAACGAGAGCTTCGAAGGCGCCAATGTGCAGGTCGTACGGACGGACGTGGTCGGGCCACGCTTCGCCGACGACCTCAAGCGGGGCGCCGTCTACTCCGTGCTCGGATCACTCCTGGTCATCTTCACCTACATCCTGGTTCGCTTCGAGTGGCGCTTCGGCCTTGCCGCAACGGCGGCGCTCTTTCACGACGTCACCATCACGCTCGGCATCTTCTCGCTGCTGCACGGCATTGTTCCGTTCTCGCTGCAGATGGATCAAACGATCATCGCAGCGCTGCTGACGATCGTCGGATATTCCCTTAACGATACCGTGGTCGTCTTCGACCGAGTCAGGGAATATCGAAATATGTTCAAGACGGAGGCGTTTACGTCGGTGGTGAACAGATCCATCAACAACACGCTCAGCAGGACAGTCGTCACGTCTCTCACGACCTTGCTCGTGGTAGTCGTCCTATTTATATTCGGCGGCGAGGTCCTTCGCGGATTTGCCTTCGCCCTCATGCTGGGCATCGTCATCGGTACGTATTCCTCCATTTTCGTGGCATCGTCTACCGCGGTGGAGCTTCGCGAACGCGCAGCATAATGAGGTCAACCGGCGCAGCCAGAACTTAACCCAGTCGAATAATGAACTACGATGTTGATGAACGCTATAACGCCGTTGTGCTGACGCTCAAAGGCAATGTGATGGGCGGGCCAGACGGGTCGAAGCTTCATGACACATTGCACGAGTTGAAGGAGGCGGGCAAGAAGAACGTCGTCGTGGACCTGTCGAAGGTCAAGTTCATGAATTCGAGCGGGCTGGGGATGCTGATCAGCGGCCTCACCACGATGCGCAACGCCGGCGGTGACCTCCGGCTCGCCAATGTCGCCGATCGCATTCAGTCGCTTCTCGTGATCACGAAGCTCATTACCGTCTTCAAGCATTTCGACTCGGTCGATGAAGCCGTGGCCAGCTACGATGAAAGCCCCGTTGGGGAAGACTGACCTGGCATCGCGCCGACGCGCGTCGACTTGATGATCAACGCGTCGAAAGGCGGTGGGAGATGTTCTCGCCGCCTTTCGACGTGATTAGCATTAACGTGGGTCGAAGTGGCCCGATTCTCTGAGGAGGAAATCTCGAGATGCCCGTATCAGTTGTTATTGGAACTCAGTGGGGCGATGAAGGGAAAGGCAAGATCGTTGACCTACTAAGCGATGAGATAGACATCGTTGCCCGCTATCAGGGCGGCGCCAACGCGGGTCACACCATCTGCTGGGGAGACAAGACGTTCGTGCTGCACCTGGTGCCCAGCGGCATCTTTCACGAGGATGTCGTCTGCGTGATCGGCAACGGCGTCGTGATCGATCCGGTCGCTGTGATGGATGAGATCCGGATGATCCGTGAGCTGGGATACAGTATCGATGGGCGTCTGCTCATCTCGCACAACGCGCACGTGATCATGCCGTATCACAAGCGTATCGAGCAGGCGAAGGAGCAGTCGCGTGACGCGGGCGCCATCGGCACGACAGGCCGTGGCATCGGTCCGGCTTACGTCGACAAGTTTGCCCGCACCGGCATCCGTGTAGTCGACCTCCTCGACCGAGATGTGCTGAGGAAGAAGCTGCGCGCCTCGATCGAGGAGAAGAACGCGATTCTTCGCAGCGTCTATGGCGCAGAGGAGCTCGATGTGGATGCCATCGTCGAAGAGTACGTTGAGTTCGACAAGGTGATCGACCCGTACGTCACGGATACGACGCAGTATCTATGCAACGCGATCCGCGACGGCAAGCGTGTTCTGGCGGAAGGAGCCCAGGGTTCGCTGCTTGACGTGGACTTCGGCACCTATCCCTACGTGACGTCCAGCCATCCAACGGTCGGCGGATGCTGCACCGGCCTTGGAATCCCGCCGACGGCCATCGATCGTGTCATCGGGATCGTGAAGGCGTATTGCACGCGCGTTGGAAACGGCCCATTCCCAACCGAGCTTCTTGATGCTGACGGCGAGCGTCTGCGCGAGAACGGCCACGAGTTCGGCGCTACGACCGGACGTCCGCGCCGCTGCGGCTGGCTCGACCTCGTCGCTCTGAAGTACACCACGATGATCAACGGCATTTCCGAATACGCCATCACGAAGCTCGACGTGTTGAGCGGTTTCGATGAGATCAAAGTCTGCACTTCTTACCGCTACAACGGCAAGACGACGTCACGCTTCCCCAGCGAAACGCAGACGCTCGAACGCGTTGAGCCGGTTTATGAGACATTTCCGGGTTGGAAGGAAGACATCAGTGGCGTCGAACACGCTGACGATCTTCCGACGGCAGCGCGCGATTACCTCCGCTTCATCTCCGGCTGGACGGGCGTGCCCGTGCGCATGATCTCGACGGGGCCGAAGCGCGAGCAGACGATTTACGGCGAGGCTGCGCTATCCTCCTGATGCATTCCGGCCGCGGCCCGGCTCACGATAACGGAAAGCCATGAGGGCGTATCGCGTATCGGTAAAGCTGAAGCTCGGGCTCGTCATTGCGGCGGTGCTTATCGCCGTCGCGTCGCTCGCCTACACGCAGCGCCTCGTCGAGCGGCTGGGCGAGCGCGAGCAGTTCATCATCCGGCTCTGGGCCATCGCGCAGGAACGCATCGCCGAAACGTCCCTGCACGTCAATCCGCATCTTACGGAGTTGCAGGAGATCGACGATTTGCTGCAGGGGGCGGATGTCCCGCAATCGGATCGTCGACGGCTGCGGCAAGCCGTCGATTGGGCGCGTTCGATGCCGCCCGCGGGTGAGCTCGCGCTGGCTAGCGAAATCCTGCTGCACGGCCACTTCGGCGTACCGGCGATTATCGTCGACTCAACAGTCGGCGGGCCGGTGGCGTGGCACAACGTCGGCCTTCCGCCGACGGTGCGCAATCTTTCGCCTGCGGATTCTGCCGAAGTAATGGAGCGGCTGCACGCGCGCGTCGAGGACATGGCCAGCGTCCATCAGCCGATATCAATCGACATTCGGGCGACGAGTGATGACGGCGAGGCGCGGCTGCGGCAGTACGTTTTTTATGATGAATCAGGGATGATCAAGGAGCTGCGCGTCTTCCCGTATCTGCAGCTGATCTTCGTCGCTCTTTTCGTATTGGTTGGATACCTCGGCTTCAGCTACGTGCGGCGGAGCGAGCAGCGAAGTCTTTGGGTCGGAATGGCCAAGGAAGCGGCGCATCAACTCGGCACGCCCATCTCAAGTCTGATGGGCTGGACGGAGCTCGCGCGATCCGGTGCGATGGACGCCGACCAGCAAGATGAAGCGCTCGGGGAAATGGATGCTGATATCCGGCGACTCCAGCGCGTTGCGAGCCGCTTCTCCGATATCGGATCGGTACCTCGTCTACAGGATGAGGATCTGGGCCTGTTGGTTCATGAGACGGTCGAATACATCCGCAAACGCATCCCGAAGCAGCGCAGCACTGTGCAACTGGAGGTCGACACGGAGCAGGGCCTTCGCGCGCCTGCAAATGCCGAGCTTTTTGAGTGGGTGATCGAAAACCTGCTCAAAAATGCGCTCGATGCGCTGGAAGGTAAATCTGGCCGGATCGAAATCCGCGCTACGCGGCAGGCGGAGCTGATTGTGATCGAAGTGGAGGACTCCGGCAAGGGGATCGAGCGGCGGGAGTTCAAGAACGTCTTCCGTCCCGGATTCAGCACGAAGAAACGCGGCTGGGGTCTTGGCCTCAGTCTGGCTAAACGCATCATTGAGGATTACCACGGCGGTCACCTGCGGCTGGCGCAGTCACGCCCCGGCGTCGGCACGACGTTCCGGATTGAGCTTCCTGCTGGAAAGGATCAGTCGGAAGGGTAAATACGATCCTGAAGCGCCTCGGCCGTCCCGCGCGTCACCGCGACGAAGATGTTGTTGCGATGGCGCCAGATCAGGAGCTGCCGGCGCCCGACGTCGTGCAGTTCGTAATGCCCCTGATTCTGAATTTGGGATAGGGTCGCGGGCTCAAAATGCAGCCGTTCGCCGCTGCGATCGAGCAGCGCGTACGTATACGCGACGAGGGTGATCGGGCCACGCGCGCGACTGTCGTCATAATAGAGAGCAGGCACGCGGATATCCTCGGAAACCTCTCGGATCTGCGCGCCCATGAGCGTCGCGCCTTCAATCGCCGGTACGACCAGGCGCCAGCCAATATTATCCAGCAGGTAGCGTTCAACCTCGGCGGCATCGTCTGTCGCGATGTCGAGGTCCATTCCGGACGAAGCTTCCACCGAGAGCACAAGCGCGTCCGTCTCAGGCGGTTGATCGAGGATTCGAGCGGCGCCGTAGGCGAACAGTCCAACAAGAAATATGATGAACAGCGCCGTCGCGGCGCGACGCAGACGTTCGCCCGGCTTCGATGTGCGTCTCGGGGAAGGTGGCTCGTTGCGCGCCGCTTCCGGTTGTGTTTCTGAGGCGGGGCCGAGGTCGGTCCGAACGGTGGGCGGCATTGCCGGCAAGTCGTTCGCGACCATGTCATTGATCGCGGCGCGAATCCAATCGGACGGTGCGCGGCTGAGCAGGTTACGCTCGCTTGGCGCCAGCCCGCTAAGTACTGAAGCACGAAGGCTCATCTCAGCACCGGCGAGATGCTCCTCGAGGCTATCAATCGGAAGCTCAACAAGGGCAGCAATGTCTTCGACCGCGTGCCGCTCGACGTGGATCAGCATCAACAGCTCGCGCGCCTGGGGCGTGAGTGATGCGAACGCCGCCGGCATCTCGCGCTGAACGGCCCGCCGCGAAAGCTTTATCCGAAAATCCCCGGCCGTCTGGGCTGGAGCCTCGGCTTCGGTCGAATCGTCCTGAGGCTGAGCACGCTCCTCCCGAAGCAGTCTAAGCAGCCAGAGCTTCTCGTCCGCGCCGGGCGGCATAGACTCGCGGGCTGCGCGTTCATACACGGCCTCCACGAGCAGCACGGCTTCGGTGGCGTCAAGCGTAATCGCATGCGCCATGGCGTAGATGCTGTCGGCATGGCCCATCAGCCGCGCCCGGAGATCGGGATCAGACGTTGCAGCTGCAAATATGGGTGGCAGGGCGGGCATCAGTTCAGCGCGAAGTAAAGACGATGTTCACGGGCGCGCCTTTGCGAATGCTCAGCAGGTCCGATGCGTTTCCCCCGTTAACGGAAATCTCGAGCAATCCGTCGCTGTTGAATAGAAGCAGCGGCTCTCCAGCTGCCGCCGCGCCATATGTTTCGTGGATGCTGTTGAGGATTACGCTTCCGGCAAAGCACTTGAAGTTTTGTCCTTCATGAAGCTCTTCATAGGAGTCGCGCCGGATATTCGTGATGCAATTTCCGAAATGATCGACGTGCACCACCCAACCCTGTACACCGTGTTCATCAATCGTCGGGAGCGCCCAATGCAGCGGAGCGAGTTGTGGAATCGACGAACCGACACCCTCAAGTGGTTGTCCCGCCGCCAGATGGGCGGCAACTGGCGCGAAGATATCGCGGCCGTGAAAGGTTGAGCTCGGCGAGCCGTTGCGCCAAAATCGGGGATCATCGAGCTCGACAATCAGGTCCGGCTGTTCGCCATCGAGGACGAGCGCAAAGAGGCCGTTATCCGGTCCCACATATATCCGATCCCGGTGCTTCAACGCCACCGGACGGCGCTCGGTGCCAACTCCGGGATCCACGACCACGAGATGCACCGTGCCCGGCGGAAAGTGTTCGACGGCACCGCGCAGGACGAAGGCGGCCTCCATCACGTCCTGCGGCGAAACCTCGTGCGAGATATCGATAAGCGTCGCCGACGGTGCGATGGAGATCATGATGCCCTTCATCGCAGCGACGTAGGCGTCGCGTATGCCGAAATCGGTGGTGAGGGTGATGAGGGTCGACACTAAAACTTACTGTTGTACGACTATGACGAGATGGAGATTGAAGATACGAACCTGAAGGCGCACTGGGTGTGGAGCATCGCCTCCTGAATGGTATCTTGACCTAAGAGACAGGCGCTGTCTCGGTGAGTGAGTCACATGCAACCATGTCTCAGAACATATGATTTCCGCGCATAATCATCTCGGCACGGGCCGCGACGGTGAGGATATCGCGGCCGAATATCTCGAGGCACGCGGCTTTCGGGTGATGGATCGCAATTACCGTTTTGAACGGGCGGAGGTAGATCTCGTCTGTTTCGAGCCTACGGAGAAGTACGAGCTCGGCGGTGAGCTGGTATTTGTCGAGGTAAAGACGCGACGCGGTCGGGCCTTCGGCAATCCTGAGGAAGCCGTGAGCGAAGCCAAACAGCGTAATATTGTGCGTGCTGCCGAAGCATGGCTTCACGAACGGCGGCTTGAAGGATCACCGTGCCGGTTCGACGTCATCGGCATCGTACTCGGCGACGACGACCGCCACGAGATCGAGCACTTCCGTAACGCATTCTGGGCGCCGGGAATCTCAGGATTTCCCATCCCATAAGGCTCACGATGCCTCACGGATGGCATCAAGCGTGGATGGATCTTCGAGGCTGGAGACATCACCTGGGTCATCACCAAGAAACGTCGCGCGGATAACGCGGCGCATCATTTTCGCGTTGCGCGTCTTGGGAAGCGCGTGCACGAAGCGGATCTCGCGCGGTTTCAGCGGCTTCCCGAGTTCATCGATCAGGCGCGCCATGAGCTCATAACGGAGCTCCTCCGATGGATCCGACGTTTGCCTGAGCACTACGAACGCGACGATAGCCTGGCCTTTTACTTCATCGGGAACGCCAATCGCCGCACTTTCGGCCACGGCATCGTGCGCGTTGAGCACGGCCTCGACTTCGGCGGGACCGAGGCGCTTTCCTGCGACTTTGATCGTGTCGTCGCTGCGCCCAAGGATGTACCAGAGGCCGTCGTCATCGATGGCCGCGAAGTCGCCGTGGAGCCAGACGTCTTCGAAGCGTGACCAATACGAGTCCAGGTACCGCTGCCGATCATTCCAGAAGCCTCGCGTCATCCCGATCCACGGCTTGCGGATGACGAGTTCACCGACCTCGCCTCTGACGGGATTGCCAGTCGGATCGACCACGTCGGCATCCATTCCCGGAACCGGGCCGGAGAAGGCGCATGGCTTGAGCGGCCTGAAAAAATTCCCACAAAGGATGCCGCCGCTGATTTCCGTTCCCCCCGAATAATTCAGGATTGGCTTGCGGCTGTCGAGGACGTGCTTGTAGAGCCATCGCCAGGATTCAGGATCCCACGGGCTGCCGGTGGAGCCCACCGCGCGCAGACGCGACAGATCGTGACGCCGCACGGGTTCCTCGCCGTGCGACTTCAGTGCGCGGATAAGGGTGGGGGAGACGCCGAGATGCGTGACGTCATGGTCGGAGGTGAGCTTCCATAGCCGGTCGACGTCCGGGAAGTCCGGCGCGCCGTCGTAAAGCACCATCGAGGCGCCGATGCAGAGCGTGCCGAAGACAAGCCATGGGCCCATCATCCAGCCCATGTCGCTCATCCAGTACATCGTTTCGCCGGGCTTGAGGTCCATGCTGTGAAACATGTCCTGCGCCGCCTTCAGCGGGAAGCCGCAATGGGTGTGAACGGCGCCCTTGGGCCGGCCTGTCGTGCCGCTCGTATAAATGATCATGACGGTGTTTTCCGCCATGGTCCGCTCCGTCGGCGCCTCCGTCGGTTGCCTGCTGATGACATCATCCCACCACACGTCCCGCCCCTCCCGCAGCGATACGCCGTCGATGCCTGCTCGGCGACACACGATCACATGCTGAACGGTTGGACATTCCTCGAGCGCCTCATCCAGAACCGGCTTCATCGCGATGGCGCGACCGCGGCGGAAAAATCCGTCGGCAACAAAAACAGCGCGTGCGCCTGCATCGCGTAGCCGTGTTGCGACAGCACCAGGTCCGTATCCGCTGAAGAGCGGAAGGATGACGGCGCCGATCTTTGCAATTGCAAGGAAGGCAATCACGATCTGCGGCGTCATCGGCATGAAGAGCCCCACAACGTCGCCTTTGTCTAAACCGATCTCGCGCAACCCGTTGGCACAGCGGCAGACCTCCTGGTTCAGCTCTGCGTACGTCAGCGTGCGCGAGGCGCCTTCCTCACCTTCCCATCGTAGCGCGATCTGGTCCTTCCTCTCCGAACTCGCCCATCTGTCGACGCAGTTGTGAACGATGTTCATCCTTCCACCGACACACCAGCGAGGAAACTGGATGCCATCGCTCAGATCCACGATCTGCTCGTAAGGTTCGTAAAACTCGATCTGGAGATCCTGAAGTGCTGCATCCCAGAACCAGGCTACGTCGTCGACGGATCGGCGCTGCAGCTCGTCCAGGTTAGCGATTTCATGACGATCCATGAACCGCTGCAGGTTGCTATCCTGGATCGTCGCGTGATCAGGCTCCCAGACGATGGGCTGACCGAAGGGGAATGTGTCGTGTGTGGATGGGGAAGCGGTTCCGGGCATCGGTGACGAGGATCGGTAGGCGGACGATTATCGGGAAGATAAGCGCCTCACGATCTCCGTCAAGCCGGTGCCAGAGTACGAGATTCTTCCGCCTCACGCTGATTCAGATACTGATCCACCGACACGCCGCCCGAGCCGAAGCACATGAAGACAAGCAGGAGAAAGAGTACAAGGCTGCTGAGCTCGAGCGACTGACCCGGCGCAAGCAGACCCTCCGGCGCATGCACGAAGAACACCGCGCCGACCAGCACCGGTACCTGGATGAGTGCACCGACGCGAGTCAGAAGGCCGGCCGCGATCATCAGGCCGCCGACGAGGTGCGCGAGCGCGACATAATGCACGAGCGCGATCGGCCCGAACCAGTCGCCACCCTGGTCCGTCACCAGCCGAACAGCCGCCTCCGAATCTGCAATGAACAGCCATCCTCTAACGAAGAGCGCGATGCCGAGGTAGAAGCGGATGAGCGGATAGGCCAGGGCACGATGAGAGTTGGCCCATGAGATCAGGTCGTTGACACGGTTCATGGCAGCGGACGCAGCAGCGTCGGGAAGTGTGCTAAACCCTTTCGTTATACACGGTAGCCACCAAGGCCTGGAGTCGCAAACTCCCGCCGTGAACGTCTTGCGACGCTCGCGGAATTTGTTCGCCCGCCCTATTGTTTATTAACGACTTTCATCGTTCATATGGCGAGCGATTCTGAGGCATCCTTCACACCTTTCCGAGACAGAAATGGCCCGTCACGACGCGCTCTATCGGCGCGCGATTTACTATGATATCGCAATGGAACGCGACGTGGATCGAGAGGTCGATTTCACGCTTGAGGCCTTTCGCCTTCATGGCGGAAAGAACGCCGAGAGCATTCTCGAGATCGGCTGCGGCCCCGGCTATCATGCGCGAACTCTTGCCCGCCGCGGCGTCTCCGTTTCGGCACTTGATGTAAGCGAGGCGATGATCATGCTGGCGAGGGAGAAGTCGGCCGAGGATGGCGTGTCCGTGCGGTGGATCGAGGCAGACATGACGAGCTTCGAACTCGATGAGCCGGTGGATATGGCGGTCTGCTACTTCGATGGAATCGACGCACTACTCACCGAACGCGACCTTGAAGATCACTTTGAAGCCGTGGCGTCGGCTCTGAAGGATGGAGGGCTCTACTTGATCGACTGCACACATCCACGCGATTGCTCGCTGAGTGACTACGGCCGCTACAGCTATATGGGCGAGCGAAACGGCACGCATGTCGAGATCCTGTGGGGCACGAACCGGCCTCGAATCGACCCCGTCACCGGCATCGCGGAGGTGGCAACACGAATGATCGTGTCGAGCAACGGCCAATCCGAGACGATCGATGACGTCGCACGCGAACGCTGCTTTTCCGCACAGGAGCTGCGATTGCTCGCCGAGCGCAACAACCGGTTTCGCATCGCCGAGTGGTATGGAGATTTCTCTCTCGATCAGCCGCTGGACAACTCAGATAGATCCCGGCGCATGATCGCCATCTTCCGCAAGAATAAAATATGACCATGAGCGGCTACCGCCCTAGTTCATACCTGCACCCCTTGTTGCAACCCGTCAATGGTAGCTCGGGTCGCAGTATCATCGCTATCGAAGACCTACCGTCCGGTATGGTAGTGGCCGTTTGGGGTGGAACGATGTACGACAGCGACGGCTTCAACGCTTTGCCACACGCACGGCAGCAGATCTCGGTTCAGGTTGAGGAAACGCTCTTTCTGGTGCCGGAGATCGAAGGTCCGGCTGAATGGTTCAACCACTCGTGCGAACCGAATGCCGGCATGATGGGGCAAATCGCACTTTCGACGCTGCGCCCGGTCGCGAGGGGAGAGGAGATCCGCTACGACTACGCGATGTCTGACGGAAGCCCGTACGATGAATTTGAATGCGGATGCGGCGCCGCGAGATGCCGCGGCCGCGTAACGGGTAATGACTGGTGCATCCCCCAGTTGTGGAATCGATACGACGGGCATTTCTCGCCGTACCTGCAGCGGCGCATCGACCTGCTCCGGAGCAGGATTGACCGCGAGGTCGAACAACTGCCTGAGGGAAGGGATCTGATCCTGGCCGACGCTTTGAACCTGCACCTGTTCAGCGGCGAGACGATCGATTACTCCCATCGCCGGCAGCCCGACGCCCGCTAAAACGCGGCGGCCCGACGCGATCTACGTTGGGCCGCCGGTTCTCGCTGCAGGCTTACTCGTGCATCGTCGCGAGTGTCCGCTCTTCGTAATCAGCGGGAACGGCGAACATGTCGTCGCCGAGTGCCGTGTTCTGGACGTCCGAGATCTCCGTCGTGGCCGTCAGCAACGTGCTCTGCTTGAGCTCCCGAGGCTCCTCTTCCTTCGGCTCGTCGTCATTGCCGCGGCCCAAGCGTCCGCGCATGAAGCTGCGAGCCATTCTGCCTGCTCGCTGGGCCGTCGAGACTTCCTCCTTCTCCTCTTCGGCATCACCAAAGGCGAGCTCAGAATCGAACTCGAGATCGCCGGGCACCATGACAACCTTCATTACCGAGATGAGCGGATAGCCTTCAAGTTTGGCCATCTCCTCGGCCGCATTCGCCATCATCTCGCCCATTCGCGGGTCGGATGCAAAAGCGGCGCTGAATGATTCGTCCATCGAGTGGCTGTTCATGCCGGAGAAGGACTCCGTCATGCTCTGCCCCATCTGTTCCTGAAAAGCGAACATCTGCTCGAGCTCGCCGGCATTGTCAGACGTGAGCCAGAGCTCGTTAGCGAGTACGAGGGATCCTTCCAGGTCCTCCTCCTCGCCTTCCTGCTCAACCTTCTGCTTTCCACGAGCCGTCATGATCATCAAGACGCGTTCGGCGCGGTGCCCACGGATATCCCGCATTTCGCCGGTGCGCTCAACCTTTAGGTCGTATTCGATCTCAACGTCCTCGTCCTCCTGAGCGCGGCGCATCGCTGCCCTATCCTCTTCACTCATCTCGGACTGAGCCTCGCGCATGGCTTCCTCCATGTTTGCCGTCATCTCCTCCGCCATCTGAGCCATGTCCGAAAACGGCATGACCGTGTAGGTTTTGTTCTCGTGGTTGAGGATCACGAAACGCTTCGCATCGAGATCGAGGATCGTGGATGAACCCTCGTCATCGGTGCGCATCCGATTTCCCTTGAGGTAGACGGTCTCCGTCGTTTCGTTCGAATTGCCGGTCAGGCGTGAAATAAAGTTTACGGCGCGCCCGGCGGCGCCGCTGAGCTCGAGCTTAGTGGTGGATGAGTACTGCAGATCCTGGCTCTGGGCGGAGGGCGGAATGGTGAGTGCGACCAGAAGCAGGACAACCAGTGCAGGTATGAAGAACGATCTACGCATGGTGACTTCGACGACTAGCGATTGGATGTGATGGCCGCGCGGCGGTTGTGTAGGCGCGTCCCGTTAATATATGTGCACTTAATACGATCTTCGCCGGATAAAGACGTACTCCAAAAGATGAAGGCGCCTGTAGCCTCAGCGACAGACGCCCTCGATTCCGGTACGAGGCGGGCCGGATGGGCCGCGTCCGGATTTAGCCGGATAAAACGACCCGCCTCGTTAGTGTCGATTTTTT
>CAZKDQ010000035.1:18218-22176 GCA_964551345.1 uncultured Rhodothermales bacterium
TACGGGCTGTGCTCAAGCAACTGCCCGAACTGATTGCGGTAGCGCTTGGGAAAACGCACCTCAGACTGCGCTTCAATCACCAGCAGCCTCGGCGCCTTCGGCCCCTTGAACTTCCACCGGTGCGTCACGGTGCGAGGTATATGGACATAATCTCCCTGCGCAAACTCGATCGAGCCGAGAATACTTTCGAGCGTTCCCTCGCCGTCGTGGACGTAAACCACCTCGTCGCACGACGCGTTGCGATAGAAAAAGTCCATCGGCTCGGTCGGGCGGGCGAGTGCAAGCCGCACGTCCTCGTTCCCCATGATGTATTTCCGGCCCGTCAGCCAGTCGCCTCCTTCACCCACGTCGAACCCTTTCAGGTGCCGGTGGCGCAGGAAATCCTGGTCCGCGTATTCGACCGAATAGGGAATCGGCTCCTCGATCCGTTCCACAAGCGTTGGTGGATGGATGTGGTAGCAGATGGACGAGATGCCGCTAAAGCCTTCCGCTCCGACCACTTCCTCCGTGTATAATTCGCCGTCGGGTCTTCTGAACTGGATGTGCCGCTTTGGCGGTACCTTTCCGAGTCGCGTGTAGTGAGGCATATCGACCTGGGGTTGAAGGACGGGATGCGATTAGAGGTTGCCGCGGCGGGCTTGCTCGCGCTCGATGGCTTCGAAGAGCGCCTTGAAGTTGCCTTCCCCGAACGTCCGCGCGCCCTTGCGCTGGATGATCTCATAGAAGACCGTCGGGCGATCCTGCACGGGCTTCGTAAAGATCTGCAGGAGGTAGCCATCCGGGTCGCGATCGACGAGGATGCCCAGCTTCGCCAGCTCGTCTACCGGCTCATCGATCTTTCCGACGCGGTCCTGCAGCGAGTTGTAGTAGGTGGTGGGTGTGGACAGGAACTCCACGCCGCGATCGCGCAGCTGCTTGACGGTCGACAGAATATCGTCGGTCGCCATCGCGATATGCTGAACGCCCTGGCCGTGATAAAACTCGAGATACTCGTCGATCTGGCTCTTCCTCTTGCCCTTTGCCGGTTCATTGATCGGGAATTTGATGCGCTCGTTTCCATTCGACATCACCTTCGACATCAGGGCCGAATACTCGGTAGAGATGTCGCGATCCGTGAAGTGCAGCAGATTGTGGAAGCCCATCGTCTCGGCGTAGAAGTTGACGTAGGTTTCCATCTCCCCCAGCTTCACGTTGCCGACGCAGTGGTCGACGTACTTCAGGCCCACCGGCTGTGGCCGGAAGTGCGGGTTCTCGTAGGCTTCAAAGCCAGGTAGGAAGAGGCCGTCGTAGTTCTTTCTTTCGACGAAGGTGTGGATGGTATCGCCGTACGTGGCAATCGATGCCATCACAACTTCACCATCATCATCCTGAAGCACATTCGGTTCGTGGACGCCTTGTGCACCACGCTTCGTCGTCTCCTCATATGCGCTGCGGGCATCATCAACCCACATGGCCACGTCACGCACGCCGTCGCCGTGGCGGTAGATGTGATCGGCGATGAAGCCTTCCGGAGCCAGTGGTGCAGTGAGCACCATCCGAATCTTGTCCTGCTGAAGTAGATAGCTCACGCGATCCCGCACACCAGTTTCAGGGCCCCGGTAGCCGGTAATAGAAAATCCAAACGCGGACGCATAATAGTAGGCCGCTTGCTTCGCGTTGCCCACGTAAAACTCGATGTAGTCCGTGCCGTTGATCGGCAGAAAGTCCGTTTCTGCGGATTGAACGTCTGCCGTAGCGATTTCTGGATTCATGATTCAGGCTGAAAATGGAAAGGATGTTCAGACGGAAAGCGCTTCCGGCGGCGCTGAAGTTTTCGCCGCAGTGCGTGAAGAACTTGTGCGGGATTACACGGCCTCAATCGCGGACCGTTCCCACTTACGCGCCGGATGGACCATCATGACGCACGCGTCGTTGCTCTGGCGAATGCATCCTTTCCACGCCGGATCGTAGAGGATCGGCACCCTCACCAGCGCACAGCAGATGCACCACGAGGGGCTACGGCTCCTCTATGATCTGCTTCCACACTTGATCGAAGCACACACGACCTGTGGTCCGCATGTCTCTCGTGTCATATTTGTGCGGTGCGAGCGTGGTGCTGCTACTTGTCCTGAGTGCGGCCGGGTGCTCGGCCCGGGAGGATCATGCTATTCCTGATGTAGCATTCGATCGTATTTCGTGGGATAGTGTGAGAGTTGATGCTGCGTTCGTGCGCCATAGCGTGCTCGGTCGGTCGGAGAATGTCACGCCCACTGAGTTTTCAGTTCTTGCACTGAATGCTCGGTACGACACGCTCTACGCCGGATCGTCCGCGGGTTTTGACCTCGATGATGCCGCGCTTGGAAACGGCGAACGCGTGATTGTGGAAGTGTGCGGCCGCATCGATGAGAGCTGGGTCTGCACCCAGGATGAACTGCGTTCCTCACCTAAACGCGTGTTAATCAGCGAGAAGATTCAGTATCCGATTGACGACACGTATGATCGAGGGCGCTTCGATTTTGAGATAGACGTCGAACGCAAGGTTCACGGCGGCGAAGGATGGGAGCCGATCGACTTTCGCGGCGACGTCTCAGGGCATATGGACGTGTTCGTTGCCGGCGGCGAGCCGGATGCCTGGGTGCGGATTCCCTTCACGCGAGCGAGCGGCGCGTTCGACCTGCGCCGGCTTGAAAACTATCACGAGTTTCGGTTCCACCTGGATTCGCGGCTCATGGATCACCAGGAAGCACAGGTGCACTTCCAGATTCACGGCGGCATCAACGGCGAGACAGAACTTCTGGCGAGCGTCGAAAAGACGGTCTCGGCAATAACATCCGAGCATCGTCTGGCGAATGTTCAGGGCTTCGTTCGGCAGGTGGGACGGCGCCTTGTCAATGAGCTGTCGTCGTTTTTCGGTGGCCGTCGGGCCATCGCTTCGGTGCAGGCCTGGCGCTTCGATCACGAAGCGTCGACGTATGTAATCGATATGGCCGTGACCTGGCGAGGATCGTTCTTCGACGGAAATGACTATCGGCTGGAAGGCGAACTCACCGTGCGCGACGACGGCTACGGCGCGACGTTCGTGATGATGGACGGCAATCGTCGCGGCATCGAACGATGGAACGAACGCTTCGCCGACACGGAGCTGCAGTTCAGGCGTCTGGACGTTGAACGTCCGCCGGAGCGCTACCGCCCGGGTGGAGGCCGCCTGAGCGCTTATTGAGCGCGCGACTGAGACAGAATCGGCTCTTCAGGGATCTCGATGAGGCGGAACTGAACGGGCAGGCGCATCCGCACAGGAACCGTCTTTCCGTCCTGGCGGCCCGCGATAAAGAGAGATTTCTGAAGCGCCGCGACGGCTGCGGAGTCGCAGAGTGGATGCAGCGATTGCTCAACGCGGATGTCGCTGGCGCGTCCCGACGGCTCCACCACGAACGAAAGGACCAGCCGACCCTCGATCCCTGCTGCACGCGCTGCCTCGGGATAATCGATCTTCAAATAGTAACTGCCGATTCCGCCGACGATCTTCGGCTGTTGTTCGACGAAGTTGAGGACATCACGCCCCGTCACTTTCGTGGCTTCGGGCAGCGTGGCCGGGGCATCTTCCGCAGCACGCTCCTCCACATCAGCTACCGGCAGTTCATCGGGCTGCGAGCCAAAATCCGTAACCGGCACTGCATCAAACTGCCCGGCTTCAGTCGCCGCAGTGATTTCTGTTGCCCGCAGCTCCACGCGCTCGTGATGGAAAGTCGACAGCCATCCGATTCGTGGCGAGAACTGCTGCAGCGGAACGTGCAAGACGAGTATCACGAGGATCAAGCTGAAGCAGGACGTCAGCATGATTCGTGTGCGGTAGTCATCCGCAAATCCGGCGACCAGGCGTCGGATGGTGGGCGAAGCAAGCGATACGCGCGATCCCCGTGGCATGAGGTCCCTCACCGGTTGACAGAATCTTCAACTCAGCGAGTTCGCACAGGTTCGC
>CAZKDQ010000036.1:0-2024 GCA_964551345.1 uncultured Rhodothermales bacterium
TGTTGATTGCGATCATGATGCCGCTTTATCCTGCTGCCGCGCAGTCGGATTTAACAGAGCTGCTCGAGCTTCTCGCGGATGAGGATTCCGAACTGGATGTCGAACGAATAGTCGACCTTGCCGACACGCCAGTCGATCTCAACAGCGGCACCCGAGCTGAGCTGATGCGGATTCCGCTGCTTTCCGTCACCGCAATTGAAGCGATTCTAAAGGTACGGCATGAGCGTCGGCGCTTCACTTCCTTTGCGGATATCGACAGCATTCCCGGCCTGACTGAGCAGGATCTCAAGCTCTTGCATCTTTTTACTCGGATCCCCCAGAGTGGGGGCATCGCGGTGCGGGCGCGGCCGAGAGTTCAGGGGTTCGTTCGGAGCCGCATCACGCGGCGCCTTGATATCGGCCGCGGCTACGAGGAGCGCGACGGCAGTAGTAGTGCGTACGCCGGCGGGCCAAACCGGCACTACCAGCGCATCCGGCTGCGCGCAGGCCGCATCGAATCGAACATCACTTTGGACAAGCGGCCGGGAGAAGAGCATGCATGGGATCCGTCTACACGACGTTTCGGGTTCGCCTCCAGCTCGTACTACCTGAACTATGAGCCGGAGGCGTCATTCATTCGGCGCCTCATTGTCGGCGATTATGTTGTTGGATCCGGCTTTGGCCTCGGGCTCGGATCATCGCTTTTCGGCGGAAAGAGCCGAGAACCTGTTCGAGGGATCGAGCGAATAGGCGGCGGAATACGGGCAAGCAGCTCATCGATGCGAAGCGTCTATCATCGCGGTGTCGCGGCAACGGTCGGAATCGCACGTGGTGCCAACCTGAGCGTCTTCGCCTCGAGACGGTTCCGCGACGCGACGGTGGATTCACTCGTTTTAGATGGGAATCCAGTCGCGCGGGCACGCAGCATCTCAACCGCCGATCTTTATCGTACAGCGAGCGAGCAGGCGCGGCGGCGTTCGATTCGAGAGACGCTCGGTGGGTTTACGTTTGCATACTCACATTCCACGCTCCGAATTGGCGCGACTGCTCATCGCGTTTCCTACGATCCACCTATTCTTCCTGCTGAACGGCACGACCTGGCGTTACTTCCGGAAAGGGCGCAGCGGACCGTCGGCTCCATATACGTGAACGTTCGTCGAGCAAACGTTTCGGTTTTCGGAGAACTCGCCGCGGCGGGTCCCGACGCCGTGGCGTCGATTGCCGGTATAACCGTTTCGGATGGTGGAATCGAGGCCGTGCTGTTGCACCGGCGTTATCCCGCCGCGTACGATAATTCATTTGCGACTGCTTTCGGCCATCAGTCCGGCGCTAACCGGAATGAATCCGGAATCTACTTCGGAGTCAGGGCGAAGCTATCGAGCGCTCTGCTCTTGAGGGCCTATGTCGACGAAGTACGATTTCCATGGCTGCGTTTCGGACGGCACGTTCCTACCAGCATGACGGATGTGCTGATGGACCTGGAGTACCGCCCAAGAAGGTGGTGGACAAGCGCACTCACACTTCGATCACGAGTCGAAGGCGTCACACAACCAGTACCGGATGGCGCAAATGTTCAGCGCGCGGGCACGGCAAGACAGACAAGCGTGCGAATGGATCATCGAATGATGGCGACGGCCGGTTGGCGGTTCCAGATCCGAGCAGAAGTCGCGCGATCCATAGATCAAACCGAGAGCATCGGCTTCCTTCTGTTTCAGGACGCGACGTGGCAGCCTCGATCGTCGATCTCTGTTTCGGCGCGGTACATGATATTCGACACGCAAGACGCGCTCCGTATGTACGTTTATGAGCGCGATCTGACGGCGGCTTTCGGCATGCTTAGCGTCGGCGGGCGCGGACGGCGGTCGTATATCGTTGCATCCACAGAGCCTTTGCGCGGCCTCACACTACAACTAAAGTACGGCGTAACGACCTACCTGGATGTCGAATCCGTAGGTAGCGGGCATGACCAGGTTCAGGGCAATCGCATCCGTGAGGTTAGACTTCAGATGCAGATGCGTTTCTGAACAGGCCGCTGATTTAACAAT
>CAZKDQ010000036.1:2124-5576 GCA_964551345.1 uncultured Rhodothermales bacterium
GGCCGGCAATATTAATATGGGCCGCGGCTCCCAACTCCGGCATGGATTATTTCCCACCTGCCGAGCAGTATATTTTTATGGATACAACGATTCAGCGTGAATTGGTACTCGTTGTTGAAGACAATGCGGAGACGCGTCTTCTTCTGCGACACCTCCTCTCGGGTTACTACGAGGTTGCGCTGGCGGCGACAGTAGATGATGCGCTGCGCCGAGCCGTAGCATCGAGGTTTGATCTACTGATCATCGACATTAATCTCGGCGAGGCGCGTACAGGAATCGACGTTCTGCAGTTCGTCCGCGGCCAGTCAAAACACGCGGCTGTTCCTGCACTGGCGCTTACTGCATATGCACTCCCCGGCGACGAAGAGAGGTACCTGGCCGCAGGTTTTGATCGATACCTCAGCAAGCCGTTCACGAACAGTCAGTTGCTGGGCCTGATTCGCAAACTATTACCGCCCGCCACCGGACGCAAGCCTGTCCAGAATCATCGATCGGCTTAGTTCGAGCAGATCGACTTCAGAATTTTCCGCCGGTTAACGAGCTTCGATCTCCAAGACGTCTCCTCGACCTGCTGATCGTCGAGGAAGTATTCCCAGTCTTCACCCTGAAGCTCCTGCTCGGCAAGCGATTCGCCCATATAGGCGATGCGTTTCAGCGTCGGAGACATCCCCATCTGATGCACGAAGGTGATCTTGAACCCGCCACCCGATTCGGATTCCTTCACGGACAGCCAGTTATCCCCACAGACGTGACATGAGTAAAACTGCGACTCCTGCTCCGAACCGAGCAGGCGCTGCAGATCATCATCGCTTTCAACAATGACCTCCATCGGTACCATGCTGTGAGTACCGCAGGCTTTACAAATCAGTCGCTCCATCAAGCGATCCCGGATGCTTGGAATTCTGAGTGACTCCATGCTACGGCTTCGCCAACCGCATGTTCAAATCACAGCGGAAATCAGCATTGCATTCATGATGTATGGTCAGCGCCAGGATTGGCGGATGCGCGCGTCGCTGCGGAGCGTCAGGCCCCAGCGCACGTCCACGTCCGTGACATGAAAAAGCCGGCTCCGCATTCCGACGCCCAGGGTAACCGATCCCAAGGAATGATGCGGTCCATCGACGGTGCGTACGCCTTCGGCAGCCAGAAATCCGTATACCGCCTTCAGATAGAACGGAAGGAGCACGGAGCCGTCGTCGACAAAGGCCAACGGCTGGAGAATCTCTATCCCTGCACGTGCAAACGATCCGCCACCGAGATATCGATCCCTGAATCCCCGAGGAAGAAAGAGATTCGTTGACATCCCGCCTCGATCGTTTTGCACCAGCAGGCCGGCATCGAGTTGCACCGTACCGTTAACGTCAGCTAATAATGGCAAGTAGGCCATCACACGCGAAATCATCGAGCGCGCCGGACGATCGAACTCATCCCAGAGGTCGAATCTGGACGCCACAGTGGCAACGATTCCTGTGTTTGGCGCCAGGTCGCGAATGTTAGACTGAACGCGGTACATCAGATAGGCACTTGGTCGAACCGACGCGAGGTCGCGATACTGTCCCTCTCGGCCGGTCGGCAGGAGCGTGTTCCCATCGCGGTCGAAGAGTCGCTCTTGCTCGTAACTCATGCCGAGTCCAACGGCGACGCGCGTTGTGAAGACGTTTGACGCGAGCGTGAGCGGCAAGGACATGGTAGCGCCTACGCCGCGACGCTCCCGGCCAATTCGCTGCGTCGTTCCGTCGGAGAATTGTGCCAGCACCGTTTCAGGCTCACGGAAAGCACGGACGGTCGGCGTAATCGGCCAGCCGCCATATGACACACCAGCGGACCCCCAGAAGCTCTGTTTGCGATAGTAGGCCTGTCCCGCGTACGCCCACCGATTGAGCGGATCGACGCCTTCCGCGCTCACGCCGATCCCGAGACCGAGCACGACCTCATCCTCGCCAAGTACATCCTCATCCGCGATCACAATCGGACTGAATATTCGAGGCGCAAGATATCGAGCGGGTCGGTACGGCTGTGCCTCCGGCAGTTCCGCGGCCTCTCGCTCTACAGCCTGTCGTGCCTCCGGAACGACTCGCGGCACATCGATCACGGCATCCAAGATGGCGGGCACCACGACCAGCTCATGGCGCTCATGTCGATAGTGGACGTAGGCGAGCAGGTCGTTGTTTGGGGATAAGGAGCCCTGCATTGCGCCAAACCGGACGTTCGTTAATTGCGCGATCGCGTCCTCATTAACATCGTAGGCATAAATGTTCGAGACATCATCGGGCGCCGCAGCGAAAACCAGATATCGGCCATCGTCCGACCACGAGATGTCGTAGATCGGCATGTTCTCGAGAAACAGCGTCGGGCGCAATGTGGCGGCTATGTCATCGGCATCGGCACTCAGGATGCCTTCATGGCCGTTGATGTTGGCGAGAATAGCCAGTTCCGTCGTGCCCGGACGCTGTTCGATCTGGCGATAAAAGCCCGCGCCTGCGCCTGTGTCGACTATTCGTCCATCTTCGTCCACGCGAACGATTCGGCTGAACTGGCCATAGTTCTGGAGGGCGATAGTAATGCCGTCATCGAGCGTCACAGGTGAATGGAGTCTGCCACGTGATGCGATGGCATGGCTTCGTCCGGTTGATAGATCTAGCGCAAATGCACCTGCACGAGCCGCGCCAGTCGGCAGAACGTCGGATTCGTAGCGGCTGAAGGTGATGGCGTCACGCTCGCGGCTGAGCGTAAAGGGCAACTCGTCCGCGAGAGTCTGATGACTGACGAGATCACGTTCGCCGGTATCGACATCGACACGGTAGAAGCCCGGCCGGTCCGCATAACCTCGTGCGTAGGCAACGACGCTCGAATCCTCCAGCCATCGTGGTGAAACGACCACCGTACCTGCATCCGACCAGATCGCATCCGGTTCGTCGAATGGCCCTTCCCGCTGCTCGCGATCGCGCTCCGCCCGGCGGCCGAGACGCCGCAGACGTGCACCCGTTCGATAGGGAGGTTCGCCATTTCCCCACCACATGCTAACGCCGTATCCAAGGAACGGCAGACGATAGAATGCCCGGCGCGCCCGACGAAATGCTTCGAAATCATCCTCCTGCAGAACCTGAGCGGAATAGACCGCACCGCCGATGTAGTGGCGATCAAAAGGGCGCGTGTAGCTCGTCCGCTCGAGCATCTGGGCGAGGGACCAGTGTCCGCCCGCCATCGCGGCGCGATACTTCATGATGAAGTGCGGGTGGTTCAGCCGCCCTGCTCCTTCTCGATGGCTGCTTTCATACCAGACGGCGATGCCCTCATTGATGCCTGCTGGTCCGCCTAGATTAATTGAGCGAGCATGATCGGGTGCGAATGGTCGCGTAATCGCTCCGATTCCACCACCAGGGCGAGCGTCTGCGTGAAGCGCATGAACCAGCTCGTGCGGCCCCACCGCATCGATCCATGATCGATAACGG
>CAZKDQ010000036.1:5676-21468 GCA_964551345.1 uncultured Rhodothermales bacterium
TATGCGCATTGATTTGCATGAGCTATGATGCAGTATACGAAGAGCCTATAGGCGCCTGCCAGATCCGTGACGTGGTTCCGCACACCACTGCGAGAACCTGCGCGATTTCGTATCCAGCCACACAAAAACGAAGGCCGGAAGCGACATAGCATTGTCGGTTCCGGCCTGACTCGCATGGTGGCGGAGGGGGAGGGATTCGAACCCCCGGTACCCCGGAGGGTACAACGGTTTTCGAGACCGCCCCATTCGACCGCTCTGGCACCCCTCCACGGCGAAACTACGAATATACGCCTGTGCCGATCCCGGCCGCAACGCCACAGCGTCAAAGATTGCCTGAAGACACGGCGGCTGTAACAATGCTGAGGGCGTCGAATCAATCGGCGCTGCCGCACTTGGAACGTCGTCCGACTCCTCCAATTGACGGTTGCATGATCGATGGAAACAGGAGAATCGCCGAGTGTTCGACTTCAGGTTGCGGGAGCCAATGAGAGGGACGTAGGCAAGGGAACCGCGCGCATTGGCTCCGAGGCTGCCAGGCAACTGGGCCTCAATCAGGGCGACGTCATCGAGATAACTGGTCAGCGCGCGACCGCCGCCATCGCCCTGCCACCATTTCCTGAGGACGACGGACTAAACATCATCCGCCTCGACGGTCTCATCCGCGGCAACGCGCATGTGGGCATGGGAGATCAGGTGGACGTGCGCAAGGCCGAGGTCACGCCGGCACGCAAGATCGTCCTCGCGCCCGCGCAGAAGAATCTTCGTCTGATGGGGTCTGGGCGCGCGCTGCTGCGCACGTTGCTGCAGAGGCCGGTTGTGTCGGGAGACGTTGTGTCGACGTCGGTATACCGGCAGACGCCGGACATGGATCAGAACCTCTTTCCGGAGGAGATTTTCCGACGCTTCTTCGAGCAACGGGCGTACGGGCTTCAGGAAATCCGGCTCGTCGTGACCTCCACGACGCCTCGCGGCATCGTTCAGGTCGTTCCTGATACTGAAATCGAGCTTCGTCCGCAGTACGAGGATCCGGAAGAGCTGCGCTCGACCGGCGTCACGTACGACGATGTCGGCGGCATCGGTGACACAATCGACCAGGTGCGGGAGATGATCGAGCTTCCGCTCAAGCATCCGGAGCTATTTCAGCGGCTGGGCATCGATCCGCCTAAAGGCGTGCTTCTGCACGGTCCGCCAGGAACGGGTAAGACGCTGTTGGCGAGAGCGGTCGCCAATGAATCCGAGGCTGCGTTCTTCCACATCGCGGGGCCGGAGATCATGGGTCGATTTTACGGCGAATCGGAGGAGCGCCTGCGCGAGGTGTTTTCGGAAGCTCGCGAGAATGCGCCCGCCATCATTTTTATCGATGAGATCGATTCGATCGCCCCTAAACGAAGTGAAGCGGGCGGCGAGACCGAACGGCGCGTCGTTGCGCAGCTTCTGACACTTCTCGACGGGCTCGAGCCGCGCCAGAACGTGGTCGTCATCGCCGCAACCAACCGCGTTGATGCGATTGATGAAGCGCTGCGTCGACCTGGACGCTTCGACCGCGAAATCGTCGTCGGGGTGCCGGACATTTCGGGTCGCAAGCAGGTACTTGGGATTCACACGCGCGGAATGCCGATTGAGCCTGACGTCGATCTAGACCATCTGGCCCGCACCACGTTTGGATTTGTCGGCGCCGATCTGGCCGCTCTGGCGCGAGAGGCCGCAATCGAAGCACTGCGTCGCAATCTTTCCGATTTCGATTTCGAGCAACGCGAGATTCCGGCTGAGCTGCTCGATCGGCTCGTTGTGACGCGGGATGATTTTGAGAACGCATTGCGCCGCATCCAGCCGTCCGCGTTGCGCGAGATCATGATCCAGGTGCCGGATGTTGGCTGGGATGACATCGGTGGACTGCAGGAGGTCAAGCAGGAACTGCGCGAAGGAATCGAGCTTCCATTGAAGGAGCCGAAGACATTTCGGCGGCTCGGCATTCGGCCGGCGAAAGGCTTCCTCCTCTTCGGACCGCCCGGCACCGGCAAAACGCTGCTTGCGAAAGCGGTCGCGCGGGAAGCGGAGGCCAATTTCATCGCCACCAAGTCTTCGGACTTGCTGTCGAAGTGGTACGGTGAGTCAGAGAAGCAGATCGGGAAGCTGTTTCAGCGGGCTCGCCAGGTGGCGCCAACCGTGATCTTTATTGATGAGTTGGATTCGCTGGTGCCTCAGCGCGGAGGCACCTTCGGAGAGCCGGCGGTAACTGAGCGCGTCGTCAACACCATCCTCGCTGAAATGGATGGCCTGGAAGAGCTTCAAGGCGTCGTCGTAATCGGCGCGACGAACAGGCCGACGTTGCTGGACCCCGCGTTGTTGCGTCCAGGCCGGTTTGATGAGCTGATCTACGTTCCGTTGCCCGACTTTGAGTCGCGAAAGAGGATCCTTGGCATCCACACATCAGAGATGCCGCTGTCAGACGATGTTGATCTTGAGGAGATTGCGCGAGAGACGGAGGGATACACCGGTGCCGATCTCGAGAACCTCGCGCGTCGGGCTGGTCTTCTCGTTCTTCGGCAGGATCGCTCGGCAACCCACGTGTCCAAGGAGCATTTTGATCAGGCGCTGAAGGACACGCGCGCATCGGTTACGCCGGAGATGGAGCGAGAATACCGGCGCATTGCGGAGCAACTCAAGCAGGAGAATCCACGAGCCGAGCAGCGGATAGGGTTTCAGATAAGCGGAGGAGGATCGGGTACCTGATTTCTCTTCCGTGCGACCTGCTACACCGGCCTCGGAATGAGCGTGTGCGCGGCGGCGGCCATGTCCTGGATGAACGCTCGGTCAGGATGTGACTCGAATGCATTTCCGACAACGATGAAGCTTGCACCGGCTTCCACGCGGCGAGCGACGTCCATCGGCGATCGCAATCCGCCGCCTACCACGAGCGGTGCTGAACACGCATCCGTGATTGCGGCGATCATGTCCTCCGGCACCGGATCCTGGGCGCCGGAGCCTCCGTCCGTGAAGAGCAGCTTCATCCCCATCATTTCGGCAGCCAGGGCCGTGGCCACGGCAACGTCGGGCTTGCTTCGCGGAAGCGGCATCGAGTGGCTTACGTACTGCGCGGTGGTCGTGCGGCCGGATTCGACAAGCATGTAGCCGGTCGAAATTGGTTCGACGCCGAGGCGGCGAATCAGCGGCGCTGCGTGGATGTGTTGCCCGAACAGGTATTCGGGATTGCGGCTGCTGACAATCGACAGGTAGAGCACGGCGTCGAGCCGGCCGCTGATCTGGCTTACGGAACCCGGAAAGCCAATGATGGGAAGCCCGCTGATCTGCTTCAGGTCATCGATGAGCGAGTCGATCTCGACAGTTCGCGTGCAAAGACTTCCGCCCACGAATAGCGCATCGACGGAAGCCTCTCTGCACGCTTCGGCGAACCGCGGCAGTCGCTCGGCGTCGAGTTTGTCCGGATCGACGAGGACGATGAAGCCCGCGCCGCGTTCATCGCGGGTTCTGACGAGGTGCTGAAAGACGGCGTTCTGCAAGACGATTACTACCTGAGTGGCACTTTGAAGTTAGCCGCCGATGCAGGGAGGTGCAACTATGAGCATCAGCCGAGCATCTCCGCGACGACCTCAGGGGCCGCGGCAAGCGTTGCATCGAGATTCTCAGGCATGCGCCCTCCGGCGGTTGCAAGATGCGGACGGCCGCCGCCACCGCCACCAACTCGCTTCGCCAGCGCTCCAACGAGCTTCCCTGCCTGAATCTTCTTCTCCTTGATCAGATCGTCGGAAGCCGTGGCGACGAGGTAGACCTTCTCCCCTTCCGGATCCACTGTTCCGAGGATCCCGATCGCGCTGTTGCCGAGACGGTCGCGAAGTGTTTCGCCCAGTTTGCGAAGGTCGTCCATTTGTGCCGGCCCGATCCGCGCAGCGGCGACGCGAATGCCGTTCAAGCTAACGGCGTTGGAGACGACATCATCCAGTTCCGCCTCCAGGCGCTGAGCACGAAGCTGTTCGAGCTCCTTGCGGAGCGCTCGGTTCTGCTCAAGAAGATCCGCCACCTCTTCGTCGCTCGGACGCTGCAGTGTCTTGAACTGCCCGCGGACGCGACTCAGCTCGGCCAGTTCTCCCCCAAGAAACGTGAGCGCATCGAAGCCGGCTACGGCCTCGATCCTTCGAACGCCTGATGCAACTGATCCTTCGGACACGAGCCTGATCAGCCCGATTTCGCCCGTTGCCTTGACGTGCGTTCCGCCGCAGAGCTCCACGGAGTAGTCAGGGTCGAACGTGATCACACGCACACGGTCGCCATACTTCTCACCGAAGAGAGCCATAGCGCCACGACGCATGGCCTCATCGATCGGCACGTCACGGTCTTCTTGAAGCGGGATGTTTCGCTGGATGACTGCGTTTACTTCCCTTTCGATCTCACCAAGTTCATCGCGCCCAACACGGTCGTAGTGACTGAAGTCGAAGCGCAGCCGATCCGGGGCGACGAGCGAGCCTTTCTGCGCCACGTGGGTGCCGAGCCGGTTGCGAAGCGCCGCATGAAGCAGGTGCGTCGCCGTGTGATGCTTCATGATGCGTCGCCGTCGGTCGGCATCGACTCGCGCCGTTACAGGCGCATCGAGGTGCTGAGGCAGACGGTCAACCACGTGCACGATGCGATCCTGCGCATGTTGCGTGTCCAGTACGTGCACCTCCTCCCCATCGACGACCAGCGTGCCGGTATCACCAACCTGGCCGCCGCTCTCGGCATAAAACGGTGTAGTCTCGAGTACGAGTTCATGCCGGGAGCCATCAGCGGAATCAATGCTGCGAACGCCCCGGATGTGCGTTGCATCTACGGAAAGATGATCGTATCCCACAAAGCCTGAGTGCGATCCTGATGAGACCTCCGTCCATTCATCCCGTCGGCTCTGGTCGATAGCGAATGATGCCGCCGCCCGCGCACGATCACGCTGCCGGCTCATCAACTTGCCGTAGGCGTCCATATCGACCTCGAAACCCTCCTCACGCGCCATCAACTGCGTGAGGTCGACGGGAAAACCGTACGTATCGTGCAGAAGGAACGCGATCGCACCCGGCACTTCGCGGCGCGCGGCAGCTGACGAGAACTCATCCAGAATCTGATCGCGTGATCCACCGGCAAAAGCCTTCTCCAGTAGATCGATTGTCAAGCGGTCGTCTTCCAACTCCCGGCGCGCCTCCTGCGTCTGCTCTTTCCCGAGCTCCTCACCAGCCGCAAATCGCTCCAGGTAGGGAAAGACGCGCCCGAAGAATTGCAGGCCGGTACCGAGTGTCTCCAAAAAATTCGCTTCTTCCGAACGTACGACCCGCTCGATGTAATCGCGCTGTTCGCCCAGACCGGAAAACGGTTCGCCCATCTTTTCGATCAAAGGATCGACGAGCTTCGTGAGAAACGGCTCGCGAAAACCGAGCGTCTGGTATCCGTATCGGACCGCCCGTCTAAGGATGCGGCGAATGACATAACCGCGCCCCGTATTGCCCGGTGACGCCCCGTCCGAGATAGCGAAAGCGATCGTACGGATATGGTCGGCGACGACGCGCATCGCAACACGTATCCGTTCACGCTCGGTGGCGTCGTCGACGGCAACATCGTCATAGCCTCGAATCTCAGCCCGCGGCGACAGTTCGGCCAGCTTCGCAAGAATCGGGGCGAAGAGGTCCGTGTCGTAGTTCGAGTTCTTCCCCTGCAAAACCGCGCAGATCCGCTCGAAGCCCATGCCGGTGTCGACGTGCTGGGCGGCGAGTGGCTCGAGTGAGCCGTCCGGCTGAGCATTGTACTGGATGAAGACGAGGTTCCAGATCTCCATCACGCGCGGGTCGTCCTTGTTGACGAGCGTCGCGCCATCAATCGCTGCGCGATCCTCATCCGGGCGAAGATCGATGTGGATTTCGGAGCACGGGCCGCAGGGTCCCGTCTCGCCCATCATCCAAAAATTATCCTCAGATGATCCGTAGATGACGTGATCGGGATTAATCGACGTCTCGCTCTTCCACAGATCTCCTGCCTCATCGTCGGCTTCGAGATGCAGACGCTCGTCCCCACTGTGGACAGTCGCGTAGAGCCGATCCGGCTCCAGGCCCCACACATCGACGAGCAGTTCCCACGCCCAGCGGATCGCCTCGCGCTTGAAATAGTCGCCGAAGCTCCAGTTACCAAGCATCTCGAAGAATGTGTGGTGGTAGGTGTCATGCCCCACCTCTTCGAGATCGTTGTGCTTGCCCGATACGCGCAAGCACTTTTGTGTATCGACTGCCCGATTATACGGCCGCTCGCCGACGCCGAGGAAGACGTCCTTGAACTGGTTCATGCCCGCGTTGGTGAACAGCAACGTCGGGTCATTCTTCGGGACGAGCGAATCCGACGGCACGATCTCGTGCCCGCGCTCGGCGAAGAAGGTGAGGAACTCGTTGCGGATCTGTTCTGACGATCTCACGGAAGAAGGTGACATACTGAAGTGATAGAGATGCCGCGAAGCGGAAATCGGTTAAATGCTTGTTGAGGGAAGCGCCAAGGATGTGAAGGCAGCACTCGATCTCAGGCGCTCCGCCCTGACGCGCGCCTTCTACGCCGGTCGGCCGCAATGTCGCTCGGCACGCCGGGCGAAACATGCGGATTGTTGCGGATGAAAAAGCGCCAGGGCAAATCGATGCCGCGTGTGATGCCGATGCGGCAGGATGAGTCAATATCGCATCCGTTAAGGAATGGGTCATCGGCGAAATACAAGGGTGGACCGGTCAACATGGTGCCATGCAGATCCTTGTCGATGGCAAAAGCCTGTGCGAGTTTTCCCGGCCCGCTCGCCAGGTCGCGTTCCGTTCTTGCCGCCGGTCGGCGTGAATACATCTCATCGATACCTTTCAACGGCTCGAGTGCGCGAATGAGAACGGCGCCGCCGACGCCCTCGCGTTCCGTGACCACGTTTAGCAGCCAGTACATCCCGTAGATCAGGTATATGTAGGCTGTGCCAGGGCGAGCGAAGAGGTCGTAGCCGCGGCCGTCAGGTTTGATGAGCCCCGTGTGCCTATCGACGATTCCCCATCCATGAAAGGCCGGGTCGTCCTGCGTGTACGCTTCCGTCTCGACGATGCGTCCGACGAGTTTCCGTCCGTCGGGAAGCTCGCGTACAAGCAGTTTACCGGGGAGCTCAGCCGCGACGTCGAGCGTCGGCCTATCAAAATATGCGGAGGGTAACCGGCGCACGCGTTAGAAATAGGGTTTCACCATGCGAACGTTGCGAACGAGTTGCAGGTTCACGTCGTGCTGAACATCTATCGTAGGTGCGGGGTTCGCGCCCCGATCACCCATTCTCAAGAATCGCCCTACAATTCTGCTGGTGAAGTCGACGTTGCTCGAAAGCATTGAAAGAAGGCTGGGTCTGGAAACCAACCGACCTGTCTTTTTCGTCTCCGCTGTCTTCATCATCATTTTTCTGCTACTGGCGGTATTACTACCGTCTTCGATGGCGAGCACCTTCGGCACCATCGCCGGATACATCGCCGACGGGTTCGGCTGGTTCTACATTCTTTCAGTGACGTTGATCGTGGGCTTTGTTGTCTGGGTCGCGATCAGCCGGTACGGGCACATTCGACTCGGCCCTCCGGATTCCCGGCCGGATTACGGCAATGCCACCTGGTTCGCGATGCTCTTCACAGCGGGCATCGGAACCGTCTTGATGTTCTATGGCGTCGCCGAGCCGCTCACGCACTACATGAACAGCCCGCTTGCCGAAGATCAGACGCGCGAGGCGGCGCAGGAAGCCATCAACTTCTCCTTCTACCATTACGGGCCGCATGCGTGGGGCGTGTTCAGCCTCGTCGGGCTCGCGCTGGCCTATTTTTCCTACCGACGCGGACATCCGCTGAGCATTCGTGCAGCCTTCTACCCGCTGCTTGGAAAGCGGACGGACGGTGCAGCCGGCCACGCCATTGACATCTTGGCAGTGCTCGGAACGATCTTCGGCGTCTCGGTCTCCCTCGGATTGGCCGCCTCACAGTTCACCGCCGGCCTCGATCATGTCACCGGCATCGGTAACACGCCTCTGATTCAGACGATCGTCATTGCAGGCATCACGGTGTTCGCTATAATTTCCGTGATTCGAGGACTTGACGGCGGCATCCGGCGCCTCGGCCAGCTGAATATGATCCTCGCCCTGATCTTGCTCGCGTATGTGTTCGTCGTCGGCGCCAGCGGAACGTTGATGAAGGCGTTCGTTCAGAACACGGGATTCTATCTGCAGAACTTCCTGCGGACCGCATTCTGGACGGAAGCCTATCGCGGTGGCGACTGGCAGGAGCGGTGGACGCTCTTCATCTGGGCA
Source organism: uncultured Rhodothermales bacterium (assembly GCA_964551345.1). Lineage (GTDB taxonomy): Bacteria > Bacteroidota > Rhodothermia > Rhodothermales > CAZKDQ01 > CAZKDQ01. The sequence goes on from CAZKDQ010000036.1 coordinate 14,003, forward strand.
TGGCAGATATCCTGGGCGCCGTTCGTAGGGATGTTCATCGCCCGCATATCGAAGGGCCGCACGATCCGAGAGTTCGTTCTCGGCGCGCTCATCGCACCGGCGATCTTTACGTTCTTCTGGTTCACGGTCTTCGGCAATACGGCGATCAGCCTGGAGATGGCGGGCGCGGGTCTGGGCGCGATCGTTCTCGAGAACCTTCCGGTAGCGCTCTTTGTAATGCTGGAGCAGTTCCCGCTCGGCGCAACGGTATTTTCAGGCCTCGCCTTGATCATCGTGTTCCTCTTCTTCGTGACCTCGTCAGACTCGGGATCACTCGTCGTCGACATGATTACAGCAGGCGGGCGGACGGATGCGCCAACGCGGCAGCGGGTGTTCTGGGCGACGACCGAAGGTGCGATCGCGGCTGTGCTTCTCCTCGCCGGCGGAATCGTGGCGCTGCAGAACGTCGTCACCGTGATGGGCTTTCCGTTCTGCGTGATCCTGACACTGATGGCCGTCAGCCTCGTGAAGGGTCTTCAGACGGATCCTGAGGCGCATCTCCTGAATCCTCGCCGACGGGTAGCATCGGAAGCGAATGCCGCTCCGGCAGACGAGCAGACGACTACCCCGTCGCCGCGCGGATGATGTCGGTCAGGATCGGCCGAACGCCGTCGACTACGAACTGCACTGCGATGACGGTTAGCAGCAGGCCCATGATGCGGGTTACTACGTTCAGGCCGGACTTCCCCAGAAGGTGAACGAACCGGGGCGCCGAGCGCAGCGTGAAGTAGATGGTGCCCAGCACGATCAGAACGGCCGCGACTACGGCTACGATATGGAGGAGCGTCTCCGCACCGGACATCAACACCATGACGGTTGTGATGGAACCGGGGCCGACGATCATTGGGATGCCGAGCGGCGTGATGGCGACATCATCCTGGTGCATAGCCTCGCGCGTCTCCTGTGGGGTCGATTTGCCGCGTGATCGCTTCGCCTGCAGCATGTCCATGCCGATCCCGAAGATCACGAGGCCGCCGGCGATGCGGAAGGCGTCGATCGTGATGCCGAAAACCGCAAAAATGCCGCGGCCGATGAGCGCAAAGACCACGAGCACGGCAATCCCGGTAAGAATTGCGACGCGAAGCGTGTGACGCTGACGGGTTGCCTCGTAACCCTGTGTAAGCGCAAGGTAAACGGGCGCAACGGCAATCGGGTTGATGATGGCGAAGAGCGACGTGACGCAGAGAAGCGCGAACGTCCAGATTCCGTCTGGAAGCATTGTGAGATGGCGGCCGAAAATGAAGTGGCCTCACAGACGATGCGCCGCCGTGTCGGTTTCCAAGGTCGACCACAAGTCACGCGCCGGCCTCGTAAGATCGTGCGACGCGATCAGTTCTCCGCGTTTAGAAAACCACCGTCTTAGCAGGGGTCCGTCAGATCATCTCGAGTGCTACCGTCGTTCCCCCGCCCGTGCCGTGGCAGATCGAGGCGAGACCGCGTTCGTCGCCGCGACGCTTCATCGCGTGGAGGAGCGTGGTGATGATACGCGCGCCCGAAGCCCCGATCGGGTGGCCGAGCGCGATGCCGCCGCCGTGCACGTTGAGCTTCTCGTACGGCACGTTCAGCATCCGATTGAGCAGGATACTGTTGATGGCGAACGCTTCGTTGTTCTCGAAGAGGTCGAAGTCATCGATCTCCATCTTCGTCTTCTTGAGAACGCTCTTGATGGCTGGTATCGGTGCCTCGGGGAAGCGCCACGGCTCCCCGGCCGACCATCCGCCCGCCAGAACGCGCGCCATCGGCTTTAGCCCAAGGCGTTCGACCGCGGCTTCGCTTGCCACCAGCAGCGCAGATGCTCCATCCGATATCTGACTGCTGTTGCCGGCAGTCAGGACGCCGTCTTTCTGAAAGGCTGGTCGTAGATCCGCCAGGCTTTCTACCGTGGTGTCCGGACGGATGCCTTCGTCGCGCTTCAACTCCGTCGTCCCCTTCCTGGACTTGATTTCAAACGGAACGATCTCATCATCAAACCAGCCCTTGTCGCTCGCCTCTGCAGACCGCTGTTGAGAGTGCGCGGCGATCTCGTCGAGGTCGCGCCGCGTGATGCCGTGCTCGGCAGCCAGACGCTCGGTCTGCGTGCCCATCGCTTCCCCGCTCATCGGATCGGTGAGGCCGTCGTTAAGCATGAGGTCGATAAGTCCTTCAGGCGAGCCGAGCAGGAACTTGTAGCCCCAGCGGGCGCGCGACGTGAGGTAGAAGCCCGTATTCGACATACACTCGGTTCCACCGGCAAGAACGAGATCCGCCTCTCCTGCCTTGATCATTGTTGCCGCATTCATCACGGCCATCATGCCGGATGAGCATACCATATCCACCTGCATGCCATCGACTTCTTTGGGGATGCCTGCCTTGATCGCCGCCTGCCGCGGGATGAGCTGGCCATGGCCGGCGCGCAGCACGTTACCGAAGACATAGAAGTCGAGCTCGCTTCCATCGACGCCCGGTCGCTCGAGTGCGGCTTTCATGACATGTGCCGCCAGGTCCGCCGGAGACATGTCTTTGAATGACCCTCCGAACCGACCTACGGGTGTGCGTACGGCGGATATGATGTATGCCTTGCTCATAACTCTAAACTGTAGAATGTGGGATTACATGCGAGAGAGCCGGCGGGTCGACGATGCTCACGTCTTGACTGACGGGAGCCGCCGTGCTCGCGGAAAACTACGATCGCGGAGTCAAAAACAGCACGTTACACGTCCGTCAGGCATACGACTCACGCCTTCGACCGTCCTCCCTCCTCCGTCGGGGTCTCGCCATCTTCGGCATCAGGCGGAGGCACGCCGTCACCATTGGCGCTTGCGCGTCGCGATTCATCCAGCGATGCCTCAACGTCTTCAACATCCTCCTTTTGCGGCCTGCCCTTTCGTTCTGATTCCGGCCGAAGGATGCGTTCTGCGTGCTCAGGCACCTGATCGTGTGAGACGCTCTGATCCATCGAACCCCAGACGCCTTCCTCTTCATCGACGCTCGGAGCCGAGGCGGCAGGAGGCTGGGTCCTTTGCTTCCGAGATGGCTGTGACTTCGGAGAGTCGTCTTGCCCCGGATACTTCACCCGAACATGATATATGCCGAGCAGCATCGAAAGGAATGTCTCCTTGATGACGTTGAGGTCCTTGAACGTCAGGTCTGTATCGTCGAGTTGCCCATCCTCGGTTCTCGCCTGGAAAATCATGTCGACGAGCGTCTCGAGGCGCTTATGCGTTGGATCGCTGAGACTTCGACTGGCAGCCTCCACGGAATCGGCGAGCATCATGATGCCGGTTTCTTTTGAGGCAGGCTTCGGACCGGGATAGCGGAATTCGGATTCAAGAATCGCCGGCTCCTCCGGTCGATGCTGCTCCATCGCCTTGCGATAGAAGTACTCGATGCGCGTAGTGCCATGGTGCATCGGGATGAAGTCAAGTACCGGACGCGGCAGGTTGTACTGGCGTCCCATCTCGAGCCCCTCCTTCACGTGCGAGGCAATGATCAGCGCGCTCATCCTCGGCTTCAGCTGATCGTGCAGATTCTCCCCCGGACGCTGGTTCTCGACGAAGTACTCCGGCTTCAACATCTTTCCCACGTCATGATACAGCGCTCCCACGCGCGTGAGCAGGGCGTTTGAACCGATGGCATCGGCCGCGGCCTCGGCGAGATTCGCGACCTGAAGCGTGTGGTTGAACGTCCCCGGTGCTCGGAGACTGAGCTCTTTGAGCAGCGGACGGTTCGTGTCGGAAAGTTCGAGGAGCGTCAGGTCGGTTGTGATGTCGAAGAGACGCTCAAAAACCCAGACTAGCGGATAGGCGAGCGTCACGAGGAACGCATTGAGGCCGACCAGCATCAGGTCGTTCAGCATCAGCTCCTGGGGCGTGTTGTAAATCAGTGTCGAGGCACCTATCACAACCAGATAGCCAACGAGAACGAGTGCAGGACCGAGGAAGAACTGGCCGCGGTTCTTGATGTCTCGCACGCTGAATACGCCTAGCGCGGAGGCGAACACCGTCGCGAAGGAGAACTCGAAATCAAAGTTCAGCATCAGGCCGCCCAGAAGGGCGAGCGTGACGGCCCCAAAAATGCCGATCCTCGAATCGAACATGACCGTCAACAAAATTGGTGCGATGGCCACGGGCACGCCAAACATCGCCACCGACGGCATGCGCATCGCGACCGCGAATAACGCGATGATGCCGGCGAACAGCAGCGCGATAAGGAGCACCTTCCGGTTCTCGTCGAAGATTCCGCGCCGCAGCAGGAAGAGATACAGGAAGAAGATCAGGTACGTGGCCAGAATCAGCAGAAACTGGCCCAGTGTGATGCGCCAAAGGATCGTCTGCCCGCCCGCCTCGCGCCGCTCTCGTTCGAGCGAAATGAGCATCTGCTTCACCTCGGGCGTAACGCGTGCGTTCTTCTCGACGATTACGTCGCCGCGATTGACACGCGAAGTGATCGGTGAGACGCGACGTTCGCGCTCCTGCCATGCGCGCAGCGTGGCACTGCGCTGGTAACTGAGCGAAGGCGTGAAGATGGACCGGTAGATGGCGACGCCGATGTTCGCCGCCGTTCGATCGTCCGGGTACATCTCCATGAACGAGTCCTGGGCGAAGATGTACGCCTCGTTCAGGCCGAATACGTTGTCCTTGTTCTTGACCTGTTCGTACTGCTCGTCACGGATGATGATGTCGTCCGTGTAGATGCTGTCCAGCGGGACGTCCATCACGCCGATGTTCAGCATCTGGATTCCGATCTCCCATGCCTGCTGAACCAGCTCCTGGTCGAGTGGGCGCTCCTGCGTGCGGGTTTGCGTCTGCCCGGCGAGTCCCTGATCGTAATAGCCTGCAAGCCGGCTCCATTGCTGCGGCGTCAGGTTGACGCGTGCATTACGGCGCATCGTGAAATAACGCGCCGAATCCGCATCCGCCTCGTCGATTCGTCCTCGACCGAGATTGTACCGGTAGGATGAGTAGGCGTCGAAGATCCGCTGGAGCTGCTGCCGAACGGTGTCGCGATTGGCCGCCATCCGCTCCTGCGCGTCCGCGACCTCAGCGAAGTACGGCGGCGTGTTGAAGCGAACTGCTTCGCGTTCCTCCTGAAGAACGTCGTCCGGCTTATAGATCGGGAAGTCGATCGGTGCGGTAAGCGTTTCCTGGCGCCACTCATCCCCCACCTGAACGGCGTACTGATACATCTCTCCGCGAGGAAACGCAGCGAGAGTTATCAGTGCGAGGCCGACGAAGATTCCGACTTTGCGCAGCACATGCCCGGGACGGCTTGCACCGCCTGTATCGCGCCCTTTCTCAAGGTTGCGCCCAACCGGACGTGCCTTAGGCCGACCGATGCCAAGTCTGTCGAGTAGCGTCATACAGGAGTGGGTGGATCCGCGCTCGGCCCGCTAATGACTTGATAATGCATCACTTCGCGTCGACCTCGGGCGGTACACTATGCCGCAGGCTGAGCAAGGATCCGACGATCAGGTGCACGGCAGCCCCGATTGCGGGATACCACGGCCATGCAACGGGCCGCAATCCGAGCTCCGCCACCATCGCATCATCCGGCCGGATCACGAACATCCAGCCCTCAGCCGGACTGTACCAGACGCCGAAGATAAACACGACCATGAAGACGATCGTGAAGAGGAAGGAGATGATGGCGTCGGTCTGATTCGTCCGCTTGACGAGCAGGCCCAGCAGGAAGACGCCCAGCAGACCACCGTATGTATAGCCTGCGATGGCGAGGCCGAGTTCGACGACGGGATTTTCCTGTTCCGTAAACAGGCTGGCGAAGCCGATGAAGACGAAGCCCCAGAAGAAGGTCAGGATGCGTGAGACGCGCAGCGCCCGCTTCTCCTCCATCTCCCGCCCGGCGATCTTCTCGTAGAGATCGAGCATCGTCGAGGATGCCAGGGAGTTCAGCGAGGACGAGAGCGTACTCATCGCAGCGGCAATGATGCCGGCCAGTACGATCCCCGAAACGCCCGGCGGCATTCCTTCGATAATGAACCGGGGGAAGATCTCGTCGCCGCGCTGCAGACCCAGTTCCACAACGGTTGCGCCTTCATAGTAGCCCCACAAGAGGAGCCCCACCACGAGGAACAGCGCGAACTGAAAGAGGACTACGAAGCCACTGGTAATGAGCGCCTTGCGACTATCAGCCAGGCTTCGGCAGGTGAGCAGTCGCTGCACGATGAGCTGATCCGTGCCGTGTGAGGCCATGGAGAAGAGCGCACCTCCTACGACGGCCGTAATGAACGCGTACTGCTCTGTGAAAATGGTTGATATGTTCAGGCCGGCCGAGAAATCGAAAACCTGTGTCTTGCCTTCGGCAACGGCAGCCGGCCACCATCCCGCCGGGGCATCACCTATCAGGATAAACACGGCCACAACCGCGCCGCCAACGTAGATTCCCATCTGGACGACGTCCATCCACACAACGGCCTTGATGCCGCCGACGAGCGTGTAGGCGATCGTCACGATGCCGATCAGGAGGATGATCTGGAAATACGTCGTCTCCAGGCCCGCCATATCTGCGATCACTTTGATCGGGATGGCCGTTGCGAAGAGGCGGACGCCGTCGGCGAGCAAGCGTGTGATGAGGAAGGTGACGGATGCGGTGCCGCGCATGGCGGAGCCGTAGCGCTCGCCGAGAAAGGCGTAGGCGGTATTGAGATTGCCCTTGTAGTAGCGAGGCAGAAAAACAGCACTGACAATGATCCTCCCGATGATGTAGCCGAAGGCGAGCTGCAGGAACGTGAGCGACCCGAAATAGGCGATCGCGGGCGTGCCTATTACGGTCAGCGTGCTCGTCTCCGTGGCTACGACTGAGAAACAGACGGCCCACCACGGAAGATCGCGTCCGCCGAGAAAATAGTCGGCCGTCGATCGCTGGCGGCCACTGATCTTGATGCCGAAAATCACCACCGCGATGAGGTAGACGACGATGATCAGATAATCGAGAAGCGTTAGCATCAAACTGCGATTTCGTAAGAGGGAGGTGCGCGGTTGTCACGTGCCTAACAGGCGCAGGAGTTCGGCTTCGTCAATTATGGGGATGTCGAGCTCCTTCGCGCGGTCGAGTTTGGAGCCCGCGTTCTCACCCGCGACGACGTAATCGGTGTTACGGCTGACGCTTCCGGAGGCCTTGCCGCCGGCATGTTTGATCATCGAGGCAGCATCACTTCGAGATAACGACGGCAACGTCCCGGTGAGAACGAACGTCTTGCCTGCGACGGCCGAATCCTCACTCGTCGCCGGTTCCTCTTCGGGAAGCCGCCGCGTGTTCACTCCGAGCAACTCAAGGTCAGCGATGAGCTTTGCATTGTCTTCGGTCTCGAACCAGTCAACGACGCTTTCCGCTATGACGGTGCCGATCCCGTCAACAGCAGCCAGTGTCTCGGTGGATGCGCGGCTGAGATCTTCCAGCGATGCGAACTGTGCGACGATCAATTCTGCCGT
>CAZKDQ010000037.1:0-13951 GCA_964551345.1 uncultured Rhodothermales bacterium
GACCGCGAGCGTCTGCGCGACTCCATCACACCCGAACTCTTTGCGACTGCCGAGGCACTGCGCCTCGTTAATGACGGCGTGCCCTTTAGAGATGCTTATCGCAAAGCAGCCGCAGAGGTAAAGTCACTTGAGGCGCCGGATGCTGCCACTGCGTTATCCGCCTATTCAGTCGACGGCTATCCCGGGCGCTGCCGCCCCGACCTCATTCGAAATCGCATGTCGCGTCACGATGTTTGGCTTGATGCGCCCGACGGTCGGTTCTGATCCCACGTCCACGATTCCATTTGTTTGAGGAATTCGTACGCGGTCAGGTCATAGTGGATCGGCGTGATGGAGATGAAGCCGTCGTCGATCGCGCCGATATCCGTCTCTTCGCCCTGATCGAGGTTTACGAATTTGCCCGCGAGCCAGTAGTACGGCTGGTCGAACGGGTCCTTGCGTTCCGCGAACGACTCCTCCCATCGCGAGCGCGCCTGACGCGTGGAGGCAATGCCACGAATCTCGTCGTAAGGAAGATCGGGGATGTTGACGTTCAGCAGGATTCCGGGCGGAAGTCCGCGTTCGAACACATGCTCGGCGATCTGTCTCGCATAGCGTCCCGCAGTCTCGAAATCATTGCTCTGCCACGCACAGAGTGAGAATGCAATAGCATCGATGCCAAGAATCGAAGCCTCGGTGGCCGCGCTGACCGTACCTGAGTAGATGACGTTGACGGCCGTGTTCGGCCCGCGGTTGATGCCGCTGACGACCAGATCCGGCCGGCGCGGCAGCAGCTGGTTGACGGCAAGCTTGATGCAATCGGCAGGCGTTCCAGTGACGGCGTAAGCCGTGATGTCACCTGACGGCACCTCAAACGGATAGCCGGTGGCACGAACGGGGCTGCGAACTGTGATGGCGTGCCCAACCGCGCTCTGTTCATCGATCGGCGCTACTACGTAAAGCTCGCCGAGACCATCCATCGCCGAGGCGAGTGCAGCGATACCCGGTGCGCCGATGCCGTCATCATTGCAGATGAGGATGAGCGGCCGTTGCGCGTCGTCGGCTTCCATTTCGTATGTCAATAGCTCTCGTCCTTTGATGGAAAGTCGCGCGAACGAACGTCCTCCACGTAGCTCTTAACGGCCTTCGTCATCTCGTCCGCAAGTAGAGCATATCGGCGCACGAACCGAGGGTTGAAGTCTACCGTCAGCCCGAGCGCATCGTGTGTGACGAGAACTTGGCCGTCGGTATGCGGCCCTGCACCAATGCCGATCGTGGGGATCGAGAGTGCCTCGGATACTTCCTTTGCAAGCGCAGCAGGGATCTTCTCAAGGACTATCGCAAAGCATCCTGCCTCCTGAAGCGCAAGTGCATCCTGTTTGAGCTGCTCCGCTTCCTCATCCTCCCGCGCCCGCACCTTGTACGTCCCGAACTTATAGATGCTTTGAGGTGTGAGGCCGAGGTGCCCCATAACCGGAATACCTGCCGTCAGGATGCGCTCGACCGTCTGCAGCACCGCCTGTCCACCTTCCACCTTCACCGCATGTGCATTGGCCTCCTTCATCACACGAATGGCGCTGGCGAGGGCTTCTCGTGAGTTGCCCTGATACGTTCCAAAGGGAAGATCCACCACGACGAGGGCTCGTGAGACACCGCGAACTACGCACTGCGCATGGTAGATCATGTGATCGAGCGTCATGGGAAGCGTAGTCTCGTAGCCGGCCATAACGTTCGATGCCGAGTCGCCAACCAGCATCACATCAACGCCCGCATCGTCGAGGATGCGGGCACTGGTGTAATCATAGGCCGTCAGCATCGAGATCGGGATCTTCTCCTGCTTGAGTTCCTGTAGCGTTTGCGTCGTGACGCGCTTGGCGTCGACGGTGTTGCTCTTGACGGTCTGCGTGCTCATGGTGATCGGGTGATCGATGGTCTCGAGAGGGAGGCAATATATCAAACTCGCCGCGGAATGGGGGCGTGGAGTCATACGATGACTTAGTCATACGATCACTCGCGTACGCGCGCGCGCGAGTCATCCTATCACTTAGTCATCCGATCACAGCACCGGCCAGCGCTTCATTACAGCAAAAACGGGTACCCGCCGTCTGGCAGATACCCGTTTCGACTGAAGTTGCCCGCGTCAGTTCGAGGCAGTCTCGTCTACTTCGATTCCGAGGCGGCGTGCGACGTCGAGCGTGATGTCGGTCACCGTCTGCGGGTTGACGTAGAGGATAAGCGGCTGGTTGCCGGCGTTGGCACGAAGCACGAGGTCAAGCCCGCGCTGCGTAGCCACCTGGTCGATCGCCGACTGCACCTGCTCAAACAGCGGCGCCATCAGCTCAGCTTCACGCTGAGCCAGCTCCTGCTCCTTCTCGGCAGCCGATTCCTGAATCTGCTGCTGGAGGTTCATGAGTTCCTGCTCGCGCTCCGCACGGCGGTCTTCGTTCAGAAGGGCCTGCTGCCGCTGATAGCGCTCGAGCTGCTCCTGGTACTCCTGATACATGCCCTGCATCTCCTGCTGACCGCCACGAAAGTGCTGCTCAAGCTGGCTCTGCACCTGGCGATACTGAGGCATGTTGACGATGATGATCTCGTGATCCGTGTAGCCGACGTTAAGCGACTGCGCCTGGGCGCTGGCCGAACCCGTCATTGCGGGAAGGGCGAACAGGGCCGCGAGAAGGAAAGTGAGGGTTCCGATACGCATAGGGTTTATCATTGTGTTCTCCGTTGGCACACTGTCGGTCATCAACAGCCTGCAGAAGTGTGATTGTTCAACAACCTGAATGGGAATCCATCTGTTCGAGGCCTCGCTGCACCACTACCTGCCTCCACCTTCATCCACATCTATACCAAGTTCGGCGAGAACGGCATCAGACAGATCGTACTGCTCGCGCGCATACATGAAGAGGAAATCTCCCTTGCGATCGAAGACGTAGTCGTAGCCCTCACGAGCGGCGACTATTTCGATGGCTTCGAGAATCCTCTCCTGAATGGGTCGCACGAGGTTGTCCTGCTGTTGAAAAAGTTCGCCTTCCGGGCCGAAATAGCGCATGCGCAAACGCTCGAGTTCTTCCTCGGCACGCACGATGTCATCCCGGCGCCTCTGGCGCTCTTCCTGTGTATAAAGCAACTCGCGTGCCTGATACTCCCGAAACAGCTCGTCCAGCGCCCGGCGCTCCTCCTCGAGCTCCTCGCGCCACTGCTGTGCAAGGCGATCGACCTGCTGCTGAACGTTGGTAAACTCCGGCGTACGGCTCAACAGGTACTCTGAGTCCACATGACCGATGCGTTGCTGCGCCTGCGCCGAATCAGCAAGCGGCGCCGCGCAAAAAGCGGCGGTCAACAAAACGATGGCAAGGCGAAAGCGCATGAGGCATCAGCGGCCGCGGCCGCGCAGTCTACTTTTATGGACGATCACAGTCTATTGATTGAAGCCCTGGCCCAGCGTGAACTGGAAGAACCAGCGGCGTGAACCGTCGTGCTGCGACCGCTGGACGGGCACGAACTCGTCGAAGTTGTAGCCATACGAAAGCTCGAGCATCCCGACGATCGGCAGGAACAGACGCACGCCCATACCGGCCGAGCGATAAAGCTCCGACGGGTTGTACGTGCTGAACCGATCCCACGTGTTGGCCGCTTCGGCGAAGAGGTACGGCGACGCGCTTAGCTGCGGCGACTGAACCGCCATCCAGCGGAGCTCCGCACCGTACTTGTTCAGGATCGTACCACCTACCGCATCGCCCTCGAAGCGAGGACCGATCGCCGTCGATGGATATCCACGCATGTAAATGAAGTCCCGAACGTAGCTCGCGCCCGAATACTGCGTGTCGAACGGCGAGCCGCCGACAACGAATCGCTCGAAGCCGACCCGCTCACCCGTTAGCGATCCGACATATCCATAGTCGGCGTTCACGCCAAGTGCGATTTTGCTCGACATCGGAACGTTCCAGCGGGACTGGAAGCGCCACTTGTGGTATTGGATAAAGTTGCTGACCGGCGGCGAGACCTCCACCGAGAATCGGTTGTACGATCCCCGCATCGGAAACATCGGATGATCCTCCGAATTGCGCGTCAGGCTCTGCTGAAGCGCCACAACCTGGCTGACGCCGCTCGGCAGGAAGTAACGCGTGCCAAGGCTATCGGGCACATCGTAGTTGTAGTACTGATAGCGAAGGCTCGTAGCCGTGCTGAACTTGTCGTCCGGCCACGTCAGTCGGCGTTCCATGAACACGGAGCCTGAGAGCGTCGACAGGCTTTCGTTGCCGCCGGCGGGCTGATACGGTCCGTAGAAGTAGCGCGAGCCACCCGAGCCGAAGCGCGAGTACGCGAGCGAGAAGCCGACGGGTGTCGGACGCCCTCGGAACCACGGCTCCGTGAAGCTGAGCGAATACGACTGATAGAACGTACCGTTGGTCTGCACACCAACCGAGAGCCGCTGGCCGTCACCGGTAGGGACGGGGCGCCAGCCGTCGGCTTCGAAGAATTTGCTTGTCGAGAAGTTGTTGAACGAGAAGCGCAGCATCAGGATGAGGCCGAAGCGCCCCCATGTGCCGGACAGTTCGAGCTGGTCACTCCCCTGCTCCTCGATGCGGTACGTCAGATCCACGACGCGGCGGCTGTCATCGATATCCACGCCCGGGCCCGCAGCCAGCGATTCCTGCGTGAAGTAATTGAGCTGGGAGAGGCGTCGGATCGACTCGGTGATGGCCTCGCGGCTGAAGGTCTGCCCGGGCACCGTGTAAAGCTCGCGCCGGATGACGTGCTCGTTCGTCTTCGTATTGCCGAGGATGTTGATCTCCCCAAACTCGTACACGTCACCTTCAGTCACATCGAGGTGCAGATCGAGCGAGTCTCCCTCCGCGACAGAAATCGTCGGGACGAGATTGAAGCGCATGTAGCCGCGGTTCATGTAGAGGCTCGCGACGTCCGAACTCTGCCGGTTTCCGAACAGGTTCTGCTCCATCCTCCGCTGGTCGAACACATCGCCCCGTTCGAACCCGAGCGCCTGCGTCAGGAATGCGTCCGAGTAAACGGTATTGCCATCCCATTGCACATTCCGAATGCGATACTGCGGACCTTCCCGCAGCACCAACCGAATTGCAAGGCGCGGATCCTGACCATTGAGGAGAGCTACCGAGTCAGAGACGATCTGCGCGTCGTAAAATCCGTTCTCGTTGTAATAATCGATGACCTGCTCGAGGTCCTCTTCATACTCTTCCCGGTTGAACGTCTCGCTCTTCCAAAAGCGCCACCAGCGGTCTTCCTTCGTGTTCGACATCCGCCGCCGGATCCGTCGGTCCGAAACCTCTTCGTTCCCGTCGACGTGAATCTTCTCGACCTCGACGCGCGGGCCGCGTTCTACGTGGAAATCCAGCTGCACCTGCCCGCCTTCCCCAACACTCTGCTGAGCGAAGACCTCGGCCAGCATGTAGCCACGATCGTAGTAGTAATTCTGGATGATCTGCTTCGTCCGCTCGATATCACCGGGTCTTACGGTCGTGCCGCGCAGCAGTGGCGACTCCTCGCTTAGATCACGCGCGTGCCGATTCCGAACGCCGTGGATCTCGAAGTTCGCCAGCCGTGGCTCTTCCTGAACTCGGATCTGGAGATGCACGCCGTCTTCGTCGCGCCTGGTCTCGACGATCTTCACATCCGAAAAAAGACCGAGGTCGTAGACATTGCGAATGGCGTCGCCCAGTGCGGGATCGCCCGGAATGAGAATGGTCTCGCCCGTGGAGAGCCCGGCAGCCTGCAAGACAAACGCCTGTGTGCCTTCGGCTTCCACGCCGGCCACAGAGATGCTCGCAATCCTCAGCTCATCCGGAGTGATGACCGACGAAGCGGGAGCAGTTTCTCCGCGCGGAATCGGCACCTGTTGAGCATAGGCACTCCCTCCAAAGAAGAAGATGAGTGTGATTGCGAGAACAGCGTGCAAGTGCATACGAAAGCAGATTTTATATCAATCTCTTCACGAGAAGCCTAAACAAGAGCAGACTAACAAGGCCGCTGGAAGAGGGTTTCTCCAATAATGAACGAATCGCAGACGCCGATTCGTGCCCGTGTTTGTGACGATCAGTCGAGCAACCCACCGAAGCGGCGCTCGCGGTTCTGGAAGTCGCGGATGGCGTCGTAGAGCTGCTGCCTGCGAAAGGCGGGCCAGAACTCGTCGGTGATGTACATCTCGGTATAGGCGATCTGCCACAGCAGAAAGTTGGAGACCCGAAACTCGCCGCCCGTGCGGATGAGAAGGTCGGGATCCGGTACGCCGCGCGTATCCAGCGCGTCCTCGATAACGGATTCATCGACCTCGTCGGCCGACATATCGCCTGCGGCTATGCGCCGAGCGATCCGTTGAACAGCGCGCCTCAGTTCCGATCGGCCACTGTAAGAGATGGCGAGGCAGAGCGTCATCCGACGGTTGTCCGCCGTTGATTCGATGGCATCGAAGAGCTCGTCGCGGCAGGCATCGGGCAGCAAGGACAGATCGCCGATCGTCGTCAGCCGGATATCATTCTTACGGAGCGTATCGGACTCGCTGCGGATCGTGTGGATGAGCAGCTGCATCAGCGCGTCCACCTCACTCGGCGGCCGGTTCCAGTTCTCCGTGCTGAACGTGTAGAGCGTCAACTGCTCAACACCGAGCTGAGCGCAGCTCTCGGTGATGTCCCGAACCGAGAGCACTCCTTCATGATGGCCGATTACCCGATTCTGGCCGCGGCTATTGGCCCATCGGCCATTGCCATCCATAATGATGGCAATATGCCGCGGGATCTCGCCGTTCTCCCGCAGCGCAGCCTGCGCCTGGAGATCGGCGCCGCTTTGTTCTTCTCCGGTGATCGTCAACGTTTCCACGTGGTACGACGAGATGTCGTGAATCGGCAGGCCAAACGAAAATACAACGGCATGGTTCGATCGACAATCCCGCCCCGAACATCAAGGGCCGGAATGTCAGAGTCTGAGCAGGTCATTGAATATGACGAAGGTCATGAAGACGAGCAGGACGATCATCCCCACTTGCTGCATAACCATGCGCACGCGCAGCGACGGCTCGCGGCGCGTGATGCCTTCATAGATGAGAAACACGAGATGGCCGCCGTCAAGCGCAGGAACCGGCAGTATGTTCATGATGGCGAGGGTGATCGAAAGCATCGCGACGATTCTCCAGAAGAAGAACGCGCCGGCCTCTGCGGCCTGCTTGGTCACCTGCGCAATCGCAATCGGCCCGCCGACATTCTCGCGGAAGTTCTCCCGTCCGCTGAAAACACGCGTGAGGCTCGTGACGATCACTTTCGTGTTGACCCATGTCTCGTCGACGCCCGCGACAATAGCCTCGGCCGGACCGAACGACTGGTGCTCCTTCCCATACTCCGCCCACAGCATCTCGACCTGCGGCACCGTCACGCCAAGGACATAGCGGCCGTCCTGCTCCCGCGGCTTAACGCGCCTCGTGATCACCTCTCCTCCACTTCGGGGGGCGACAACGGCTCCTTCAGGCGCCCGCACGAAAGAGACAGCTACCGAATCGCCATCGTTCTCCTGCATCAGCTCCGTCACCTGCATCCAAAAACGGACCGGCTCATCGTTGATGGCGATGATTCGATCACCGGCGTCGATGCCCGCTTCCTCAGCAACCGAACCACTGATGGTGCCACCGATCAGGCTCGGATGAACCGACAGCCCGAATCCACCTGCGCGGTTGAGCTGCGTCATGATGTCGCCGGGACCGGTGAACGTGAGCTCTTCGCCGTCGCGCTCGACCGTGATGGTCATCGGGTCGGACATCAGGTGCTCGACGCCAAGCAGGTCATCGTATCGCTCAAGCTCCTGCCCCGAGACCGCGACGACGCGATCGCCGGTGCGCATCCCCATCTCATAGGCGAGCGATCCTTCCGAAACGTAAACCGCGTCGATGTTGTCCGCGGGCACGTAATCATCACCATAGCTCGCCTTCAATCCCGCAAAAATCACGAAGGCGAGAAGGATGTTGAAGGCGACGCCCGCCGTGATCACGATGATGCGCTGCCAGATCGGCTTGGCCCGAAACTCCCACGGCTCGGGCTCCGACGCCTCGAATTCGGTGTCCATGCTCTCATCGACCATGCCGGAAATCTTGACATAGCCGCCGAGCGGTGTGGCGCCGATCATGTACTCCGTCTCGCCGATCGTCTTGCCGAAGATCTTAGGCGGAAAACCGACCGAGAAGCGCTCTACGCGCATCTTAAACAGCTTGGCGAAGAGAAAATGACCCATCTCGTGCACGAAGACGAGAATGGTGATCGCCAGGATGACCCAGAATATATAGGAGAGAATCTCTAACACAGGACCTGATGATGAGGCTGGAATCGGAAACGCGACATCCGACCACAGGCCGTTTTTTTGGACGCCGCTTTCAATCAGCGATGGTTGGATGGGTTCCTACTCTGGAAGACGCCGCCTGCCGAACATGTCGGCGCGCTTCATGATCTATTTCGATGAGGTCTTGGAGCGTGACGCGCGCTGATGAAGACCGCTTCGCGACCGCTCGTTCGATGAGAGTTGGGATATCGATGAACCGAATCTGCTCCTGCAAGAATAGGTCCACCGCCTGCTCGTTCGCAGCATTGAGTGCCGCCGGCGCGGTGCCGCCTTCGCGGAGGGCAGCGTACGCGAGATCGAGGCAGGGGAAGCGCGCCGTGTCGGGCAGTTCGAAATCAAGGCTGCGGATGGTAGTCCAGTCGAGGCGCTCATGTGGCGCGGGCCAGCGTTCGGGAAATGTGAGCGCGTATTGAATGGGCACTTTCATATCGGGGATGCCAAGCTGCGCCTTCGTCGAACCGTCCTGAAAAGTCACCATCGAGTGGACGATCGACTGCGGATGTACGAGAACATCGACGGCATCGGCATCCAGACCGAAAATCCAGCACGCCTCGATCACTTCCAGCCCCTTGTTCATCATCGAGGCCGAGTCGATGGTGATCTTCGAGCCCATCGACCAGTTGGGATGGTCGAGCGCTTCGCTCAGTGTGATGTCCGAAAATGTGTCTGCGCTGCGTGTGCGGAACGGCCCGCCGGAGGCCGTCAGCACGAGCCGTTCTATATCCTGATGTCGCTCACCGACGAGGCACTGGAAGATCGCCGAGTGTTCGGAATCAACCGGCAACAACACGCCGCCGTCCCGGTCGAGCGCTTGCCGAACGAGCTCACCCGCCACTACGAGCGTCTCTTTATTAGCCAGCGCCACCTTCTTTCCACGCTCGAGCGCCGATAGGACCGGAGTCAATCCTGCAAATCCAACCACAGAAGCCACAACGACGTCTGTATCGTCGCAGGCGGCAACTTCGCAGAGCCCTTCCTCACCCACCAGAATTTCGACATCACGACTCCCGATGAGCTCGCGAAGACGGCGGGCACAGGTTGCATCACCCATTACCACCCTTCGTGGCGAGAACTCTCGAACCTGGGCACCCAGGTCATCCACATTCGAACGCGCGCTGAGTGCGTGCACTTTAAAGCGATCCGGAAAGAGCCGCACGATGTCGAGCGTCTGCGAGCCAATGGAGCCGGTCGAGCCCAGAATACATAGTCGCTGCAACCCGGCTCCGTCAGCCGTTGATGCCCGTGTTACGGCCTTGCGCCACATGCTGTCTTTTCGTTGGTTTAGATCGAATTCCCGGCCCGGATGCAAATTCCACGGCGCGAAACTTACACGCGACGGGCATAATTAGACAGGCATTCGTTCGGCTTCACGCCGCCCTCTCGCTCCAGATCGCCATCATGCGCCTCATCTCGGCACTGTTCGTATTACTCCTCATTGCCGTACCCGGCGAGGTCCGAGGGCAGTCGAGTGATGACACTCTCGTCTCGCGCTTCCAACTCGCAGAGTCCTACCTGCGTGCCGGTCAATTCGATCGCGCCATCTCTCTTCTCGAGCAGCTTTACGCCGCCGATCCCACTTCGTTCGTCTTCTTCGATCGGCTCAAGGATGCTTATGAGAACGTGAAGCGCTACGACGATGCCGCGGCGCTCATCGATGACCGCCTCGCGGAGAATGTGACTCCGGTGCTCCTCGCCGAGAAAGCACGCATCGTACACGTTGGCGGCGATGAGCAGGCCGCGTTTGAAATCTGGGATGAAGCGGTTGCCGTGGCACCATCGGTTCGCGCGACGTATCAGGTTGTTTATCGTTCGCTTACGGAGGCGCGCCTCTTCGATCGCGCCATCGATCTTTTACTGAAGGCGCGACATGCGCTTTATGATGAAACCGTCTTCCGTTCCGATCTAAGCGTGCTTTATATGGCGACGGGCCGGTTTGAAGAGGCGATTCGCGAACAGATCGGGCTTCTTCGCGAGGACGCACGGTTTCTCAACTCGATCACATCGACGCTCTCGAGATACGCCGATCAGCCGGAGGCACTCGAAGCGGCTCGGGTGGCCACGGAAGTTGTTGTACGCGAGGATCCGCTCAACCGTGGCTTCCGAGAACTGCTTTCGTGGATTTACCTGGAAACCGGCGACTATCAGGCCGCGCTCAACGAGAACCGTGCGATTGATCGACTGGAGAAACAGGAAGGCCGCGTTCTCCTGGCGTTTGCTCAACGAGCTACGAGCGCATTGGCTTTTGAAGCCGCATCGGATGCCTACGAGGAGATTCTCGCACGATATCCGGATGGTGATGCCGCGCCGCACGCGCTTTACGGGCTCGGCGCGCTGCACGAAGCGTGGGCTGAGCAGCTTTCTGAGGTCGGCGCGCCTAGTGATGAGGTGAATGCACATCTCAGCGCGGCGCTTGCGGCCTATGAGCGATTCTCGGATGAGTATGCGCAGCATGCCTTCTATCCAAGCGTGCTGCGCAGCCGCGGGCGCCTTCAGATGGAGGTACTGCAGGATCTGGACGCGGCGGAGCGTACGTTGACCGAGGTCGTGCAACGATTTGAAGGAAGCGATCAAGCCGATGAAGCGCGACTGGATCTCGGGCGCATCGACGTGCTACGGGGCGAGTTCGATTCAGCGATGATCCGATTTAACGCCATCGTGGATGAGCTTCGGATCGGTGACCTGGCCGAGCAGGCGCGATTCGAGATGGCGTTGGCGCACTTCTACCGAGGCGAGTTCGACGCCGCACGCACACTTCTGAACGTGCTCGATGTGAACACGTCGACCGACGTCGCCAACGATGCGCTCGAGCTCAAGATCATCATCATTGATAATCAGGGGCCGGATTCACTTCACGTTCCGCTGAAGCAGTTTGCCGACGCGCAGCTTCTGATCCGCAGGCAGCAGTTCGACGACGCACTTGCGGCACTCGATGAACTGATGGCGCTCCACGGCCGTCATCGTATCGCTGATGAGGCTCGGTTTGCGAGGGCGTATGTTCTTGAGGCATCGGGTGAGAGCGTTGCCGCGCATCGCGCCTTCGCCGAGATCCCGCAGTTCCATCCGGAGAGCCATCTTGCGGATCGAAGTTTATTGCGCGCGGCCATTATCCAGGAGCAATCGCTCGATGATGTTCCGGGTGCCATCGAGACGCTCACGCGCCTGCTGACGGATTATCCCGGCTCCATGAACGCTCAGGTCGCCCGCGAACGACTACGCAGGTTGCGCGGCGACGCATTGTAGAGAGGTTTTGTAGATGATGAAGCACACACGTCGCACTGTTTCTATTACTGCGCTCCTGTTCGCGCTGGTGCTGCCGGCAGTCGCTCAGGACATCCTCATCCCGATGGATGGACGCCAGGCAGATCATCTGAAGGCGTACGGGGTCGCTTACTGGACGATCGATCGCGGTCAGCCGGTTGACTGGCTGCTCAATTATCGCGGCGGTTCATTTCTGACGCCTGCAACGACAGATCTGCGACAGGAATTGTCGGTGCGCGGCGTATCGTTCGAGGTGATCGATGGAGCGAAGTCTGCGGGCATTGTTGCTGAAGTTGAGAGCGAAAGCAGCAACACCGCAGTCGTGCGGCTTGAGACGGCGCCGAAAATTGCCGTTTACGCGCCCGATCAGACGCTTCCATGGGATGACGCGGTGCTGCTTGCGCTGACCTATGCCGAAGTCCCGCACGACATGATTTATGATGAAGAGGTGATGTCGGGTCGGCTGGCCGATTATGACTGGGTACACCTGCATCACGAGGACTTCACCGGCCAGTACGGCAAGTTCATTCAGTATCAGAACCAGCCGTGGTACATGGAACAGCAGCGGCAGGCGGAGGCGGCGGCGCGCGGGCACGGCTTCCGGAAAGTCAGCGATCTGAAGCTCGCCGTCGCGGAGACGATCCGAGACTACGTGCAGCAGGGTGGCTTCCTCTTCGCCATGTGCTCGGGTACCGAGACGCTTGACATCGCGCTGGCGGCGCACGCCGTCGACATCGTTCCGGCCGATTACGACGGTGACCCTGTCGATCCCGACGCGGCATCTCGTCTGGATTTCGATCATACGCTGGCGTTTCAAGCGTTCCAGCCCGTGTTCAATCCAACTGAGTATGCTCACTCGGATATTGACGTCGGTCTGCCGCCGGCCGCGATCCGCAATCCCGCGATGGATCACTTCACGCTTTTTGAGTTCAGCGCCAAGTGGGATCCCGTTCCGACGATGCTTACGCAGAACCACGTCGCCAGCGTGAAGGGCTTCGTCGGGCAGACGACGTCCTTCAGGAAGGATCTGGTGAAGCCGGGCATCGTCATCCTCGCGGAATCGCCGGGGCGGGACGAGGTGAAGTACCTGCATGGTAGTCTGGGCCAGGGCACTTTTACTTTTTACGCAGGCCACGATCCGGAAGACTACCAACATTTCGTCGGCGACCCGCCGACAGATTTGAGCCTGCACAAGAGCTCGCCCGGTTACCGCCTCATTCTGAACAACATCCTCTTCCCGGCGGCGAAGAAGAAGGAGCAGAAGACCTGACGGAGCGCGGCGCGCCTTCTCAAAACGACAACGCCGCAAAGGCACGATCTTTCGGCCCCTGCAGCGTATCGTTTAGCTGTACTGTTTGATCAGCGCTTAGCCGTCACATCGGCTTGCTCACGCTCGAGGAACGTCCGAGTGACAGTGTCCAGATTCTCCTCGATCCAGGAGGCCATGGCTTCCTCCTCCTTCAGGATGTCCCGGCAAACCTGCGCGACGTAATCTTCGCCGGCAGCCTCCGCAGCCGCGATCAACGAGCGGTAACTCGCGATCTCAAGGTGCTCGAAGGAGTAGCTGCTGATGGCATTCTTGACGACCTCATCGCCCGCCGCAGCGTTCATGATGGCTTCCATGTTGGCCATCATCTTAGCCGTAGCGTCTTTTACGGTCGAGGTGCCGCCGTTGACGCGGTTGATGCACTCTTCAAGGCGCTGCGCCTGGCTGCGCGTCTCCTCAATGTGCTGCTCTATCCTCGCTTTCATTTCGGGATAGTGTTCGAGGCGTTCGGCCTGCCGCTTGAGCAGCGACTCCGCCTTCTCCTCCATCGCGTGCGCGTCGCGAAGCCAGTCCGTCAGATGCTTTCGTGTCTCCATCTCCCTCCTCACGATTTCGTTAAACGCTTCTCAGATGTTCGAGCACGTATGACGAAAGGCGCGACTGCGCGGGTCGGAGACGGATGTGACGTTTGCGAAATCGCAGCCGTCAGTCTCTTGCGTCCTTGACAGCAGGCATCGGCGATATGGAAGTTGCAGGCGCCTCGGCCGGATCGTCGATCGGAGTTGAGACCTTGAGGCCGATCAATGACACCACGAGCAGGCACAGGAAGAAAATCCGGGCAGCGTTACGTGGTTCATTGAACAGAATGATGCCGAGGATCGCGGCGCCCACGGCCCCGATTCCGACCCAAATCCCATAGGCCGTACCGACGGGCAGTGTGCGCAGGGCGAGCCCGAGCAAGAACATGGAGGCAGCCATCGATCCGACGGTAAGAATCGTCGGAAGGGGTCGAGTAAAGCCTTCGGTAAACTTCAATCCGATCGCCCAGCCGACTTCAAGAAGTCCGGCGACCACAAGATAAAACCAGGCCAT
>CAZKDQ010000037.1:14051-21279 GCA_964551345.1 uncultured Rhodothermales bacterium
AGGGGATTTTCTGATGACCTTGATGTTTGATTCAAGGCTGGCGTTATTCGACGGCACTTCAACAACACGCCCGGAATGAACCACCTGCCCATCCATCGCATCTCTCGCCTCGCCGTCGCTGACGGAGCAGGTGTGCCATGGATCGCGGGGATTCGTTTCGACTCGCTCTTTAGCGGGATTACCGAGCTCGGACGTCGTCGTGAGATTAGCATTCTTACGCTCCTCGTCCTTATTCGCCTTATTGGCAACTAACATACTCGGTCGATCCCGTTAAACAGATGCGCGCACGCTAAGCAGACATTCAGGTTTTGGGAGGATCGGCCCGAAGACCTGACATGCAGCAGCAACAAGCAAAGCGTAGCTACCCGATCAAGCGCGATTTCCAGCGAGCCTCAGCCTGTAGCCTCCCACGCGCCACCGGTGCCGATCACAGCACCGCCAACTTCGAGCGCCAATTCTCCGAGGGCTGCAATTTCTCAGCCGGCCCGATTCCCCGATCCGATTGCGAGCAGGGATTCTTGTACGTAGTCGATAGATCCGTTCCTGCTGCGCCAGGTCCCGCTGCGATCACGACGACTGCTTCGAACTCCGTCATCTCCGGTAGAGGCGACCTCCAGACCCGTCTCGCCCCGCTCCCGCATTTCAATATCCGGGGTCGCGACGGCTATCCCCGGCGCACTCCGCACTTCAACACCAGCGCCTCGAATGGCGCCGTCTTGTGCGACGTCCCCCTCCCCCTCCGTCATCGCTGTGCCAGAGCCGGCGAAGCGACGGTCAACTCCTAACCCCGACTGGTTCATCAACCAAGAACCCATGTCCATGAGAGTTCGCACCAACGGTCACCCCCACCACGGCACCATGATGAGTGGCGCCGAGATCCTCATCCGATCGCTCGAAGCCGAGGGCGTGGAGGTTGTCTTCGGGCATCCCGGCGGCGCTGTGATCAAGATTTACGATGAGATGGCGCGCGTTAATCCATCGTTCAAGCACGTGCTCGTTCGTCATGAACAGGGCGGCACTCACGCGGCGGAAGGCTACGCCAAGGCGACCGGCAAGGTCGGCACCGTCCTCGTCACGAGTGGCCCCGGCGCCACGAACACGGTTACCGGCATCGCCGACGCCTATCTCGACTCCGTGCCGATCGTCGTCTTCACCGGCCAGGTGCCGACGGCGCTCATCGGCAACGATGCGTTTCAGGAGACCGATACCATCGGCATCACGCGCAGCATCACCAAGCACAGTTTTCTGGTGCGCGATGTGCGGGACCTCGCCCGAACCGTCAAGGCCGCCTATCATATCGCCCGGACAGGTCGCCCCGGCCCGGTCGTGGTTGACCTCCCGAAGGACGTCATCGCTGCGCAGGCGCCGTTTGAGTATCCCGACCAGATTGATCTGCCGGGCTACCGCCTCCCTCCCGCTCCGGCCGAAGACCTGATCGACCGCGCGGTGCGGATGATCGAGGAATCGACGCGACCCCTGCTCTACGTGGGCGGTGGTACGATCAATTCCGGCGCATCCGAGCTGCTGACGGAGGCGGCGCGCAAAGCCAGGATTCCCGTCACGACGACGCTCCACGGGCTCGGCGCATTCCCGGAGAACGACGAGCTGTCGGTTGGGATGCTCGGCATGCACGGCACCTGGTATGCGAACCAGGCGGTTCAGAACGCCGACCTCCTGATCGCCGTCGGCGCGCGCTTTGATGACCGCGTCACGGGCAAGCTCGACGATTGGGCGCCGCATGCGAAAGTCATCCACATCGACATCGATCCGTCGTGCATTTCGAAGAACGTCTATGTGGATTGCGCGATCGTCTCGGATGTGCGTGAGGCACTTGAGCGGCTCGTGCCGCGAATGAAGCGCAAGCAGACCGATGAGTGGCTCGCGATGATCGACCACTGGAAGGCAGAGTGCCCGCTGACGTTCGAAAACGACGGACATCTGCGCCCGCAATTTATCCTCGAACAACTGCGCGAGAAGACGCAGGGGCAGGCCGTCGTCGTGACGGATGTTGGCCAGAATCAGATGTGGGCGGCGCAGTACTTCCGATACGTCCGGCCGCGCTCGCACATTACTTCGGGTGGTCTTGGCACGATGGGCTTTTCGCTGCCCGCCGCTATGGGCGCTGCGTTCGGCGTCGACGACGTGCCCGTGATCACGATCAGCGGCGACGGCGGCTTCGTGATGAACGCGCAGGAACTGGGCGTCGCCGCGGCGCACGGGCTTCCCCTGAAGATCGTCGTCTTCAACAACCGATTTCTGGGGATGGTGCGCCAGTGGCAGGAGCTCTTCCACGCCAGCCGTTTCAGCCACACCGACCTCACGGACACGAACCCGGATTTCGTCAAGCTCGCCGAGGCGCATCACTGCGTCGGAATGCGGACGGACAAGCCGGATGAGGTGCAGAGCGTGATCGACGCGGCCTGGGAAATCAACGATCGCCCCGTCCTGATGGAATTCCAGGTGGTGAAGGAGGAGATGGTCTTCCCGATGGTGCCCGCCGGCGCCGCTACGGGCGAGATGATCACCAACCGCGCCGCCCTCACAACGGTCTGAATCACAACTCGATGAGCGAACAAACCCTCACACCCCAGCAGATCATCCGGCGCAAAGCTTTCGGCCAGTCGGTCAACGGCGAGACCGAGCCCCAACGGCGGCACGTGATCTGCGTCCGCGTTGAGAACTCGATCGGCGCGCTCAACCGCGTCATCAACCTGTTTTCAGCACGTGGTTTTAATCTCGAGAGCGTCGTTGTCGGCGAGACGGAATCGCCCTCGATCTCCCGGATGACCCTCGTCACGACCGGAGACAACCGGATCATCGCACAGGTGAACCGCCAGCTGGAGCGCCTCATCGACGTCCTCGATGTCGATGACGTAACCGACGCCGATCACGTGCAACGCGAGCTGTGCCTGCTTCGTGCGCATTACCGGTCGGAGACGCGCTCCGAAATCCTCGATACGCTGCAGATCTTCCGCGGTAAGGTGGTCGACATCACCCGCGACGCAATGACCTTCGAGCTCACCGGTCCGTCGGCCAAGGTCGACGCCTTCGTCGATCTGATGCGCCCGCACGGCATCATCGAAGTTGCACGGTCGGGCCGCATCGCCCTCCGCCGCGCCGCCGCATCAGAGCGGCTATCGACCGACGCCTGACGCCGTCGGCACTTTCCACTTCACACTTTCAACTTCCCCCTTGAGAATGAACGTTCACTACTCCGCTGATTCCGCCCTCATCCGCTCGAAAACTGTGGCTGTCATTGGCTACGGCAGCCAGGGCCACGCACATGCGCTGAACCTGCACGAGAGCGGTGTGGAGGTCGTCGTCGGCCTTCGTCCCGGTTCGTCATCGGCCGCCGAGGCCGCCGCGAAAGGCCTCGACGTCGCCTCCGTATCCGAAGCCGCCGCTCGCGCCGACGTCATCATGATGCTCATCCCCGATCAGCATCAGAAAGCTGTATACGAAGCCGACATCCAGTCGCACGTCACACCCGGCAAGGCACTCGCCTTCGGGCACGGCTTCAACATCCACTACGAGCAGATCGTCGCACCGGAAGGTGTGGACGTGTTCATGGTCGCACCGAAATCGCCGGGCCACCTCGTGCGCCGGACGTACGAGCAGGGCGCCGGCGTGCCGTGCCTCGTAGCTGTTGCGCAAGATGCTTCGGGCTCTGCTCTCGAACTCGCGCTCAGCTATGCCGATGCCATCGGCGGCACGAAGGCGGGCGTAATCGAGACGACATTCTCTGACGAGACCGAAACCGACCTCTTCGGGGAGCAGGCCGTGCTTTGCGGCGGCGCCGAGGCGCTCGTAAAAGCCGGTTTCGAAACGCTGACGGAAGCCGGTTATCCTGCGGAGCTCGCCTACTTCGAGTGCCTCCATGAGCTGAAGCTGATCGTGGACCTGATGTACGAAGGCGGGCTCGAGTACATGAACTACTCGATCAGCGACACCGCCGAGTACGGCAATCACACGCGCGGCCCGCGTGTGGTGACGCAGGAGGTCAAGCAGGAGATGCAGAAGATCCTGGGCGAGATCCAGTCGGGCGCTTTCGCGCGCGAGTGGCTGGCCGCGGCCGAGAAAGGCGGCAAGCTCGAGGCACTTCGCGAGAGATCGAAGCAGCATCCGATCGAGGAAACCGGGAGGAAGCTGCGCTCGATGATGCCATGGCTGACTGTCGACAAGGAAGCCACGACGGCGGCCTGACCGAACATCCCATTATCTCATGACCGATCAAGTGAACGACCATTATCGAATCGCCGTGCTTCCGGGCGACGGCGTCGGGCCGGAGGTCACATCGGCCGCGCTGCACGTCCTGTTGACCGCCGCTGACATGGGCGGATTTACGGTTGAAGTCGACTTCCAGGATTTCGGCGGCGTGGCCATTGACCGCCACGGAACGCCATTTCCTGATGCCACGCGTGAGGCCTGTCTTGCGTCGGATGCGGTCTTTCTCGGAGCCGTTGGTGGACCGCAGTGGGATGACGCGGCCGAACGTCCGGAGAAAGGCCTGCTCGATCTCCGGAAGTCGCTCGGCGCCTTCGCCAACCTGCGGCCGGTGTCGGTTCCGCGGCAGCTCGTGTCGCGGTCGCCGCTTCGCACGCAGATCGCGGCAGGCACTGATCTGGTGATCGTACGCGAGCTCACGGGCGGCATCTACTTCGGCGAGCCGTCCGGCATTTCTGTTGAAGGCGGGCGTCGCGCAGGCGTCAGCACGATGCGGTACGACGAAGACGAGATCGCACGGATCGCGCGCGTCGGCTTCGAGACCGCGCGCAGGCGAAATGGCCGCCTGACGTCCGTCGACAAGGCTAACGTGCTGGCGGTGTCGAAGCTCTGGCGCGAGGTGGTGACGGAAGTTCACGCGGTAGAGTTTGCTGACGTCACGCTCGATCATCTGTATGTGGATAACGCCGCGATGCAGCTTGTCCGGCGGCCTCGCGACTTCGATGTCATTCTTACGGGGAATCTCTTCGGAGACATTCTGTCCGACCTCGCCGCGACGCTTCCCGGATCGCTCGGGATGCTTCCATCAGCGAGTCTCGGTGGTAAAGCGGGACTCTTCGAACCTGTTCACGGCAGCGCGCCGGACATCGCCGGAACGGGCAAAGCGAATCCTGTGGCGGCGATCCTCTCGGTCGCCATGATGCTCGACGCGCTCGGCCGATCCGGCTCCGCCGCGTCCGTGCGCACTGCCACGATGCGGACGATCGCGGGCGAGATGCGCACGCCCGATCTCGGCGGCACGGCATCCACGGAAGCCGTCGGAGCCGCCGTTGCCCAGTCACTTCAACAGGAACAATCCAGGGTAGCCGCATGACCGCCGATCGTCGATATCTGCCTTTGCGGCGACTTATCGGGCGCTCGTGAGCCGGAGGGCCGCGAGCGCGCCCCGAGAGTCGCATCGCAAATCCAGAAACACAGACATGCCAAAGCAAAAGCAGCATCTAACCATTTTCGACACCACGCTTCGCGACGGCGAGCAGGCGCCCGGTGCCTCGATGTCCGTCGCGGAGAAAGTCGCCATCGCACATCAGCTTGCAGCGGCAGGCGTTGACGTCATCGAGGCGGGGTTTCCCGCTTCATCGCCGGTGCAGTATGATGCCGTCGAACGCATCTCGGCTGAAGTCTCGGGCCCGGTCATCTGCGGTCTTGCGCGTGCGACCGAGAACGACGTTCGCGCCGCGGGAGAGGCGCTCGAGAAGGCGCCGCGGCGACGCATCCACACGTTCATCGCCACGAGCGACATCCATATCGACGCGAAGTTCAGCGATGATCGCTACGGCCGCACGCTCGAGGAGAAGCGCGCCACGATCATCGAGCTCGCGCGGCAGGCCATCAGCATCGCGCGCGAGTATACGGACGATGTCGAGTTCAGCGCCGAAGATGCCGGACGCACCGATCCCGAGTATCTGTGTGAGGTCGTGCGGGCGGCGGTTGATGCCGGCGCCACCACGATCAACGTCCCCGACACCACCGGCTACTGCGTGCCGGATGAGTACGGGCAGTTGATCCGCACCGTACGCGACTGCCTCGACGATCCAGATTCTGTCGTGATTTCGACGCACTGCCACGATGACCTCGGGCTTGCGGTGGCGAACTCACTCGCGGCCGTCCGGGCAGGTGCGCGTCAGGTGGAAGTCGCCGTAAACGGCATCGGCGAGCGCGCCGGCAACGCGTCGCTTGAGGAGGTCGTGATGGCGCTGACGGTGCGTGCGGATCACTTCGGTGTCGAAACATCGGTTGACACGCCGCAACTCACGCCGCTGAGCCGTCAGGTTTCTCTTGCGACGGGCTTTGCGGTTCCGCCCAACAAGGCGATCGTTGGCAGAAACGCCTTCAGCCACGAAGCCGGCATCCATCAACACGGCGTCCTCAAACGCGCGGATACCTACGAGATCATGCGTGCAGAGGATGTAGGGCAGGATGCGTCGCATCAGATTCGCCTCGGCCGCCATTCGGGTCGGCATGGCTTCTTCGGGCGGCTGTCGCAACTGGGGCTGGACGTCCCGACGGACGGCAAGGAGGCGCTCTACCAGCGCTTCATCGCCCTGGCCGACCAGAAGCGGGAAGTCTTCGACGAAGACCTCAAGAACCTCGTTCACAACAACCAGCAGCCCGTCATGAAACCGCACTTTCGGCTGGAGCGCTTCGCCGTTAACGTTGACTCCGATCAGGATCCGCAGGCCACCGTCGAAATCAGCCACGTCAAATCGGGCGCCTCGATGCACAACAGCGCGACGGGAGACGGACCGGTCGACGCGCTCTACCGCGCCATCAACAAGGCCGTGGGCTCGGCTCACGAGCTCGCCAGCTATTCGATCCGCTCAGTCTCGGAAGGTGCGGATGCTGTCGGCGAGGTGACCGTCCTCGTCGGTCATGCCGGCGCCTTCTTCCGCGGGACGGCGCAAAGCACCGACGTGCTCTACTCCTCCGCGGCCGCTTATGTCAACGCGCTCAACCAGCTCGAGGCTTTCCGCGATGACGAGGAAAGCAAGCGCTTCGTCGGCAACGGCATCATGAACTCCTTCGACGGCACCTTCGCCTGACGCTTCAAATCATTTACGATACGTATCTCATCACATGACCATCACCGAAAAGATCATCGCAAAGCATGCCGGGCGCGACCGCGTTGCTCCCGGAGATAACGTCTGGGTGGACGTAGACACGCTCATGACGCACGACGTCTGCGGGCCGCCCACGATCGACATCTTCAAGCGCGAGTTCGGCG
>CAZKDQ010000038.1:0-10458 GCA_964551345.1 uncultured Rhodothermales bacterium
TCGGGTCCGCCTGCGTCCGAAGCCGCGTGATCATGCCATGCATCGTGAAGGCATACGGACGCGTCTGGAAGATGGCTTCCTGTGCGCGGCGCAGCTTAGCCGCAGCAACCATTTTCATGGCGCGCGTGACCTGCTGCGTATTCTTTACGGAGTTGATCCGGTTGCGGATGTCGCGAAGACTCGCCATCGAACGTCAGACCCTGATTATGATGCTACGCGATCAAGCAGAGAAGTAATCGTGATGCTGCTACTACTTGTAAACCTCTGACAGCTCCCGAGCAACGTTCTGGATGACCTCCTTCGTTTGATCCGACAGCTTGCCGGTCTCAACGATGGACTGAAGAGCATCCTCATGCCGCAGTGAGAGACGTTCGAGAAGCTCGTTCTCGAACTCGCGAATCCGCGCAACAGGCACGGCGTCGAGCAGGCCCTGTGTGGCTGCGTAAATGATTGCCACCTGCTGCTCCACCGGAACCGGCCGGAATTCACCCTGCTTGAGGACCTCAACAAGGCGCTCACCGCGCTGTAGCTGGCGCTGCGTTGCCGGGTCGAGATCCGAACCGAACTTCGAGAACGCCTCGAGCTCACGGTATTGAGCAAGGTCGAGACGAAGCGTTCCTGAGACGCCTTTCATCGCCTTGATCTGGGCGTTTCCACCAACACGCGAGACGGAAATACCGACGTTGATCGCCGGGCGAACGCCCGCGTTGAAGAGGTCGGCCTCGAGATAGATCTGGCCGTCCGTAATCGAGATGACGTTCGTCGGAATGTAGGCCGAGACGTCACCTGCCTGAGTTTCAATCACAGGAAGTGCCGTGAGCGATCCGCCGCCCTTCACCTCATCAACAAGAGATTCTGGGAGATCGTTCATACCGCGGGCAACGACGTCACTCGCGTTAATCTTAGCGGCGCGCTCCAGAAGGCGGCTATGCAGGTAGAAAACATCACCCGGATATGCCTCGCGGCCCGGAGGACGACGCAGCAAGAGAGAAACTTCTCGGTACGCAACGGCCTGCTTCGAAAGGTCGTCGTAGATGACGAGCGCGTGGAGGCCGCGGTCGCGGAAGAATTCGCCGATGCAAGCTCCTGCAAACGGCGCGATGTACTGAAGCGGCGCAGGCGCCGAAGCAGGAGCATTCACGATCACCGTGTACTCCATCGCCCCATTCTCTTCGAGGGAGCGACGCACCTGCGCTACCGTCGATGCCTTCTGGCCAATCGCGACGTAGATGCAGAATACCGGCTTGTCGGTCTCGTGCGTCGACTTCTGGTTGATGATCGTATCGATCAGAACCGTCGTCTTTCCCGTCTGGCGGTCACCGATGACGAGCTCACGCTGACCACGGCCGATCGGAATCATCGAGTCGATGGCCTTGATACCCGTCTGCAGCGGTTCGGTGACCGGTTCACGGAAAATCACACCAGGTGCTTTCCGCTCCAGCGGCATCTCGTACTTCTTGCCGCCGATAGGGCCTGCGCCGTCAAGCGGACGGCCAAGCGGGTCAACAACGCGACCGAGAACGCCCTCAGAAACTTCGATCGAAGCGATGCGCTGCGTCCGCCGAGCTTCGTGGCCCTCACGCACGGAGGAAACCTCGCTGAAGAGAACAACACCGACGTTGTCCTCCTCCAGGTTCAGCACCATGCCGGTAGCACCTGAGTCGGGAAACTCGACGAGTTCACCCGCCTGCACGTTCGTCAGACCGTAAATACGAGCAATACCGTCGCCAACTTGCAGCACGGTACCCACCTCATAAACCTCGGTCTCTGCCTCGAAACCGCCCAGCTCACGCCGCAAGACGGACGTCACTTCATCAGGTCGAATCGCCGTTGCCATAATCTGTATTCGTTACGGGAGGGCCGCTACAAGCGCAGCACCCCGGTTTTAGTTCATCGAAAACTGCCCCTGCTCCATCTGCTCACGCAGCATCGACAGCTTGTTGCGCACGCTGCCGTCGTAGACCGTATCACCAATGCGGATCACGGCACCGCCAAGGAGATCCGGCTCATGCTCAACCTTGAGCCGAACCTTATTCCCTGTCATCGTCTCGAGGCGCTTCTGCATTTCAGTCCTGCCCGCGTCATCCAACTCGGATGCCGTCCGTACGTGCGCCTCGGTGACACCCATCTCGGCATCACGTCGTTCGCGGTACGCCGTAACTATCATCGGGAAGATCTCTTCTCGATTCTTCTCGACAAGCAGTCGCAGAAAATCGAGTGTGACCGCATTAACGCGATCCTTGAACAGCTCCCGGATCACCGCCAGCTTCTTCTCCCGCGATATGACCGGGCTCTCAAAGAGTCCACGCAGCTCACGCGAGCCTTCCAGGCTTTCGCCGACGAGCACGACATCATTGTCAAGCTCATCGATACGCCCATCAGCAGCCGCCTGCTCGTAGAGAGCGCGGGCGTAGCGGCGTGCAATGCTCAATTCGTTCATGCTTCTACCCGTCTACGTTAGAGGCCGGGTGGTCAGTTCTTTGGGAGACGATCGAGAAAATCTCCGACGAGCTTCCGCTGACGCGAATCATTCATGTTCTCGCCAAGAATTTTCTCTGCCGCCTGGATGGCGAGGTCCGCAACTTCACTGCGCAGCTCCTCGAGCGCGCCCTGCTTCTCGCGCTCAATTTCGGCCCGCGCCTGCTCCTGCATCCGCCGGATCTGATCGCGGGTTTTGTCGAGCTCCTCCTGACGAAGCTGATCAGCACTCTCACGCGCTTCTCGTAAAACGCGCTGCGCCTCCTGCTCCGCCTCTCGGCGGGCTTTCTGATTGTCCGCCTGAATCGTCTTCGCCTCTGCAAGCGCCTCTTCGGCACGGCGGATGGATGAGTCGATCGTGGTTTCACGCTTCTCAAGCGCCGTTGTGATCGGCCCCCAGGCAAACTTCCACAGCAGCCCGAGCACGATCAGAAAGACGAGCAGCGTCCAGGCGAAGATGCCCACGTTCGGCTGCAACAGAGACGGCGTTGGCGTCTCCAGTGCAAGCGGCAGGAATGTCAGGAAGTGCATCATGTTCGGTCGGTGAGGCCCTGCGCCGGCCCCTCAAAAAAACTTCTAGATCGATGTGCCCGGGAAGGCGGCCGGACGGACAAGCCGCACCGGCCGCAGGCCCGAGCCGTCAAATTACGCGGCAAAGATCAGCACCAGCGCAACGACTTCGCCGATAATCGCAACACCCTCAATGAGCGCAGCGGCAATAATCATTGTCGTACGAATATCGTTGGCGGCCTCGGGCTGACGAGCCGTTCCTTCGAGTGCGGCGCTCGCGAGGCGGCCGATACCCCAGCCGGCGGCGAGGGTCGCTCCGAAAATGCCGATACCGGCGGCGAGATATGCAAATGCTACTGGCTCCATTGTTCCTTGTTGTTTTTGGGATGTACTGGGGAGTGTGCGTTATGCCTCAGGCAGCCACCTTCGGCTTCATTACGACATCTTCGATTGAAGCGTCTTCCGTGGGCACATAGGCCCCGGCCTGGTCCAGCGAACCGCCGCTATATCCTTTTGCGGGGATTTCCTCGTGGTCGTCATGCTCTTCTATCGCCAGCCCGATGAATAGCGACGAGAGCATCGTGAAGACGTACGCCTGAATCAGGCTCACGGCGAGCTTGAGCATATAGATAAAAATCGTAAGCGGAACGCTGACGAAAGCAGCCATACCCCAACCAACGCCCGCGCCGAACTGCGCTGCGAAGATGAAGGCAAGGCCGAGGATGCTCAAAATCACCAGGTGACCGGATACCATATTCCCGAAGAGACGGAAGGCCAGCGCAAACGGCTTTGTGAACAGGCCGAGAACCTCAACGGGAATGAGGATAAACTTGACTGCAGTCGGGATGCCGGGAGGCCAGAAAATGTGCTTCCAGTAATCCTTCGTGCCCGCAATCTGTGTGAATGCAAACGTCACCATGGCGAGCGCACCCGTCACCATGATGTTCGACGTCGCCGTCACGCCCCACGGGAAAAGCCCGAGCAGGTTGCCGATCAGGATGAAGAAGAACACCGTGATCAGATAGGGAAGGTATTTGCGATACTGATCGCCGATCGTCGGCCTTGCGACCTCATCACGGATGAACATGATGATCACTTCCATCATGTTCTGGAACGTGCCTCGGGGGGCGCTGTCTGCGCCGTGCTTGCGGTAGCGGCGCGCCAGCAGCAGCGACATGAGCACGACGAGAATCGCTGACAGGAAAACAAAAACAAGCTGCCGCGTGATCGAAAAGTCTACGATGATGCTTCCCTCGACCGGGATGACGGGGAAGTAGTAGTGGTGATCCGTGCTCAGTGCTTCGGCCAGATCATTCTCGACCATGATGTTGCCGGCGGCATCACCAAGCGTGTAGCGGCCGGACTCCAGCGCCGCGCGCGTCGTCGGAAATACGTCAAATCCGATGCCGCCGGGGCCGTTCACCAGAAAGATGCGCGGCAGCTCGACCCTCGGCAGTGGCGAAAAATCGAGATAGTAGCCGTCGGCCGAGTGGCCGATGGCATCCGGATCGCCCGACGCGTCATCCGCCGCAAAAGCAACTGCCGGGCCGCCGATTGCTGCCAGCACCAGCAGCAACAGAGATGCTCGGATCGTTCGTATGATGTTGAATTCCCGCATCAGAAGTCGTTCGAATCGGAGGCATCGCCTCGAGAAGCACCGTGACCTGCGTGGCGCATGAGACTCAGCACCTCGAGTGCGATCATTATAATCAGCAGCGGCACCAGCACGCCGAGAAAAACCGGCGCCCGAACCGATACCGTGGCAACTATGATTCCCACGGCCAGTAATAACACGACGAATCGGATCAGCATGCCGCCCAGGAAGGTGGCCATCATTCGCTGCCCCGACTCTCGCATCGTCCGCCGAAGCGTTGCAAAAAGCAATGCTCCGTAGAGGAACCCGACCAGCAGTGCCAGCCCAACGCTCAGCAGTGTCTCCTCGCTCATTCGCTGTGCGACTGACGTGATCGATTACCCCTCGCGCAACACAGAATGGCAAGCTAAGTCATACCTGTCGAAGACAGGATCCAGAGGCAATGAATTGTGAATGAATGGGCTACTGCCCCGGCTTTGGTCGCTGCTTCTTGCGCTGCTGCTCTGAGGGACGCGAGAGTTCAATGGCGGTGCGATACAGCCGTAGAAACAGGAGCACCAGCCCTACAAGCGCGCCGGCAATTGTTAGCCACGGCAGCGTTTCCAGACGACGGTCGAGGAAGTACCCGCCGAGCATGAAGACGACGAGCGTCGCGGCGAGCTGCATACCGAGGCCAAGGTAGGGCCCGACCTCACGCATGCTTGCGCGCCAGTCGTCCCCGCTCGGTTTCTCCTGGCCGTCCGCCACCGATCAGGCCTCGCCCGCAAGTTCGGGCTTCTCCGTCGTTGCGCCACGCGGCGGCTGCAAACGCGAGGTGCCCATTTCGCAACTGCCGTTATACACGGCTCCCTCCTCAATCACGAGGCGGTCAGTATAGATATTGCCTTCGATCACGGCGGTGCTCTTGAGGATCAGCCGGTTCTCGACCCGGACGTCTCCGTCGATGCGGCCTGCGATGTCGGCGTTTGCCGAGGCCACTTCGCCCTCCACCTCACCTTCCTGAGCGACGACCACCTTCCCCTCGGCCCGCACCGTGCCAACAATTCTACCGCGTACGTGCACGTCTCCTGAGGAGTCAATTTTGCCGTCGACCACCGTCCCTTCGCCGATCATGTTGATGTGATCGGGTGATGCCCCTGCTGCTTGCCTGTTCATCCCGTTATCTGCTGGTTTCTGCCGGAAGACTGCCATGTTGCTCCCTCATCTGCTGAGGCTAATGTCCCACAAAATATAGTCTCGGATCCTGTGCGAGCCCGTTCTGCCAGAACTCGACGTGCAAGTGCGGTCCCGTAGAAGTTTCACCCGTATCACCGCTGACGGCGATCGATTCTCGCGCTCGAACGCGCTCGCCCATCCGCTTGAGCAGCCGCTGGTTGTGCTTGTAAACTGAAAGGTAGCCATCGGCGTGTTGAACCGCGATCGTATAGCCGCCTTCATGCGTCCAGTCTGCCAGTACTACGTAACCGTCACCGACGGCTCGCACGATCGAGCCCTCATCGACAGCAATGTCCACACCAAAATGCCCTGATCTGGCGTCGAAACCTCGCGTGAGAAAGCCGCTGACGGGAGGAAGAACCGGAAGCTGAAGGCTTGCCAGCGAACGCTCGGCGGAGGCCACGTTGCGGCTCATATCTTCTGCCAGTGGTGAAAACCGCCAGTAGGAAAGCGCAGGTTGTTGATGGTCCTTCCAGTCTTCGGAAGCGCCTTCAGAGACCACGGTCGCCACATCCGTGCGAAGTTGCGCACGTGAAGCCTCCGGTTGCGACTCCCGCGCCATCGACGCGGAATCCACCTGACCGATGACAAGCCGCCGCAGGTGATCCAGGTACTGCTGCTGAGCGACGAGCGAATCCTGCATGGCTTCGAGCCGCAGGATATTAAGGCGAACATCACTCATCATTTCCGGGGAATCCATACCCGGCATCACCCGCTTGAGGGGTGAAAAAGCCACGAGCAGCATGAAAATTATTCCGCCCACTAGGATCATCGGGAGGACTGACCACGCCAGGTCCAGAGGGCGGATTTGATGACGTCTCGGCTGCTCGAGACCGTCTTCATCAAAAATGATTACCGTCTGCTGGCGGCGGCTATCACGGAACAGATCTATTAGAAACTTCCACATGGGCTGCGATTTCAGCGGAGCGTGCAGTTAAACAGCTCCGTTACAACATGAGCCAGAGGCGCCGAAACCCGAGGTTTGCAATCGCGGTTCCACGCGACCAACCTGAGAACCTTGAACCAAGCGACTTCCGGCGTTATATTACGCGGCTACCGGATAGACCTGCTCTTGCAGGCAGAGCCACCGGAACGACAGAAAGGTAAGCATCTACACGAATCATGCCCCAGCACAAATCTGCTGCGAAGCGAGCCCGTCAGAACGCGAAGCGGCGCGCGCAGAACCGATACCATCGCAGCCGGATGCGCACAATGATGCGACGTCTTCAGCGCACCGAAAATAAAGATGAGGCAGGCGAGCTTCTGAATAATGTCAAAGCCTACCTCGACCGCCTCAGCGCCAAAGGCATCATCCACCAGAATAAGGCGGCAAACTACAAGAGTTCGCTCGAAAAGCACGTTCAGTCGCTAGGCTGATTCCGCCTCGGGCATTAATCGTCAAGAGCCTGCTCTCCTCGTGAGGGCAGGCTCTTTTTCTTTGTGCACGTTTTCCATCCCTGCCGCTCCCGATCAGAAATGTTTGAATGCCCAAGTGAATGGCCCTGCCTACCCTCTTAGAAAGCATATACTTGAACACATATTTGACGCGGCGCTCATTCGTAATAAACATGTAAACGGCGCAACTCCGTCACGTTTGTACGCCCAGATAGTGAATCACGCGGCGGCAAATCGTGGTGTAAGCGCCCGCGAAAAGCTGATGGTGAAGCTGCCGCAGATTATGGGGATATGAGGAGGGGGAGATGCAGATCATCAAACCTTCTACGCGAAATACGCGTGGATATGTTGCTTTTAGGTAATACCCGTGGTGATATTGCGTCACAATTACGCAACATGACTTGGGCTCTTATTTGATAGCAGGAATATGGGAAACAAAAGACTTTTCTTAGGTCAATAAGGCCGTTCGAAAACGGCGGCCGTAGATCGTGCCGCCTTGTGTGAATCCATCAACGAACACCCCGACACTCCATTAAGCACATACACGGAGGTAAACGCGTAATGAGAAACCGACTACTGACCCCGCTACTGGCCTTCGCGCTGTTCTTCCTTATGGTAGACAGTGCAAGCGCTCAGGCGCTGAGGGCCGATGGCACGATGTACCTGAAGGCCCGCGTGGGCGCGAACATTTATGCCGGTGACAACTCCGGCAACCCTGATAACGACCTTGGCACCTACTTCGAAGACGCTGGAATGACCTTCGGTGGGGAGCTGGGCTATGCCGGCCAGTTCGGCAGTGGCCCGCTCGGCGGCTCGATCGGGCTGTTCTACCTCGCGGGCGACTATCCCAAGATTAATGACAATCCTGGGATCAACCCCGATAACTCGAACACCTGGCGCCATACCGGTGCCCTCGTCGGTCGCTTGCATTTCCTCTACCCGCGGCGCGTAAGCCCGTACATCCAGCTCGGTGCCGGAATGACCTTCGGCCAGATCAATGACAGCTGGGAAAGCGGCTTTACGCCACTGGGTGGCCTTGGTCTTGACATCGCTGTCACGGATCGCTTCGGGATCTTCCTCGAAGGAAACATGCTTGCGTCGATCGATGACGCCGCGCTCGACGCGGACGCCACTGACGACGACATGGACTGGCTCGGTTTCCTGGGCGGTGGACTCCGCTTCAACTTCCGCAGTCCGTTCACGGCCGTGCAGGTGCTCGCCCTCGAGTGCCCGACCGAGCTCGAAGTAGGCGACACGGCCACGTTCAGCGCTTCGTCGAACCTCGACCGCGCCACGCCGCCGGTTGAGTTCCGCTGGAACTTCGGTGACGGCACGACGGCCACGGGAGAGGTCGCGACGCATTCGTTCTCCACGGCAGGCACCTATACGATCAACTTCACGGCCTCCAACCAGGCAGGACGTGGCACCTCGACCCGGTCTTGCACCGTGACAGTCGTTGCGCCGCCTGAGCCTGCTGAGATCGTGACGATCAATGCCAGCCCGCAGAACTTCGACGTCTGCCAGCCGACATCCGTGCAGTTCTCGGCCAACGTCCGCGGCGACACGCCGATTGACTACGCCTGGGACTTCGGTGACGGCCAGACGGGTACCGGTGCCAATCCGACGCACACCTACAGTGAGGCGGGCACCTACACCGTCACGCTGACCGCGTCGAACGCGTCCGGCCAGACGTCACGCACGCTGACGATCCGTGCCGAGTCCTGCGTACCGGCCATCTGCACCGAGATCACTGAGATGAACTCCGTGTTCTTCGGCCGCAACGCCAGCACGCTCACGAGCGAAGGCCGTGCCGCGCTTCAGGAGAACCTCGAGATTCTGCTCGAGTGCTCGAACCTGAATGCTCGCGTCGAAGGCTACGCCGCACCGGGTGAACGCAATCCGCAGCAGCTCTCTGAGGATCGCGCCCGTGCCGTCGAGCAGTTCTACCTCGATGGTGGTGTGCCTGCGAATCGTCTCGATGTGACTGGCAGTGGCCAGGTCACCGGCACGACGACCAAGAAAGAGGGAACCAGCCAGTACCGCCGCGTCGACACCATCCCGGTGCGATAAGCGACTGAGCTGATCTCAGCAAGCACAAGCGGGTCCGTCCGAAAGGGCGGGCCCGCTTTTTTTGTGCTTAAGATTTTGGATGAGAGGAAGAGTGGATGGTGAACGTTGCTAGTTCTCGATGTCCATGGTGTCCATAGAAGCTTGCGCTACGCAACCGACAGAGCGGGATGTTGATCGGGTCGATGCACGGCTTCAATCAATGGATTGGTTGGAGTGATATCACGTACGAAACGACTCACAGCCGGCGTGCGTTGAGGCCGTCCATCACCAATTGCTTTGAACGACGTGGCACTTCACTCCCTCCCCCACCAACTTGCAACCGAACTCAAGGCGGAAGCAGCCCGCCTTGGCTTCGATGCGTGCGGAATCTCGCGGGCGGAGAGGCTGGACGATGAGGCACGCCGCCTCGAGCAGTGGCTCTACGAAGGACGAAACGCTTCGATGGAATGGATGGAGCGCAACTTCGACAAGCGAACCGATCCCACCAAACTTGTCGATGGCGCTCGGTCTGTCGTGTCGCTTCTGCAGAGCTACTACCAGCCGATCGAGCGGCCGGATGTTGAGGGCATTGCGAAGATCAGTCGCTACGCGTGGGGCGAGGATTACCACACGGTCTTGAAGGAGAAGCTGTACGAACTCTACAACTGGCTCGATGAGCGAGTTGGAGGAATCAACGGCCGCGCCTTCACTGATTCAGCTCCTGTAATGGATAAGGCGTGGGCTCAACGCAGTGGCCTCGGGTGGATCGGCAAGCACAGCAATCTTCTGAACCGGCAGATGGGATCGTACTTCTTCATCGGAGAGCTGATCATTGACGTAGATCTCGCCACAGACGACCCGATGCAGGATTACTGTGGCTCTTGCACCCGATGTATCGACGCGTGCCCCACCGGCGCCATCTATAAGCCTTACGCGGTCGACGCCCACCGATGCATCTCATATCAGACGATTGAGAATCGGACGGACGCGATTCCCGAAGAAATGCATCACCAGCTTGAAGGCTGGGTTTTTGGATGCGATATCTGCCAAGATGTCTGCCCGTGGAACAAGTTCAAACGCACGACGAGAGAGGCGCGCTACCTGCCGCGGGAGGGCATGGTCGACACAACGTTCGACCAATACGAGGAGATGGACATCGAGGAGTATCGAGAACGCTTCAGGCGAACGCCCGTGAAGCGGGCGAAGTACGAAGGTAT
>CAZKDQ010000038.1:10558-20976 GCA_964551345.1 uncultured Rhodothermales bacterium
TACTCCTGATCCACATCCTCTTCGTCCACACCGCTCTCGGGCCGCATTAGCGGAAACAGGATCACATCTCGAATCGACTCCTGACCGGTCATGATCATGGCAAGTCGGTCGATGCCGATGCCCAGACCAGCCGTCGGTGGCATTCCGTATTCGAGTGCGCGCAGGAAATCCTCATCTACCTGCATCGCTTCGTCATCGCCTTCTGCGCGCAGACGAGCCTGCTCCTCAAATCTCGAACGCTGGTCCACAGGGTCATTGAGCTCCGAGAAGGCGTTGCAGATCTCTTTCCCGTTGCAGATCGCTTCGAATCGCTCCACCAGCCCTTCCGTTTCACGATGCCTCTTGGCCAGCGGCGAGAGCTCAACGGGATAGTCGGTGATAAAGGTCGGATCAATCAGCTTCGGTTCAACGAACTCCCCGAAGATCTCGTCGATGATCTTCCCGCTTCCCATCGACTCATCCAACTCAAGGCCAAGCTCCGTACCGATCGAAAATAGTTCATCCCGCGATTTACCCGTCAGATCATGGCCAGTGTGTTCTCGGACGGCATCGAGGAGCGGGATGCGCCGCCATGGTCGCTTAAACGAGATCGCTTTATCACCAACCGGCACATCCGTCGAGCCGTGTAATGCGATAGCCACCGTTTCCACCATCTCCTCCATCAGGTCCATCATCCAGTTGTAGTCCTTGTAGGCGGCGTACAACTCGAGCATGGTGAACTCCGGGTTGTGGAAGCGGCTCAAGCCCTCATTCCGGAAGTCCTTGGCAATCTCGTATACCCGGTCGAATCCACCGACGATCAGACGTTTCAGGTACAGCTCGTCCGCGATACGCATATACAGCGGCATGTCGAGCGCGTTGTGATGCGTCTTGAACGGTCGGGCCGAGGCGCCACCATAGATCGGCTGAAGAACCGGCGTTTCGACCTCCAGGAATCCCCGCTCATCCAAAAACTTTCGGAGCGTCGAGATGAGCCGCGCCCGGCGCCTGAACACCTCGCGGACCTCCGGGTGCAGGATCAGGTCTACATAGCGCTGCCGGTAGCGGAATTCCTTGTCAGTGACCTCATTGTATACCTTCTCGTCCGTCTCTTTGACGACGGGAAGTGGGCGCAGCGACTTCGAAAGGAGCTCCACGCGGCTCGCATGCACCGTGACCTCTCCCATCCGAGTCCGAAAAACGTGACCCTCGACACCAACGATGTCTCCAATGTCCAGCAGCTTCTTGAAGACATTGTTGTAGAAGCCTTCCTCTAAATCATCCCGGCGGACGTAAACCTGAACCGTGCCCGCATCGTCCTGCAGATCGAAGAAGGCGGCCTTGCCCATGATCCGCTTCGACATCATCCGGCCCGCGAGCGACACGCGCCAATATGTGTCTGTCTCCTCGTCGGGCCCATGCTGCTCGTCGTCGTAATCGGAAACGACTTCATCGGCGCGGTTACGGACATCCCATTCGTATGGATAGGGATCGATGCCGGCTTCACGCAGGGCGGCGAGTTCTTCGCGACGACGCTGCTCCTGCTCCGAAAACTGACGATTCATCTGAGGTTGCGGATTGAGGTGGAGATCTCGAAGCGCTTAATCACGCCCCCATCACACCGCCGTTCCTGGAATCGTCGAAAGTTGATCCGGGCGGATCACTTCAGGAAGTCTTGCCCGAGTTCGTCATCGAAATACCGAAGCACGGCCAGCTTTATGAGTTTCTCCT
Organism: uncultured Rhodothermales bacterium; assembly: GCA_964551345.1. Lineage (GTDB taxonomy): Bacteria > Bacteroidota > Rhodothermia > Rhodothermales > CAZKDQ01 > CAZKDQ01. The sequence continues at coordinate 12,269 of CAZKDQ010000038.1, forward strand.
GCTCCTCGACCGGGAGCTCAGGCACGGGATCGGCCACCCGCTCCCAGATCCAGGCACCGTTATCCTCCATCCCGACCTGCTCATAGACACCCAGCGAAGCAAACGCGGAGAACGTGCCCTCCATGATCACATCCTGCTTTCGGTCGCGTTCCAGTTCGGGCTCGAATCCCCGACCTCGCGTTTGAATGCCGATCAGAAACAGGATGGCTTCGAGCGTGATCTCGCGTCCGTAGGTGGTCTCGAGCCATTTGATTAAGCCATTCCAGCGGCGGTCATCGTCTGGACCGTAGCTCGCGAGGAGGGCCTTCAAATCCGGTTCGCCCTCGGAGGCGGCACCTACGCCATCCATTCTTCAGCCTCGATGACAAGTTGGGCGTGGTGCTTGTGCAGAAGGCGGACGATTGTCCCCGCGAGGCGGCGTACTTCGGTGCCTCTCGGCTGATTGCCGACGAGCGACGCCATCCGCTCCGTACCCGCCTCAAGCTCCTGAATGGCTTCCGAAAGCGCGTACCACCAGCGTGAGTCGGTAGGATCCTCTATTGAATCTCCGCTCAAGTCGAGCATTCTTCGACCCTGATCGCTTAGGGCGGCATCGAGTTCGCGCTCCACAGTCGCAAGCTCTGTCAGGAGGCGCTGCAATTTCTGCCGCTGCGCGAGCGAGATCGCGGCGCCCGCAAGCAGCTCCTCACGCACACGCGCACGCGAAATCGTCTGCAGACAAGCCACAATAATGCTCTGAAAGATAACGCTGTTGCGGTCTTCCCCCGCGAGCAACTCCTGCAGGCGATCGACGACCGTCGAATCCTCCTGGAGAATCACATCTTCGCCGATTTCGGGTTCCTTCACAGCGGGTTTTCCGCTCAGTTGTCGTAACGGCGCAAAAAGGGAAGCGAGGCGATCAGACGTGCTGATGCCACTCATATATAAACACGTGATGTTGCAATTTCAACCAGAGCGGCCCAACCAGCCACCTGAGGGGGTGTTCCAAACGCCGCTTCCATGCACCGCCTCGCGCTTAGTCGTCTGCATCCAGGATCGATCGAATGCGCCGGGCCCCTTCTGCGTCGAGTCGTTGCGACTTCAGCGCGAGGTCTACCGTCCGGTGGCCCAGTATCCGGTACAGGTCGACCTCGTCCGGATCGTGTTTCCTCAGCGTTTCCAGATGTTGCCCCACGATGTCAACATCACCGCGCACGATTGGACCGGTGAGCGCATCCGATGGATCTGTTGTGCGGAGGTTCTCGGCCACCGACTGCACGAGTGTCGCCAGAATCGTTCTTGACTGAGACGTGTCGACTCCGGCAGCCGAGAGAATGCCGGCGGCTACCGAGGCAAGGGTGGTGGAGAAATTGGAGGCGATCGCAGCAGCAACGTGTAGCTCCTTCTTCTGAGCCGCCGTTACCTCGATGGCAGACGCGTGCAGACGCGACGCGAGACGCCGGCCGACATCGACAGCGGGCCTGCTGCCTTGTAGCGAAACGCTGATACCGTCGAATGGATCGACATCAGAGTCGAGCGGCGGAAAAGGAACGATCGGATGGAAGCTCAGCATTTGGATGCCGCATTCTCCCAATGGAGCAAGCGCATGCGCGGGCAAGCTTCCGGATGTGTGGATCGCGCAGATGAAGCGGCCGGCGGAAGCAGATGGTGCGATCGAGCGTGCCGTGTCCTCAATATGAGCGTCCGGAACGGCAAGAATCAGCAGACATGGTTCGGAAGGCGCATCATCCACTGATTGGACGACCGGCACGTCGAAACGACCTTGGTTCTGGTCGGGACTACGGGAGACGATTGCTTGAACCGTGATTCCGCGTTGGGGGAGGACGCGCGAGAGAGCGGTTCCAACGCGTCCGCTGCCTACGATTAGAGCACGTTGTTCGCCGAGTTCTTCCACAGCCTGATCAGGTTGCACGCCAGATGGCGACCCCGATTGCCCCGGGCTCATCATCATCAGGGAGTGCATGAGCGAGAACGCGGGCGTCTGTGGCACGGCGATGCATGGCGGCGATAAGCGCTACGACGACAGCGCCTTTCCCTTCAACGTCCATGGAATCCTTATTCAAATGGGCCAACAGCCCCTCCTGGTTACGAGCCTCGACAAGCTCGACCAATCTGTCAATCCCATCCCGATCCGCGGTGAGAATATCGGCCGACGCTACCACCAAACTCCTGCGATTGAACATCACCTCACCGACCGCGGCGCCGAGCTCCCTGCAATACTCTGCACTCTCATCACCCATAACGATGGGCACAATGTCGAAATCAGCCAACACCTCCTGCAGGAACGGCAGCTGGACATCTACTCCCTCCGTGTGATAATGACCTTCATCTCCAACATAAATATCATCATCTTCGTCGCACAGTTCATTCCGCATCTCGTCATTGACAGGCACGCTGCCGAGGGGCGTGCGGTACTGGTCGACCCCGCAGATGTTCATCCGATGAAATGCGCCTGTGTGGCTCGGCGAAATCAGAATGACGGTCTCATAGGAGCGATCTTTCAACAGACGGTAAAGGCGTGCCGCAATGTGGCCACCGCTCATCAGATTTGTGTCGGGAACGATAAGCGCCAGCAGTTCCCCGTCGATGACATCCGCATCGCTCTGGTCGAGGAGCCCGCGGATGGTCTGACGAAGCGATTGAGGCTGCGTCGGATAAACAGCTTTTTCAGCGATAGCCATGTTGATCACGTTTGAACTCGCAATTGCGAACTTCGACGAGGCATACCTGAACGCGGACCTGCTGGTCCGAATCGACGAACAAGATCCTGATATAAGAAACCCCGTGAAGGGATTTTCACGGGGATAAGGCAATAGCGGAATCGACGAAAGAAGGCAAACTTGTGTGCGGATGCCGGTGATCGGATTGCTTTGCACCGGCCGGCTCGCCGTCGCGGGCGTACCTTCCCCCTCCCCCAATTCAATTATCGCTCGTGGGTAGTGCGGGATATCCGATCTGGGTAGTCGCGCCGCCTTAATTCCACGAGGTGCCGAAACGCCACTGCCGCTCCAAGTACGGCAGCACCAATCCCGATCTGTATCATCAAACCGAGGGCGGGATTATGGCCATGGAGAGAGAATACGCTGCCGTTGTGGAAGACGTCGAACGGCACGTGCGGCACAAGTCTTAAAATCGGAGAAGCCGATTCAAAGCTGAATGGGCTCCAGAGATAGACGCTCGTCCTTCCGCTCTCCCGCAAAAGGTCCACCAGCAGGTGCGTCGCATACGCGGATCCAAAGACGCTGCCCCATCGCAAGCCACCGAGCGCCGTTCCCACGCCGAATGCGACGACCACAGCGAGCAGCGAGTGGGAATAGACACCGTGATTTGCGGCTTCGAGTCCAAGCAGTAATCGGACTGCGGACGGGATGTCCGGCACGAATCCGATGAAGGCGCCTATCGCCCAGGCCTGAAAACGTGGGAAGCCTGCCGGTCGTCCAACTTCGGCGCACGCGGCACCGACAGCCAGGTGAAGAGGCGGAAGCGCCATCTAACGTAGAGGCGCCACAGGACGTCCGGGAAGCTGGATCCTCATTCGTCCTCCCCCTGACCGCCCGATGACGTTAGGACGAAACCCTCAACCGCGCCCGCTGCGCCGTCTCCACGAATCTCCTCAATCAACTCCGGTATCGATTCAGAGTTAACGGGTACCAGCATGTGGACCGGGATCATTCCTGCAAGAGCCGCCCGAATCGCCGAATTGCTCCGCCGCTCAGCCGCTGCGACGAGTTTCTCTAACTGCTTCTCAAGCAGATCCTCGTCGATTGGTTTACGCCGCGCGCGGAAAATCTTCTCGTGCCTCGATGCGATGGTACCTTCCTCGGCTGTGAGGATTTCCTCGAACAATTTCTCGCCCGGCCGCATCCCTGTTACCTTGACCTCGACGTCATGTCCCGGCTCCAGACCCGAGAGGCGGATGAGGTCGGTGGCAAGGTCCATGATCCGAACGGGTTCGCCCATGTCCAGCACGAAAACTGATCCATTCTCGCCGAGGCCGCCGGCCTGCAAGACGAGCTGCGAGGCTTCGGGAATCGTCATGAAGTAGCGCGTCATATCGGGATGGGTCACGGTTACCGGACCGCCGCGACGAATCTGCTCCTTGAAGAAGGGGATGACACTTCCGCGGCTGCCGAGAACGTTTCCGAAGCGAACCGAAACGAACTGACGCCCCGACCCGGCACGTCGTGCTCCCGAAGCGACGATCTCCTCCGCAACGCGTTTCGAAGCGCCCATGATGGAGGTAGGATTGACCGCCTTGTCCGTCGAGACGTTCACGAAACGGGACGTCTCGTACTTCAATGCGAGATCAACCAGGTTGCGCGTACCGATGACATTATTGTAGATGGCCTGATCCGGATTTGCTTCCATCAAGGGCACGTGCTTATGTGCGGCTGCATGAAAGACAACGTCAGGCCGGAAACGCCTGAACACGCTCTCGAGACTCTTCACGTCGCGAACATCGGCGATTACCGGTGCCCGCATCACGTGCGGAAACTCGCGCCCGATCTCGGCATCGATATGGAAGATGCTATTCTCGCCGCGGCCAAGAAGTACTACGAGATTGGGAGCGAAACGGCAGATCTGGCGGGTAATCTCTGAGCCGATGGATCCTCCGGCGCCCGTAACGAGAATGGTTCGTCCTTTCAGGTACTTAGATATCTCCTCGGTATCCAGCGTTACGGGCTTCCGGCCGAGCAAGTCTTCAAGCGCTACTTCCCGCAGCTGCGAGATGTTGACCGATCCATTGAGGATGTCATAGATACCGGGGATCGTTCGGTGGGGGAGGCCGGCTTCGTTCGCGCGATCCAGCACCCGTCGTACGACCGTGCCTCCCTCGGACGGCATGGCGATGAGCACTTCCTCCACCTGATGCGCTGCGGCGACTTGCGGAAGATCATCGATCGTGCCGAGCACGGGGATGGCATAGAAGCGTTTCCGCTGCTTGCTCAGATCGTCATCGAGGTAGCCAACGGGTATCAAGCGACTGTCCGGGCGCCTCACCATCTCACGAGCCAGCATCGTTCCGGCTTCGCCTGCGCCCGCGATGAGCACTTTCCGCTGGCGGCCGCGCCGCACCGTTTGTTTCTGGAGTGAGCGCTCGAAGTAGAGCCTGGTCGAGAGCCGGATCATCCCGAGATAAAGCAACCCGAGCCCGCCTTCGATGACGGGAATACTTCGTGGCACGGTTAAGCCCGGGAGGAAGAACGCAGCTACCGTCAGCACCAACCCGACCACGAGCATGGCCTGGACGAGTACGAAGAGGTCACGTATGCCGAACTTTGACCATGACCGACGATGGAGGCCGTACTTCCAGATCAGCAGCGCCTTGACCGGCAGCCCGACAAGTGCAAGCGCGTAGGCTTCAGTGACGTAGCCGGTCCATCCTGATTCGAGCCGCAGCCAGAAGGCGAAAAAGGTGACTGACGTCCAGGCGAGTAGGTCGATGAGAAACTTGACGGAGGTAAGCTTCACGTACGGGGGATTTTCAGAAGGGCACGACAAACTCCGTCATGGCCGCGTCAGGTTAGTATGGAGAAAATGCTTGCGGGATCGATGAGACCGCCGATCGGGGTGGTAACCATCCGATGGAAGGTTCACGTTGCTTCACCGCCTCAACAGCCGCTTCCCTATCCACGTAAATCCTGCTTCGCATTCAGCGGCTCGATATCACCAATTTATCCCAGCACGGTCCCAGCACCACCGCATAACGGCGTAATCCCGGTGCTCCTTATGGCGCAGACTTTATAACTCCCATCATCCGGCCGACACGCCATACAGCGCATAATGGCGCACCGGAGGTAGGGGAATTGGTAGAGGTCGATCGTTCGACTCATCTCCACTGAAAGATGCACCTTAATCGGACAACCTGTTGCTCTGCGGATACGCCAGGATGACGTTCCCTACGCAGAAGAAGAATCTCGTCTTGTCGTTACTCAGTACTTCGGGGCTATCGTGATGAGCAACGACGTATCACCCCAACGACCCGTGCGATGTCCTCATCCGTCAGGTCAGAACCCGACGGCAGGCATAATCCCGTGGAGAATAGCTCCTCGGCAACACAGCCTCCGACGGCCGGGTATTCTGCATAGACGGGCTGCATATGCATTGGCTTCCATACGGGGCGGGATTCAATATTCTCCTCCTCGAGTGCGAGGCGTACCGTTTCGCGAGACGCACCGAATGCCTGGTCATCTATCGTGATGCACGTCAACCAGCGAGTGTGAATCCCCCAGCTCGCTTCGGGCATGAACTCGATGCCGGGAAGACGGCCTAGCGACTCCCGATACAAATCAAAGACGCGCCTGCGTGCCGCGACGCGATCGTCGAGCACCTGGAGCTGGCCGCGCCCGATGCCTGCGAGCACGTTGCTCATCCGGTAATTGTAGCCGATCTGCGAATGCTCATAATGGGGAGCATCATCACGGGCCTGAGTCGCGAGTTTGCGCGCACGAGCAGCGAAGTCGCCGTCATTCGTGACGAGCATCCCGCCACCGGATGTGGTGATGATCTTGTTGCCGTTGAAGGAGAATATGCCGGCCAGACCCACCGTGCCGGGGCTGCGCGGGGAAGAACTCGGTCGGAAATCACGAATCGCAGGTGTCACCTCCATCGACCCTCCGTCTCCCATCATCAGCCCCGCGGCCTGAAGTAGTGATTCCCCATTGCTCCAGTGCCATGCCCCGAGAGCTTCGGCTGCATCCTCGATCAGTATCACATCGTACTGTGCGCACAGGGCTGCGATCGGATCGATGTTGGCGGTCTGACCATAGAGATGCACGAGAACGAGCGCCTTTGGAAGTCGGCCTATGGCTGCGCGCCGGCGCAGTTCGACTTCCAGCAGATCCGGATCGAGATTCCACGACCGCCTCTCGCTGTCGATGAAGACCGGTGTCGCGCCCTGGTAGAGAATCGGATTGACGGAGGCGCAGAAGGTCAGTGTCGAGACCATGACTTCGTCGCCCTCTCCTACTCCGGCGAGCCTGAGGGAGAGATGCAGAGCGGCGGTACCCGACGTCACCGCGACGGCGTGCTCCACGCCTACATAGGCTGCGAATTCACGTTCGAATGCATCGATGTTGGGGCCGATCGGCGCGATCCAGTTCGTATTGAATGCATCACGCACAAAGTCGAACTCACAATCGCCCAGGTGCGGCGGCGAGAGGTACAGACGTGGATTAGTAGTAGGCCCGACAGGACGTGGAGAGACAGCCTCGCCATGTATGTTTCTCTCGGCGATGCGAAGCGCACTCGATTTCCGCATCACGCGATTGGGTGGCGAAATTTGACTGGCCATTCCGGATGATCCTGTGTATAGAGAGAGGATGAGGGAGAAGGAAATGACGCAAGACCTGCTTTGGCACCAGAGTGCCAGGCTTAATCAGGGATCGATGAGCCCCTGATCATGACATGCGTCGATATCGGCGTCGTAGATCGCCTTGCACTGCGCCTCCTTCGATCCCGGCACGGCGAGGCATGCTTCGAGGCGGGCGTTCGCGCCCGTCAGACAATCGGTGGCGCATGTTTGACCTTGGCGCTTGCTGCTCTCCACAGCTATGACGACGAACGGCGCACCGGGCTCAATCCTATTCGGCGGACTTCCGGTACCAAGCCCGACCGTTTCACCCGGCCAGACGGTACCCGGGGAGCAACTCGTGTGGACCTTGCCGTCACGCGATCCCGGGCCCGTGACGACCTGGCCGTTCAAATAAAAGATGACGTTGTTGCCGATGGTTGGTCCGACTGCACCCTTTCCTTCACCCGTGGAATTGATCACAACGAATAGCTCTCCAGGATTGACCGTACCCTCGAAGAAGGTACCGGAGAAGGGGTTATTCCGGATGACCTTGACATCGGCCGGTTCATCTCCCTGGTACCGCACCACCATCCACTGAAGCTGACCGCCTTGACCAGAGGTAAGGCAATCGCATGCCTTGCCTCCTGTCATGTAATGGTTCGACGACAGAACTTTCGCTGCCGACGGAATCTCATCGTCCGATTCGAATGGAAAAATCGTCGGACCGTAATGCGCCAGCCAGACGCTATAGGCAAACTGCTGAACCGGGGAAAGCGACGTCTCGCGGGAAAAGTCGTTCTGGCCCTGGGCGAGGGTGCCGTTACGAGAGACGATCGCTTCTGCCAAAGTCCGTTCGGAGGATTCGAAGCCCTCGAAGTCGGAGCGTGACAGCGCCTGGAGCACGAGGCTGATTTCGCTCGCACTCGCACGTATGGGGCGAAGTGGCGTGCGCATCCAGCGCTGGCCCTCGCTACGGATTTCATCCGCGCGGGACGCTGCCTGGTAGACGATCTCGGCCGATTCCTCCCGACCTTCCTCGCCACGGTTGAATGCCAGCTGTGCCTCGGCCAGTTGCCGGATCTCGGTGTTCGTCAGTTCATAATGGCGGAGCGGACTCTCCGTCCAGCGGCTGCCGATTTCCGCAGCCACAAGAAAGCGACGAATGGCCGCCTCAGACTGTGTGGCGGTTTTCGCCGCATATAGATCGGTGATGGCTTTCTCGGTCGAAGAAGGCGCATCTACACGGATTACATCGCAACCTACCATCAGAAGTGCGATGAGGAGGACGGGGAGTAGCGAAATCGAGCGCATGGGGGGGCGACGTTCTTTGAGGGATGGTGTACCCGGCACAGCCGAGGTAACGTCCACGATACAAGAAGCATCAACTATTCGTGTGGTACTTTTGGCGCATCGG
>CAZKDQ010000039.1:0-2160 GCA_964551345.1 uncultured Rhodothermales bacterium
TCACCTCATACGGAACTGATGGCCAAGCAACAGTGGAAGAGCGCGCCCGAGATGCAGATCGACACCGACCGCGCTTACAACGCCGTGATCGAGACCGATCGCGGAGACATAACGATTGAACTGCTTCCAGAACACGCCCCGCAAACGGTCAACAACTTCGTTTTTCTAGCCCGTGAAGGGTTTTATGACGGCGTGACCTTCCATCGTGTCATCAGCGATTTCATGATTCAGGGCGGGGATCCAACCGGTACAGGTCGTGGCGGCCCGGGCTACAGCTTCGCTGATGAGACGCGAAACAATCCCCTGCGGCATGAAAAGGGCTCTCTTTCGATGGCCAATGCCGGCCCCAACACGAACGGCAGCCAGTTCTTCATCACCCACTCGCCACAACCACATCTCGACGGGCGTCATACCGTTTTCGGGCGCGTCACGGAAGGACAAGACGTTGTGGATGCGATCAAGCAGGGAGATGTGATGAAGCGAGTATCGATTGAGGAGGCATAGCCATCTGCTACGACACGCGTGGATGCTTAAGCTCGCCACGTGTGAAGCCGCGGAGTTTCTGTGAAGGCTTTGAGCATTTTCTTAAATCCCCTCCCCTCGGGACAGGTATTTGCAATAGATATAGCCAGAGGAGGCAGTTTTGCCGCGCACGCTTTTTCTAGTTCAAGGAGATCATGTGAAGCGCGTTACAGACGGAACGAACCTGTCCCTAAGTTGATATAATTCAGTAGGTTACAACAAGGCCGAACCTCCCCCGGCATCCTCTTTGTTCACAGACGACAAAGCTTATGAAACGGACGAATACCACAACTGCAGTCGTATTCTCGATCCTGGTTCTGCTGATCGGCGTCTTCACCATCCGTGGGGATCTCTTTGGTAAGACGGCCGCAAGCGCGCTTTTTATGAATGATGACGGCGCGCAGGTCGAGTCTGTTGAAGCCGAGCAGATTGAATCGGCTGATGCGCTTGATAGCGAGTTGATTCAGGAGGTCCTGGAGAACCCGCGCAAGGTGAAGCCGCTGCCGCCGGAGAGAATCGACTCAGAGACACTCTGGCTCGCACGCGTAATCTATTCGGAGACGAAGCGTCCGGAAGAGATGGAGCTCGTTGCATGGGTCGTTCGCAACCGCGTTGAGACGCAGTATCGCGGCAAGAAGTCGTACCAGGACGCCGTGCTGGATCCGTTCCAGTTCAGCGCCTTCAACCCCGGCGACCGCAAGCGCACACATTACACGGGCCTGGGTATGAACTCGGATGCGCCTGGCTTCAAAAGCGCTGTTACGATCGCGCACAGTGTTCGTAAGGCAGACGCTAACTATCGCCCGTTCAGCAAGAACACTCGCCACTTCTATAGTGAGCGTTCGATGGTGGGCGTGAAGCATCCGGCATGGGCCAAGGGCGGCAAGAAGGTGAATCCGCAGCGCGACTTCCAGCTCGATGAACAGCGCTTTCGCTTCTTCGCCAACGTCTACTAGTCCACGCGAGGGACCAAAGACAAAGGGCGGCGCCACGTCAGGCGTCGCCCTTTTTTGTTTGATGAGGCACGGCACCTGAAAAGCAGAGGATCAACAATCGACGATTCCAGCGCGCGGGATGAGCAATGAGGTATCTCCTCACGTCTACTCACCCGCGGGAATTCTCGGCGAGCGGACGCGCAACCGTCATATGATAAACCGGCTGGAGAACCTCGCGAGTTACCATCACCATCCCTTCATCCTGCATCTCTCGCAGGATGCGACCGAGGAGGGCCTGTAATTCCAGCGCCATCCTAGCGGCACCCGTTTCGGCGGCCATTGCCTCAACGCGGCGCAGTTGTGGCATCATCCAACTAAGACCTTCGACCTCGAGGTCCACCTGCGGCTCGAGCGGTGCGCGGAAGCTGGCGTACGTGATGTCGACCGTCGTTCCATACTGATGCGTGCTCTCCCCCACCGCAGCGTTGGGATTCACCCGCCTCAGCTCCTCTTGATCTGCAGCCGTTCGAAGAACGGACGTCACCTCCATACGCAGTGGCGGGAGCCCCATCTCGGCAAGCCGCGCCTGAAACCTCTCCCCGATCTCAACAAGAAGCGCGGCAAGATCCGGCGTGCCGATCGGCCTGCCGTACCTCGTCTCTCGCAACGACCAGTACTGGTTGTCGTCGAGCCGAACAAGTCG
>CAZKDQ010000039.1:2260-12076 GCA_964551345.1 uncultured Rhodothermales bacterium
CCGGCGAGCATCAACAACAAGAATATGCAGACCAGCCGCATCGCCCTCACGCTGTAAGATCAAACCGTCACATACGAAGCGCCGCAGGCAAGCGGTCCTTACATCTACCAGCCGATCGACATCGTAACGACGCGATGATCACGCGCCGTACCCGATATTCACGGCAATGATCAGCATGATTATGCCGAGAGTAAACAGCGCCACCTGCAGCAGAATGAGCCACCGCGCCCACTTCTGCCACGCGATGCCGCCCAGCGTGAGCACGCCCATCAGCACCGGATTGGTCGGGATGATCATGTTGGTGAAGCCGTCGCCCATCTGAAACGCGAGCACGGCCGTCTGCCTCGTCACGCCGATGAGGTCGGAAAGCGGCGCCATCAGCGGCATCGTCAGCGCGGCTTGCCCGCTTCCTGACGGGACGAAAAAGTTGAGGATGGTCTGGCCGGCAAACATTGACGTTGCCGCACCGGCAGCGCCGGTATCCGACAGCAGCGATGACACTGCGAACAGGATCGTGTCGATCACCTGGCCATCCTCGAGTACGACGAGAATCCCACGTGCAAGACCGATGATGACGGCGGTAGTCGCGAGGTCCTGAACCCCGTTCATGAAGGATCTCGAAGTCTCGTTCGCTCCGAGACCGCCGGCGATCCCCATCAAAATTCCCAGCCCAATGAATAGCGCAGCGATCTCGATGATGTACCAGCCTTGTCCGCCCTGATCCGGAGGCAGAACGCCCCAGATGAGCGCGACGATGCCGAGCAGGAAAATCGCGAGCACCGTTTTCTGGCGTGCGGTAAACCTGGCTTCACCTTCCATTTCAGCGAGTCCTTTCGCACGCCGCCTTTCGTCGTCATCGTATGTCGGACTTTTCTGCGGATCCTGCTTAACGCGCCTCGCATGCCACAGCACAAACGCGATCGCGGTGGAAGTTGTCAGCGCCCAGAGGATGATCCTGAAACCCGCACCGGAGAAGGGCGGCACGCCTGCGATTCCCTGTGCGACTCCAACTGTAAACGGATTAAGGAACGCGCCCGCGAAGCCGGCTGCCGATCCCACGAACGGGATCGCGGCTCCCGTGAGCGAATCATAACCCAGCGCCAGCGCCAGTGGCACGAAGATCAGCACGAACGGGATCGTCTCTTCCGCCATCCCGAAGATGGCGCCGCCGAGCGAAAAGATCGTCATAAAGAGCGGGATCAACATCCATTCAACAGCCCGCGACCGCTGCGATGCCCGCACCATCCGGCGTAGAGCCGCATCCACCGCGCCGCTCGATTGGAGCACCGCGAACGCACCTCCGATGAACAGCACGAAGGCGATGATCGGCGCGGCATCAGGATGGATGAAGCCCCGAATCGGAGCCTGCAGAACAATGGCCACCGAGTGTGTGAGCCTCGAAAGCACTCCCCTTTCGTCGCCCTCCAGAAACTCGAATGAACCAGGCACGACGACCTCACGCGTGCCTGCGCCCGGCACCTCCATCGTGTCCCGCGCGAACTCACCCGGCGGAACGATCCATGTGAGGACGGCCGAGGCGACGATGATCAGAAAAATAATGAGGGCCGTATCCGGCGTGCGGAATCTGGTCGGCTTCATGAACGAGGAGGATGATGGAGGTGGAACGCGCGCAATATAGGACGAGGTACGCTCACTCTTCCTGCGCCTTCCGAACGAGATCAGCGAAGCTCTTGAGCGCGTCGAGGTACTGATCGGCCGCGATGAGCATCAGGTCGCTGTGGCCGCCGCCGGCTATTTCAAGCATCCGCTTCGGCTCGCTCGCCGCAGTGAATAGCTGCCGGCCGTGGCGAACGTCGATGACCGCATCCCGATCACCGTGGATGATTAGCAGTGGCACATCGAGATCCCGCAGCAAGCGCAGGTTGGGAAAGTGATCGAAGGGCAGGATCGGCAGACGCGTCACGACGCGGAAGGCGCTCGTGAAGCCGCCTTCGATGATGAGGCCCGCCGCATCGAAGCGTGTGGCGAGGTCCGTGGCCGGCCCTGAGCCGACGGATCGCCCCAGCAGCAGGAGCCTTGCCGGATCGACTTGAAGTGAATCGACCGCATGTCGATACGCGGCCTCCGCATCCAACACAGCTCCCGACACCGTGGGCCGGCGCCGCGCGCTCATACCGTAGCCGCGATAATCGTACGCAACGACAGCGAAACCGGCATCACGGATCAGTTCGAACGCCGGGAGCATGTTGCCTATATCCTCGGCGTTTCCATGACTATACAGGATGGTAAAATCGGCTGCATCATTTGGCAGATGCAGTAGAGCGATTTCGACATCATCCTGCGTCGTGATCATTTGGATGGGGACGTTCGATGCGCTGTACGATGACACCGGCGGGCGGAAGATGCGTCGCTCGGCCATTAAATAGGCATAGGCGATGAGCACCAGATACGTAACGACGAGGATGATCAGCAGCGTCTTGATCACGACATGCCGGGCTGATGAGGATGCGAATAAAGGCGCCGTCAACATAACGACATCATGACGAGCCGTCTACAGGCGGATTGGTCGATGCATCGGCATTCGTATAGAGATCGATGCAGAATCGAATGGCTCGGGTTCGCATTATGCGGGCTGTCGTTTCCCATCCACCTTGAACTACACGTATGTCCAGATCCGACCGACACCTCTGGTGGCAGGACGGCGTCATCTATCAGATTTATCCGCGCTCGTTCCAGGACGCGAACGGCGACGGCATCGGCGACCTCGTCGGCATCGAGCAGCGTCTCGACTACCTCGTCGACCTCGGTGTCGACGCCGTGTGGCTCAGCCCGATCTTCCCTTCGCCGATGGCCGATTTCGGCTACGACGTCGCCGATTACACCGGTATTCATCCGGTATTCGGTACGCTCGACGAATTCGACAGCCTCCTCGATGCCTGCCACCGGCGTGGCCTGAAGCTTCTGCTAGACTTCGTTCCCAACCATTCCTCCGACGAGCATCCATGGTTCATCGAGAGCCGATCGAGCCGCGGCAACCCGAAGCGGGACTGGTACATCTGGGAGGATCCCTCCGAGGATGGCGGGCCGCCGAACAACTGGCTAAGCGTATTCGGAGGATCCGCCTGGACGTTCGATGAAACGACGGGCCAGTATTACCACCACGCCTTCCTGAAGCGGCAGCCGGACCTCAACTGGCGCAACGAGGAGCTCCGCAACGCCATGCTTGATGTGCTGCGGTTCTGGTTCGACCGCGGCGTCGACGGCTTCCGAATCGATGTGCTCTGGCACATCATCAAAGACGATCAGCTACGCGACAACCCCGTCAATCCCGATTTCACGGAGGGAGACAACCCGTACGAGAAGGTGCTTCCGGTCTTCTCGACTGATCAGCCGGAGGTTCACGACATCGCCGCTGCGATGCGTAAAGTGGCGGATGAATACGATGAACGCGTTCTAATCGGAGAGATTTACCTGCCGATCGAACGCCTCGTGACGTACTACGGGCACGACGGCCGCGGCGTCCATCTGCCCTTTAATTTTCTGCTGCTCGAGCTGCCGTGGGATGCGCGCGAAATCGACAGCGCCATCAGCGAATACGAAGGGGCGCTACCGGAAAAGGGCTGGCCGAACTGGGTGCTCGGCAATCATGACAAAAGCCGCATCGCAAGTCGCGTAGGTGGTGATCAGGCGCGTGTGGCGGCGGTCATGCTGCTCACACTGCGAGGCACGCCCACACTTTACTATGCGGATGAGCTGGGAATGACTGATGTCGACATTCCTGATGATCGATTGCAGGATCCGCAGGGATTGCAGCTTGGGCGCGAGTTCAGCCGCGACCCGTGCCGCACGCCGATGCCCTGGGACGGCACGCCGAAAGGCGGCTTCACAACCGGCGAACCATGGCTGCCGCTCAACGATGACATCGAGCGCAGAAACGTAGAGGCGCAGTCGGACGACCCGCAGTCGATGCTTCGGCTCCACAGGAGGTTGCTCAAACTTCGGCGCGAGCGCCGCGCGCTTGCCGTGGGCGATTACTACCCCATGATATCCGAAGGCTCCGTCATAGCCTATATCCGAAAACTTGATGATGAGGAGATTCTCGTTGCGCTCAACCTCAGCGCGCACCCGCAGCGCCTCGAACTCAAGCATCACCGCGGCACCATCATTCTCGGCACCCACCCCGACCGCGATGGCGAGGCGGTGCAGGACGTCCTGCATCTGAGGGGTGACGAAGCGCTGGTCATTGACGTCACCGAAACCGCGTCACATCAACAAACTCAGTCGCCATGATCCAGGACCTCTGGTACAAGAACGCCGTGATTTATAGTCTCGATCTCGAGACGTTCATGGATGCCAATGGAGACGGCATCGGTGACTTCGAGGGTCTCATCCGCCGGCTCGATTATCTGCAATATCTGGGTGTGGATACGATCTGGCTCGCGCCCTTCCAGCCGACGCCAAACCGCGACAACGGCTACGACATCACGGATTACTACGGCGTCGATCCACGGCACGGCTCGAGTGGCGATTTCGTCGAGTTCATGCATCAGGCGCGTAAACGCGGCCTGCGTGTGCTCATCGATCTCGTCATCAACCACACCTCCGACGAACATCCATGGTTTCAGGAGGCTCGCTCCAATCCCGATTCGCCCCGTCACGACTGGTATTTCTGGTCCGAAACGCGACCGGAGGACTGGGATGAGGGGATGGTCTTCCCTGGAGTTCAGGCACGCACGTGGACGTACGATCGCAAAGCCAAAGCGTACTACTTCCACCGATTCTACAACTTTCAGCCGGATCTAAACATGCACAATCCGGCAGTGCGTGCGGAGATGCGGCGCGTCATCGGCTACTGGCTGCAGCAGGGTATCGAAGGGTTCCGCCTGGACGCCGTTCCATTCGCACTCGAAACGGCCGATCCTGAGGAGTCGCAAAATGAGCTTGACTTCAGCATCCTATCGGAGTTTCGCTCATTCATGCAGTGGCGAAGCGGCGACGCTGTCTTCCTCGGAGAGGCGAACGTCCTACCCGAAGACATGAAGCCGTATTTCGGCCACAATGGCGGCGACGGCATCCACATGATGTTCAACTTCTTCGTCAACCAGCACGTGTTCTATTCGCTGGCAACGGGAAGGATTGATACGCTGGTCGAGGCCCTGGAAGCGACGCGCGACATCCCCGAGACAGCGCAGTGGGTGAACTTCCTCCGCAATCACGATGAACTCGATCTCGGCCGCCTCACCGATGAGCAGCGGGAGACGGTGTTCCAGCGTTTCGGCCCGGAGGAGAACATGCAGCTCTACGGCCGCGGCATCCGGCGCCGGCTGGCGCCAATGCTTGGCGATCGCCGCCACGAGGAGTTCGCGTACAGCGTGCTGTTCTCGCTTCCCGGCACGCCGGTCATCCGCTATGGGGATGAGCTTGGAATGGGAGACAACATGGACCTGGAGGAGCGCAAGGCCGTGCGAACGCCGATGCAGTGGGCCGATGAACATCAGGCAGGCTTCTCCGCTGCCGACGAGATCATCCTCCCGGTCAATGACGAGGGTGTGTGGAGTTACCACCACGTGAACGTCGCCACGCAGCGCCGCGACAAGAACTCGTTTCTGAACTGGATGGTGCGCATGATTCGACTGCGGAAGGAATGCCCCGCAATTGGTTGGGGGAAATGGGAGATCCTCGACACCGGCTCGCCACACGTGCTGGCAATACGATTCGACTGGCGCGGAAACTCAGTCCTCACGATCCACAACTTTGATGGATCTCCCCACGAGGTCTTTGTAGATCCCGGTGTTGAAGGAGGCGAGCAGCTATCGGATTTGATGCTTCCGATGGAATCATATGCGGATGACGATGGCCGGCACCGCATCGCACTGGATGCGCTCGAATATGGCTGGTATCGTGTCGGTGGGCTGGATTACGCCGTTCATCAGACGCAGGAAGGTTGAAGCCTGATCGAAGTGTCAAAGAAGACGCGTAACAGGAACGAAACATCCTGATCCTAACCTGTTATGATCGCCGCGGTTAAATCTAGAACGCGGCATGTTGTGGTGCCTGCCGGCCCCACCGCCCGAGACACATAGTTAATGAAGAAAGAGCACACGACCGGCGCGTTGGTCTTCGCCCTTCTGGTTCTGTTCACAGGAATGTTCAGTGTGAACGAGAAGCTCCTCGGCAGCGCCGCAACGACGGCAGTACTGCCGGACACTGCGCCTTCAAATGATGAGGTCCTGGAGGTCGCGCCCTCCGCTTCGGACATGATTCAGGAGGTGCTTCGCAATCCGCAAAAGGTCAAGCCGCTGCCGCCCGAATTAATCGACTCGGAAACGCTCTGGCTTGCGCGTGTCATCTACTCGGAGACGAAGCGTCCGGAGGAGATGGAGCTCGTCGCGTGGGTGGTTCGCAACCGCGTTGAGACGGATTATCGAGGGAAGTCGTCCTACAAGGATGCCGTTCTCGATCCGTTTCAGTTCAGCGCCTTCAACGGCGGGCGCAAGCGCGCGCACTATTCGGGCCTTTCACATCAGTCGAGCGCGCCTGGATTTTCGACTGCGATCGGCATCGCGTACAGCGTCCGGCACGCGGACCCGAGCTATAGGCCCTTCAGCAGGAAGACGCGCCATTTCTACAGCGAGCGCTCGATGATCGGCGTGAAGCACCCGAGATGGGCCGCTGGCGGCCGTAAAGTCACACCGCAGCGGGCATTCCAGCTGGATGAACTGCGGTTTCGGTTCTTTGAAGGGGTGGCGTGATCGGCAGCAGACTTTTGACTTCAAACGTCGAAGTTCGACATCAGATCACCTCGTGCTTCCGGCCCACTTCAACGAATGCGTCGATCGCCTTGTCTAGCTGCTCGCGTGTGTGTGCGGCTGAAATCTGGACACGGATACGGGCCTGGCCTTTGGGCACCACGGGGAAGCTGAATCCGATCACATAGATGCCTTCGCGGAGGAGATCATCCGCCATCTTCTGGGCGAGGTGCGCATCGTAGAGCATGATCGGGACGATCGGGTGCTCGCCCGGACGGATATCAAAGCCCGCATCCGTCATCCGGCTCCGGAAATACCGCGTGTTCTCGTCGAGACGGTCGCGCAGCTCGGTCGTCCGGTTCAACATGCCGAGGACGCGGATGCTCGTATAGACGATTACGGGCGCGAGGGTATTCGAAAACAGGTACGGTCGCGACCGCTGGCGCAGCAGATCCACGACCTCCTTCCGCGCGCTGGTAAATCCGCCCGAGGCACCGCCGAGCGCCTTCCCAAGCGTGCTCGTAATGATATCAACGCGGCCCATCACCCCGCAGTGCTCGATTGAGCCGCGACCCGTCTTCCCAAAGAAGCCAGTCGCGTGGCTGTCATCCACCATAACGAGCGCGTTGTACTGATCGGCGAGGTCGCATATCTCGCGGAGCTTCGCGACGTCCCCATCCATGCTGAACACACCGTCGGTAGCGATCAGCCGGATGCGCGCGTCTCGCGTGTCTTTCAAGATCTGCTCCAGCTCCTGCATGTCGCTATGCGCATACCGATGCCGCTGGGCCTTGCAGAGGCGAATGCCGTCAATGATCGAAGCGTGGTTTAGTTGATCGCTGATGACGGCATCCTCGCTGGTGAGGATCGTCTCGAACAAACCCGTATTCGCGTCGAAGCAGGAGGAATAGAGGATGGTGTCTTCCGTGCCGAGGAAGTCGGAGATCCCGGCTTCGAGGTCCTTGTGGATGTCCTGCGTACCACAGATGAAACGTACTGACGACATCCCGAAACCGTGCTTCGCCAC
Organism: uncultured Rhodothermales bacterium; assembly: GCA_964551345.1. Lineage (GTDB taxonomy): Bacteria > Bacteroidota > Rhodothermia > Rhodothermales > CAZKDQ01 > CAZKDQ01. The sequence continues at coordinate 9,998 of CAZKDQ010000039.1, forward strand.
CCCCTCACGTGCGGCTTCGATGAGTTCCTCGTTGTTGGACAGCCCGAGGTAGTTGTTCGCGCAGAAGTTGAGGACCTCATCCCCCGGCTTCACCTTTATGCGCGCGTCCTGTTGTGAGGTGATGACGCGCTCTTCCTTATACAATCCGGCGTCGCGGATCTCGTCAAGTTCGGATGCGAATATGGTCGTGGGGGAGTTGGCCATGGATATCTCAGATTCGTAGTTCGACAGGAAGTGATCGCCGGTTCAGCTATTGGATGATCGCTCATCCGCAGTTTTGCCTGCGGTACGCTGGAGCTGCGTCAGCATCTCGTTCACGAGGCGGGCGAGATCGAATTCGTGACGCCAGTTCCAATCGGCACGTGCGACGGAGTCGTCGATATCCTCGGGCCAGCTGGCAGCGATTCTCTGACGATGATCGGGCTCGTAAGTCACCTCCAGATGCGGCACGTGCCTTCGAATCTCGTCAACAAGCTCCTCCACCGAAAAGCTGATTGCTGCGACGTTGTAGCTCGTCCACACAGAAAGGCGCTCCGCCTCCGCAGTCATGATATCGAGCGTTGCTTTGACCGCGTCATCCATGTACATCATGGGGAGACGCGTGTCCGGACGCACGAAGCACGTGTACGGCTCTTCCGCGACGGCGGCATGAAAAACCTCGACAGCGTAGTCGGTCGTGCCGCCGCCCGGCCGTGTCGTGTGGCTTATGATGCCCGGGTATCGAAGGCTGCGCACATCCACCCCGTACTTCTCATGGTAGTACAGGCAGAGCAGCTCGCCGCTTCGCTTGGTGATCCCGTAGATAGTGGTTGGCTCGAGCGGCGTGTGCTGCGGCGTAGAGTGACGGGGCGTCGTCGGACCGAAGACGGCGATCGAGCTCGGCCAGAACAGCCGAATGCCACGCCTGCGGGCAAGTTCGAGGACGCATCGCAACCCGTCCATGTTTACCGTCCACGCGAGGTCGGGCGTCATTTCGCCGCGCGCCGAAAGCAGACTTGCGAGGTGATAGATCGTGGTGATGTCGTACTTCGAAACGATCGATTCAACGCCCGCCGCATCGCACACATCGAGGCTCTCGAAAATGCCGGAGGAGCCGTTCAGCGAGGGCTGCCTGAGGTCGGTTGCGATCACGTTGTCGGCCCCGTACCGCTTCCGCAAGATCGGCACGAGCTCTGTTCCGATCTGGCCACTCGCGCCGGTTACAAGTATTCTATCCATCAAACAAACTATCTCGGCTTGAAAACATGCGCCTTCGGACGGGCCCAAATATACCGCGGATCCCTTCGCATTGCAGAAGTGCGAGAGCTTCACGCATGCATCACAGCAGGCGGAGCGGCCGGTGAGTCAAAGCGGCGTCAGCGCCATCACCCCCACAACCGTCGTCCACTCGCGCACCCGCCACTGCTTCACGAGGCCGTTGGCGACGTAAGGATCTCTGTGAGCAAAGGCTCCCACAATGTCCGCCGACTCCGCCTCAAACAGCAGAATGGCCTGATCGGCGGGATCCGCAACCGCGCCGCCCACAACCAGTTCGCCGCGTTCGTGCGACTCACGGGCGAGACGCAGATGCTCCTCCCGAAATGCCGACCTCCGTTCAACGTAGTCGTCGACGAGGTCGTAAATCAGGAGGTAATGCTTCCGGCGCTGCACGTCATCCATCAACATCCTCAGGCTGTCGGATTCATCACCTTCCCGATGAACAGGATCGTGCCGGTATGGCGCTCGCGGATGGAAAAGATGAACGGGCGATCCACACGCACGATGGGAATCTTCGGCGCAGACGTGAGCACGACGCCGACAACCGTGACGGCAGCCGCTTCCGTCCCCTCCTCATTCACATCAACGACCGCCTTCTGCCGAACCTCACTGATCGCCAGTGGCGCATCCCGATTGATGCCGCTGAGATCCGCTCCTGGTCCGAATGCTTCCGTCATCCCCAGATCCGATAGTACATCATTGAGCAGGATCTCGTACTCGAGCTCGAATCGCGGCATGAAGAGATGGATCTCCCGCGCATTGGTCTGACCAGTCAGCTCCGTCCACTCGGCATCGTCAAGGCCGGCGATTACATCATCGATG
>CAZKDQ010000039.1:12176-13570 GCA_964551345.1 uncultured Rhodothermales bacterium
ATCCAGGAGTTGATGACGCCCGGTGCGCCGGGATCATCAAAATCGAGTCCTTCGATCTCGGCCTCGAAGTACGTTCGTGCTTTTTCGAGAAAGTCATCCTCGACCTCGAACGTGTCTCGATGCCAGATCGAGTTGGCGATCTTCAGCGTGACTCTCGGATCCAGCCCGCGCAGCATATCCATCAAGGCGCGGTAGGAATTGTTAATCTCGTCCTCCGAAAGCCCCTGAAGTTGCATCGCCTCCAGCATGCCCTCGCGCGTTTCGCCGCGGGCGCCGTTGAGCGTCATCCCCAGCGCGAACGAGAGGCTGGTCGGCGAAATGAAGATGTTGCCCTCCTCCTGCTCGCTGAGCGCGCGAAAGACGTTGAGGCCGAACCGGTTATCGGCCGAAACGACCTGGCTCTCGGCCGCCGTGAGCGCGCGCGGAGGCTCGGCCGGGGCATCCGGCCCAACCGGATCGCTGCAACCTGCGATCATGAACGCAATGAAAGCTGCCAGACAAACAAAACGAGTGCGCATGGCGCTGAGACGATGGTTATCGATGTATCTCGAAATCATTCTCCATCAACACATGCACGCCGCCGGGGTTCTATTGACGTCTCCACTCACGCTCCAATCGATCGGATAAGGACGTTGGCACCCAGTGCCATTGCATGCGCCGTTGGCGCTGATCCGCGCTGAACCGGCACACTCGATGCGCACCGCTTGCACAGGCAACACGAGCGCATGTGAACCGGCTCCTCAGTAGCACATAATGAGATGCAGGCAGGAGCGGCATAGAAAGGCGCTTTATGATGAAGATGGCGTGAACGCACATCGCGCATTATGTAACGGCACGCCACGTGTAATAGAAGAGGGCAGTGCAATCTCATCCTGCTTCTAATCAACGGACGCTTGTATGTGCCCCAATCAACTGCGACATCTCCTGAATCACGCCGTCGAGCGCGGGCTCGTCCAGGCGGGCAAAATCATTAACGGCACGGTGCTGCTGCAGCTTCTTGGGGATTGGGTGGATATGGATGAGCAGGCTGCCGCGTGCTTCTTGCAAACGCTTCTATCGATCGAGGCGGATTCGAAGCGATGGAGCAATATCAGTCCCGGTAGTTACGCCTGAACTCGATCCGCGCGTTCATGGTGTGATGGTGAAGGACGCACCTGTGATCGGCACGTCGTCATGCGAGGCGTCTATCCCTAATGACATTTCACGCCGGGCGATGAACTCTCCTGTGTTGATCATGGCCGCGATGTCTTGTGACCGGAACGAGTCGAGTTGGACGTCGATCTCGTCGTCAGGTCGGATGAGCGTGACGTTGATGGGGCGGTAATCGTTCAGCGCGATGACCGGCGTGTGGGAGCCTTCAGATTGGATGACGTCATTCACGAAACGCACGTGGC
>CAZKDQ010000039.1:13670-20921 GCA_964551345.1 uncultured Rhodothermales bacterium
GCGGTGCTGGCGATCACGAAGTCGAGGAAGTTTGCCGACCCCGGCTGCGCATACACGTTTTCGCCACTGGTGAGATTGACCGCGCCGACAGCAACCTGAAGCTGTGACCCCCGGATCGCTTCCAGGCTCAACTCGCGACGCACGAGCGCGCGAAGCGGCGCATTATCGACGATGCCGTCGAACTTGTTGCTGAGGATTTTCGCGAGCGCGAGCCGGCCGCGCTTTTTGATCACACGCTTGGGCGAGGTGATCTCATCGATCCAGAACCTGATGAGGTCGCCACCGATCTGCGGCCAGTCGACCGAAACGCCTCGTCCACGTGCACGACCTGCGCGATCCGCAATGAACGCGGCGTTCAACGCTCCGACTGAGATCCCGTAGATGATGTCCGGTACGAAGCCTGACCTGAGCACCTCGGAAATTGCGCCGGCTTGAAAGGCGCCTTTGATCGACCCGCCGCTGAGTACGAGAGCCTTCATCACTTCCTCACCAAGTCAGTTGCGTTTGAAGCGCATACTAAGGCCGCTCGTCGCCTGACTTCCGCGCCAATAGATGAAGTCGATTCGCGCTGTGGCGCAATGAGTTGCGGACGATCGCGCCCGTGGCTTGCACCTCCGCGTCCTGTTAACGTGACGATTCGGCTTCGCCGCATGCTGCGCAGCGTCGATGGGGCAAAGGTCCATCGAACTGCGTAGACTCGCTCGGGTAATGACGAACCATCTCGCCTTGATCTACGATGGAATTAAAGCCTAACGAACACCTGGAATTCGCACTGACGCTGGCGCAGGAAGCCGGCGAGGTTGTGATGAGCTTCTTCCGAAACGTGCAGGTCGAACGCAAGCCGGACGGAAGCGAGGTAACGGTGGCTGACCGGACCGCTGAACGCCGTGTGCGTGAGCGCATCGCCCAGCGGTATCCCGACCATGCCGTTCTTGGTGAGGAGGAAGGCGGGCCCGACACTTTCGAAGCTGCGAAAGAAACTGAGTACTGCTGGGTAATCGACCCGCTTGACGGCACTGCCGGCTTCACGATGGGCGTTCCGCTTTTCGGTGTTCTTATCGGACTGCTCGAGCACGGAAAGCCCGTCGCGGGCGTGATTCATATGCCCGGAATCGACGAGACGGTTTTCGCCGCGCGCGGCGGCGGATGCTGGTTTCGCTCGCCGGGTTCGGCGCCGCGTCGCATTCACGTTTCGGAGCCCGTCGGTCTGGATGAAGCCACGATCACGACTGGCGCTCTCTACAGCTCGAACGTAGAATATACCGAGGATCAACCGCAGTACCGGGTGATCGACACACTGCTGAGTGCCGGAAAGTATCGCTTCGTGATCGACTGCTACCAGCACTCGCTGGTCTGCCGCGGTCGCTCGCATGCAGCGATCGATGCGGTAATGTCTCCGTGGGATACGGCCGCGATCGTTCCTTGCATCGAGGAAGCGGGCGGCGTTGCCACGACGCTGATGGGCGATCGAGAGAACGTGGTTTTTGGAGGAAGTCTTCTCACGTCATGTGATCCCGCCCTTCACGAAGAGATTCTCGCAGTGCTGAAACCGTCGACTTGATGTTCACGACACGGCTGCTTCGAAGTTGATGTACAAGTACCAGGAACTGCAGCGCTATTTTGGTCAGGTCGCGGGCGGGCTGGAGGAAGTCGGGGCGGCGGAAGTCGCCGAACTCGGTGCCACGGAGGTCGCCACCGCGTACCGAGGCATCTATTTCGACGCCGATCCCGAGACGCTCTATCGCATCAACTACCGGTCGCGCATTCTGACGCGCGTCCTTGCGCCGCTGACGTCCTTCGGCTGCCACAACACGGACTACCTCTACCGAACACTTCTGGACGTCGACTGGACCGATTTTATGTCGGTCGATGACACGTTTGCCGTCTTTGCCAATGTCTCGAACAGCAAGATCCGGCATTCGAAGTATGCGGCGCTTCGCGTGAAGGATGCGGTGGTCGACAGCTTCCGAACCGCAACGGGCCGGCGCCCGAACGTCGACACGCGCGATCCGAGCGTGTGGTTCAACCTCCACATCGAAAACAACCACGCCACCCTCAGCCTCGACACCTCGGGTGGGTCGCTGCATCGGCGTGGTTACCGCAGCGCGTCAACTTCGGCACCGATGCAGGAGACGGTTGCGGCGGCGGTCATCCATCTGGCGGGCTGGGATGCCGAGTCGCCGCTCTACGACCCGATGTGCGGCAGTGGAACGCTCCTGGCCGAGGCGCTGCTGCACGCGTGTCGAATCCCCGCCGGCTACCTGCGCACGCGCTTCGGATTCGAGGCGCTGCCGGATTTTGATCCGCATCTGTGGAAGAGCGTCAAGCGCGATGCCGATGCGGGGATAAGGCCGCTGCCGGAGGGACTAATCGGTGGAAGCGACGTTGATGGCGCTGCCGTGGAAGCCGCGCGCGCAAATCTCGCGGCACTTCCCTCCGGCGACAAGGTGACGCTACGAGTGGCGGATATGATGTCGCTCGAGGGATTCGAGGGAACGACGCTGGTGATGAATCCGCCGTACGGAAAGCGGATGAGTGATCGGCGCAGCGCCGATAACCTGATGAAGTCGATCGGGGATTTTCTCAAGCAACGATGCACCGGATCGACCGCATACATTTATGTCGGTGATCGGGAGCTGCTCAAGCGCGTGGGGCTGAGACCGACTTGGAAGCGCGAGCTGGTGAGCGGCGCGCTCGACGGGCGCCTGGCGAAGTACGAGCTCTATTAGTGAAATAGGCTCGAGCCGGCTTCCGGACGTCGTGGCATAAGTTATCTGAGATGCGTCCGAAGGGTGGGCGCACGCGCGTTGAGGGCGAAGCGGGACCTCTGCTCGTCCCGGCGCACAACAGTGAACCGGGGCGAGGCCGAGCCCGGTTTCCCCCAAAAACTTCGGTAACGGATTGGCGGGAAGGACACGCCAATGGCTGATCCCGCTGGATTGCCGCCCGGCGCGCCGTCGTAATCTTTCCGTCTGAGGTTGCCTTCGCGGTGCATCCTCGAATATCGTCCCACCCTGAAATGCGCCTTATGCCACAACCGACTGTTGATCATGTATTCCGCGCCGCCCAACGACCTCGAAGCCGGAGATCCGTATCCGCTGGGTGCGAAGCTGCGTCCGAACGGCGTCAATTTCGCGCTGCTAAGTGAAGCCGCGGAAGCCGTTGATCTGGTGCTCTTCGACGCTCCGGATGCGACCGAGCCGTCGCGCACGATCCGCATGACGGAACGCTCGGGGCCGGTGTGGCATGTCTTTGTAGCCGGTCTCGGGGAAGGGCAGCTTTACGGCTACCGCGTGCACGGCCCGTACGACCCGTCGCAGGGACATCGCTTCAACGCCAACAAAGTGCTCCTCGACCCTTACGCGCATGCGATCGGCCGCGAGCTTACGTGGCATGACAGTCTTTTCGGGTATGTGATCGGCGATCCGCAGCAGGATCTGTCATTCTCCGAAGAAGACAGCGCACCGTATGCACCGCTTGGGCGCGTCATCAGCAATGAGTTCGACTGGAGCGGCGAGACGCGGCCGGTCATCCGCTGGCGCGATACCGTCATCTACGAGACGCACGTCAAGAGCTTAAGCCAACTTCATCCCGATGTGCCGGAAGAGCACCGAGGCACATACCTCGGCGTGGCATCCGAGCCGATCATCGAGCACTTAAAGTCGCTGGGCGTCACGTCGATCCAGCTTCTTCCCGTGCATGCCTTCATCCAGGATCGGCACCTCATCGAGAAGGGCCTGCGCAATTACTGGGGCTACAACACGCTGAACTTTTTCTCGCCGGAGCCGAATTACGCATCGGGCGATGGATCGCGTGCCGTTGAGGAGTTCAAGCAGATGGTCCTCGCGCTGCATAACGCGGGGTTCGAAGTGCTGCTGGACGTTGTTTACAACCACACGGGTGAGGGCAACCGGCTCGGGCCGACGCTTTCGTTTCGCGGCGTTGACGGCCGCATGTACTACAAGGAGACGCCGCAGGACCTCCGGTACCAGATGGATTTTACGGGGACCGGCAACTCGCTTGACGTGGGGCATCTCGGTGTACTTCGCATGATCATGGACAGCCTTCGTTACTGGGTGACGGAGATGCATGTGGATGGCTTTCGCTTCGATCTGGCCTCCGTCCTTGCGCGCGAGCTCTACGAAATCAACATGCTGAGCCCGTTTTTTCAGGTGATCGAGCAGGATCCGGTTCTGAGCCAGGTGAAGTTGATCGCCGAGCCGTGGGATATCGGCGAAAACGGCTATCAGGTTGGGGAATTCCCGTGGCAGTGGGCGGAATGGAACGGCCGCTATCGAGACACGGTGCGGAGCTTCTGGACAGGTGACGACCACGTTCTTGGCGATCTTGCCGCGCGTTTCGCGGGATCGGCTGATCTCTATGACCACTCCGGCCGGAAGCCGTACGCCTCCATCAACTTCATCACCGCGCACGATGGCTTCACGCTCCGAGATCTCGTCAGTTATGAGCAAAAGCACAATGAGGCCAACCAGGAGGATAACCGCGACGGGCATGATGACAATCGGAGCACGAACTGCGGGCATGAAGGTCCAACCGACGATGCGGACATTATCGCGTGCCGCGAGCGGAGGCGGCGCTGTTTGATCGCGACGCTGCTGCTCTCGCAGGGCGTGCCGATGCTGCTTGGTGGTGATGAGCTCTCCAAGACGCAGTCGGGCAATAACAACGCCTATTGCCAGGATAATGAGATCAACTGGTATGATTGGGAGCTGGATGACGAGGACGAGGATTTTCTGGCATTTGTGCGCGGCCTGATAGCATTCCGCAAGAAGCACCCGACGTTCAGGCGCCGGCACTTCCTGACCGGAGATCCGGACGACCGCGGCATCCCGGATGTGTCGTGGTGGCACCCGGACGGACGGGCGATGGAGAGCGGCGACTGGTCGGACGGCGGGTTGCGCTCGCTCGGCATGATGCTGGGCGGCGTTGCGTCGGGCCGGCTCGATCATTCTGCGGAAGCGGATCCTGTGATGATGATCGCGATCAACCGCACAGAACCGCGATCATTTCACCTTCCTGAACATCCGGATGGAGATGCCTGGAGCATCGCCTATGCGACCGATCCGTCGGGGACGAAGCTGGATGGCACTATCGCAGAGCTGCCCGAAGACTCGCTCGTGGTGCTGCAGGCGGTGACGTAAGCGGCGGAGGAAGCACCGTCTGGGTCGGCCTGGCGCTTACCCTTCAGCAGCCTGCGCTTGCTGCGATGTGACATTGTGACGGTCATATTCCGATTCTTTGAAGGCGCGGCATTCACATTAGATTGGTGAATGTCTGACTTCGTCATCTCCGACCCGCTGTCACTTTCCCTGAAAAGCATGCGCCCGATGATTGCTTCGCTCCGCGCCCTCCTCACTGTGCTAAGCGCATTCGCCATTTTGATGCTGCTGCCTGGCTCTGCCGACGCGCAGAATGCATCATTCGCGATCACGAACGTCACCGTGCTTCCCATGAATGAAGAGCGGGTGCTCGAGAACCACACGGTCATCGTGCGTGATGGCGTGATCGTGCAGGTGGCGCCGTCGGAACAGGTAACCGTACCGGACGATGCGGTTCAGTTAGACGGCACCGGTCGATATCTGATGCCGGGTCTGGCGGAGATGCACGGCCACATCCCCGGCAGCGGGAATCCGCAGTATACCGAAGACGTGCTGTTTCTGTACGTTTCGAACGGTGTGACGACGGTTCGCGGAATGTTAGGTGATCCCTCGCATCTCGATCTGCGCGATCGTGCAAGCCGTGGCGAGATCATCGCACCAACGATTTTTGCCGCGGGCCCTGGTTTAAGCGGCGAGCGGGTAGCCGACGCCGAGGCCGCCGAACGAACCGTCCGTGAGCAGCATGCGGCTGGATACGACCTCCTGAAGGTCTTCAACATGTCGCCGCGGGTTTACGAGCACATGGCTGCAACGGCTCATGAGCTAGGGATGCCGTTCGCCGGGCATGTGCCCGAATCCGTCGGGCTGCAAGGGGCCATCGATGCGCGGCAGTCGTCGATCGATCACTTCGACAGGTACGTCGAGTATCTTGCCGCCACTCACCCCGACGTGGATGAGCATGAGCCAGGGTTTTTCGGAAGCGGGATGATTGGCCTTGTCGATCTCGATCGCATCCCCGCTGCCGTTGCTGCGACGCGCGAGGCGCGCGTTTGGAACGTGCCGACGCTGAGCCTTGTGGAGCACCTGGCCTCACCAGAGCCGGCCGAGCAGATGATCCGGTGGCCGGAGATGCGGTACATGCCGCAAGAGGTCCTTGATGGATGGGTGCGCTCGAAGCATTCATTTGGTGAACGCGAAGATTTTCAGCCCGAGGCAGCAGCACAGCTTGTGGATGTTCGGCGCCAATTGACGAAAGCTCTGCACGACGCCGGAGCGATGATCGCGCTCGGATCGGATGCACCGCAGTTCTTCAACGTGCCCGGCTTTTCGCTTCATCACGAAATGGAGATGATGGTGAACGCGGGTCTAACGCCGCACGAGGTCCTCATTACCGGCACGCGCAATCCCGCGATATATTTCGGGAAGTCGGACGAGTTCGGGACGGTGGAAGTCGGACAGCGCGCCGACCTGGTGCTCCTGGAGGCGAATCCGTTGGAGGACATTTCGAATGTGCAAAACCGAGTCGGAGTAATGCTTCGCGGGAAGTGGCTTCCGGAGACGGAGATCCAGGAGCGTTTGGAAGTGATAGCGACTCGGCACGGGCGGTAGGCGGTGGTCTTCACTTTCATGCGAACGCTGTTGCTGAGCTGGAGGCACCTGATGAACTCCGCAAAGTGCATGACCAGCGATCCGAGCGAACTCAGGCTTGCATTGTCGGGCGGAATGATTTTATATGAGGGCAGCGGCCCCTCATGAAGCCGCGCCATTGAACCCTGCCCGGAAGCGCCCGTTTACACTTCTTCGGCTACGGTCGATAGTAGAGGGTCGAAGCTACTACCAATTCGCGAACAACGAATATGAGCACTCGGCGAGGAGACGACGCGATCCGCTGCTCGTTCTGTGGACGTACCGCACACGAGGTTTCCTCGATGGTGGCCGGCCCCGATGTGTACATCTGCGACCGCTGCATCAACGACGCGGCGGGTATCGTCCGCAGTGATCTCGCTGCTTATCACCCGGGTGCCGTGCAGCGCGCCCGTCGAAAGCCATCGACGGCAGCCGGGCGCATCTCTCCCGCAGGCATCAAGCAGGCACTTGATGAATATGTCATTGGTCAGGATGCTGCGAAAAA
>CAZKDQ010000040.1:0-20543 GCA_964551345.1 uncultured Rhodothermales bacterium
GGATGGCGCAGAGCTTCTCGATGCGCTACCCGCTCGTCGACGGCCAGGGCAACTTTGGATCGGTGGACGGAGACTCCGCAGCGGCCATGCGATACACCGAGGCGCGTATGACGCGCCTGGCCGAGGAGATGCTCCGCGACATCAACAAGGAGACGGTCCATTTCGTCGACAACTTTGATGGTTCGCTGCAGGAGCCCGAGGTTATGCCGGCCTCGCTCCCCAACCTCCTCCTGAACGGATCGGATGGCATTGCCGTTGGCATGGCCACCAAGATCCCGCCGCACAACCTGCGCGAGGTGGTCGATGCCATCGTTGCCTTCATCGCCGATCCGGACATCGACATCGACGGCCTGATGAAGCATCTGCCCGCCCCGGACTTCCCGACGGGCGGCATCATCTACGGCTACTCCGGCGTGCGCAATGCGTATTACAATGGCCGCGGGCGCGTCGTTATGCGCGCGAAAATGCAGGAGGAGGAGATCCGGCCGGGTCGCCAGGCGCTGATCATCACGGAGATCCCGTATCAGGTCAACAAGTCGTCCCTGGTCGAAAAAATTGCTAACCTGGCGCGCGAGAAGCGGATTGAGGGCATTTCGGACCTGCGCGACGAATCCGACCGCGACGGCATGCGCATCGTCGTGGAGCTGCGCAAGGATGCCGTGCCGCTGGTCACGCAGAACCAGCTCTTCAAGTTCACCCAGTGCCAGCAGACCTTCGGCGTCAACTGCGTCGCGCTCGTCAACGGACGCCCACGCACGCTCAACCTGAAGGAACTCGTTTCGCACTACGTTGACCACCGGCACACGGTGGTGGTGCGGCGTACGGAATTCGATCTTCGGAAGGCGCAGGAACGCGCGCACATTCTGGAAGGCCTTACGATCGCGCTCGATCACCTGGACCAGGTCATCACGATCATCCGCCAGAGCGCGGACACCGATGCCGCTCGCTCGAACCTGATGCGCGGCGTCTTCCCGGATAAGCTCACGCCGGAACAGCTCGAGCGAATGGGATTGCCGACGCACGGCGAATCCATGTTCAGCCTCACGGAAGCACAGGCCGATGCCATTCTCGCGCTTCGGCTCTCACGCCTTACGGGGCTCGAGCGACAGAAGATCGAGCAGGAGTACCGCGACGTTCTGCAGGAGATCGAGCGTCTCGAAAGCATCCTTGCCAGCCGCGAGTTGCGGATGCAGATCATCCGGGATGAGCTGCTCGAGATCAAGGAAAAATATGGGGATGACCGCCGCACCGAGATCGACTACACCGGTGGCGACGACTTCAACATGGAGGACCTCATTGATGATGTTCAGGTCGTGGTGACTATCACGCATCAGGGCCTCGTCAAGCGCACGAGCTCAGCCGAATATCGCCTGCAGGGACGCGGCGGCGTTGGAATGCGCGGCTCAGGCATGCGTGATGAGGATTATATCGAGAACCTGTTCATATCGAACAACCACGATTACCTCCTCTTCTTCACGGATGCCGGGCGCTGCTACTGGCTGCGTGTGTATGAAATTCCTGAAGGAACGCGAATTGCCAAGGGTAGATCGATTCGCAATCTGATTCAGATCTCTCCGGAGGACCGCATTCGCGCCGTACTGAACGTGCGCAAGGAGCAGTTCGAGGATGCGGAGTTCCTCGACACGCATTATGTGATGATGGCGACGAAGAACGGCCTCGTCAAGAAGACATCACTCGAAGCTTTCTCGCGTCCGCGTACAGATGGCATCATCGCCATCTCGATCGTGGATGATGATCAGCTTCTCGAGGCCGCGCTTACCGGAGGCGATGCGAATGTCATCCTCGCTTCGTCCGGTGGCCGCTCGGTGCGATTCCACGAAGACGATGCTCGCCCCATGGGACGCAACACGCGCGGTGTGCGTGGCATCAGCCTGAGGCGTGACGAACGAGTGGTCGGAATGGTCGTCATCGAAGGCAACGGCATCGACCTGCTGTCGGTGAGCGAGAAGGGATATGGCAAGCGATCAATGCTGGACGACTACCGCGTCCAAAGCCGTGGCGGCAAGGGCATCATTACGATGAAGACGACCTCCCGCACCGGCAAGCTCGTGGCGATCAAGGGCGTCCATGACGACGACGACCTGATGATCGTGACACAGCACGGCATCATGATCCGGATGAGCGTCGACGGAATCAGCACGATGGGCCGCAATACGCAGGGTGTGCGGCTGATCTCGCTCAAGGACAGCGACGGCATCGCCGATGTCACGCGCCTCGTAGTCGATGAAGACACAGTCACCGACAGCACCTCCAACGGACAAGAAGAAGTGGGAAGTGAGGAGTGAAAGATAGAAGTAAGAAGTTCGAAGTGGGAAGTGAGAAGGCTAGCAAATCGCGTCCACCACTTCGAACTTCAACCTTCAAACTTCTACCTTCCCCTTATCTCCCACGCCTGGGCGCCGCGGCCGGCGACGTGCGTCTGGAGCGTAATGCGGCCGTCGACGGAATCCACATTCCGCGTCTCTTCGGTCGTAAGCTCGCGAAGGGTCCAGCTTCCATCCCGCTCCACAACTACATCGACCGAGACATCCGTCGGATCGGCGTTGTAATTGATGAGGTAGAGCACATAGCCGTCACTCGTTTCGTGAAGGCGGGCCGTTAGCGGCGGATTGGTGCGCCCGTCCACACTTGTCTCAACCGGTCGCTCAATGCCCGCCCAATCCACGAGGCCGAGGATGAACTCGGTGTTCTGCCGCGGCATCACGAAGGCGCCGGCGCTCGGCATGCCGGTGTTTACGGTTTCTGTGGTCGTCGTTCCAAGCTCAGGCGTAACCGTAGCCTGGTGCGTACCCGCTCCCACGAATGATCCGATGAAAAGCGTCTCGCCCTGGCCGTAGCGCGAGGCCACGACGGCCGGCTCACCGTTGATTGTTGCCAGGACGTTGGCATCCGGCGACAGTGTCGAGACGGTGTTGGCAAAGCCGACGCCCCTCAGCGCCTCTTCCCCATTGAGCCGCGCGAAGGCGGGATGCTCCACGCCCGCTACCTGTAGCTCGACCTCATCCGTCATCCACGCATCCTGCTCGCGCACGCCAAAGACCTCATGTAGGCCGAGCCCCGGTATCACCTCCGACGCATATCCCCGCTCGTCATTCCATGCCAGACGCGCCTCGGCAACCGCATAGCCGCCACGCTCGACGAACTTGCGGATGCCGTCTGCGGCCGCATGTGTCATCATGAGTGGATAAGGCACGATCAGAAGTTCGTATCCATCGAGATTGCCGGCTTCAACGTCGCGGGCATGCACGAACTCAACCGGCACGTTCTGTTCAGCCAGCACGCGATAATAGCCGACGAGATGATCGTGGTAATTATCGCCACCGCCACGCGGCCCGCCAACGAGCTGCGTCAGACGATTATAAACGATCCCAACCTTCGCAGGCACAGGCCGACTTTTGATGAGCAGATCCTGGTTGCGATCGACGACCTGCGCTATCGTACCTGCATGCCGCGCGCGCTCGGTGAGCGTGCCGTCGAGGTTTATCAGACCATATCCGCCCGATTCATAGCCCGACGACATCGGGTAGTACGCGTACATGTTGATGCCCTTAGCGCCATAAGCAATCGCCGACCACGCCCAGAGACGATGATCCTCCGGCGTTACCGGCTCGCTCAGCCACAGTCCGATTGTGCCTGGCCCGGCCTGAAGCTCCCCCACGTACCATCCACCTTTATGCAGATTGGCGCTGCGCTGGAACTCCATCATCGACATGATCCGCCAGTACGGCCAGTGAGCCGCCGGACGGTTATGCTTCGGATAAATCGACGTGCCGTAATAGTCGACTTCATCCGCCATGTAAAAGTCGTCGGGCGAGCCGGTGCCGTTGCGCGGCGACTGCGTAATCGCCGACACCGCGGCGTGCGAAGTTGTGATGTGGTTTGAGCCGCCGTCGCGAATCGCGCGGTCGCGATTGCCGAGATCTCTTGCCAGGCGATCGCGGATGAACGTCTTCCAATCAGTGTAATCCGAGTACGTGAGGATGGTGCTGAAGCGCGGCGGCTCAACTTCGCTCCAGTTCTCGAAGCCGCGATGCCAGGCCGTGTTGAGTGCGTCCAGTGATTTGTACTTCAGCGCGAGCCATTCACGAAAGCGCGCCTGCGTGCCTTCACAGTAGCAGAACTGCGCGTTCGGCACGTAATCAATCGCGGCCCAGTTGATGATGTGCGGCTCGCTCCAGAGATCCCATCCATAGAAATGCGGATACTGCGCAGCCACACTCGCAACCTGGGAATAGAATCCATGGACGAGATCGGCGATTTCCGGATTGTCGGTGCAATATCCCGGCGCCGACTGCGGCGGAACGGCATGCCCGCTCTGCGTCACGAACCGCGTGTGCGGGTAGAGCTTGTCCACCCAGTCCGGTGCGGAATCGACATACACCTGGATGAACACCTTCAACCCTACCTCACCGGCGAGCTCGAACAGCAGGTTCAGGTTGTCGAAATTGTAGACACCCTGCTCCGGCTCACTCCGCCCCCACTCAACCCAGGTGCGGACGGTGTTGAACCCGAGGTCCTTGATCTGCTGCAGGTCGCGCCTCCATTCCTGATGAGATTCCGGCGTCAGCTCGGAGACCATCGGAGCGCGGGCCTTCCCCCCGCTGTACCAGACAGAGAAGGGAAAGAAGTCGGTTCGGTTCTCACCTTCATGCCGATGCTGCGCCGTCGATGTAGACGATACGAGCAGCGTAGCGAGAAGCAGCAGTACGCAGCGCAAGAAAATGTGAGGCCGGGATGATCCTGCCATGGCGATGGAGGGTGGTAAGCTTCAGAAAAACCCAGTCACCGCGATGAAGAGGCGGCACCGGATGCGCTGATAGAGGCGCGTCGTCTCCTAACGAGTAATGACGAGGCTGGTGGTGGTGTTGAACTCCCGCCCGATGATCTGCAAGTAGTAAACGCCTGAAGCCAGACTTCCTCGCTCGATTTCGAACGTGACTTCGGACTGCGCCGCAACCTGCCGAGATGAGGCGACCGTGCGGATGCGTCGTCCCATCGCATCATAGAGATAGGCATCAACCCGCTGCGCGCGACGCACGAGGACGTGCACCGTTGCCCGAGACTGGATTGGATTAGGATATGGACCGCTGACGGCAACCTGCTCCGTTAGCGGTATGGTCACTTCTGCGGAACGGCTGAGCGCCGTGGATGCATCCTGTCTCGTGTATCGGATGCGGTAGGTATAGCGCCCCGGGACGAGGTCTTGAAGGGTGATCTCATAGTCGCGTTCACCCGGGATGAAGTCGAGACGCGCCACTTCTTCATAGGCGCGGCCGAAGCGACTCTGCTCGATCACGAATTCGTCGAGTTCGGCATCGGCACCCGTCGTCCATTCCAGCGTTACTTCGCCTCCTGTCAGAGAGGCGCGCTGCGCCTCGAAGGTGATGATGTCAGCGGAGATGAGAGCGAAGCAGGCGTCGCCGAGCGTCCATCCGAGGTCCTCGAGCAAGCCGCAGAAAACAGGTCCGGGGCTGTGGATCGCTTCTGCGCGGGCGAGACGTGGAGTCATGAGCGAGTTCGGATCCCCTCGTAGAAATACGTCCTCATCCAGATGCGCGATGGAGGACGCAGGCTCGAAACCTGCCGGCGAGTAGAGATCGATCGGCACGTTCTGAAATGCATCTAGCGCCGACGGTCCGTTGAAGCGAACGGCTCCACTCTGAAGCACATCGCCCAACGCCCTTGAAGGATTAGGATAGACGGATTCATTTAGAAGCGACGTGCCTTCTTCATCCTCTACAAATCTGTCGAATATGGCAGGAAACGGGTTTCCACCTCCCTGCGCGGCAAGTCCCCAGCATCCGAACCCCTCTCCTACGCCCGGGCATTCGTCACGCTCATCATCATCACCATCATCGACCTGGTACGTCTGAAAGAAGCCAAGCCCATGGCCTATCTCATGCAGAACTACGGTAACGAGGTCGAACGTGCCGGCAGGCGGCCGCGCGTCCGTCCCGAAGTACCAGGACATGGAACTGCTGAAGTTGGCGTGAATGTCGTACGCCGGTGCGCCGTCGAAACGCTGCCCCGCCAGTGCGTGTGCAAGACCAAGCGGATACCACGTGCTCTGCATCGGCGCGTTGGCGAAGTTGCCGTAGAACGTTGACGGGCCCGCAGAACCAAGCACATTCTCCTCCAGCTCCTCCCAGCTCGCAAGGATCCGGATCGGTACGGGCGAGGAAATGTGCTGCTCCCACAAATCGACTGCGTACTGAAAGGCCGCCTGCGCCTCCGGCGAAAAGCCCTGGTACGTGACCTGTATGTTCGCCGTCGGCTGCGCCGTCTTCCCCGCCATCTGTACCGGAAGGACCCGCGTGTGCGCATCGTAATGATCCGCCTTCAGCACGTGCGGTGCCGCGGTGCGCTGTTCGGTGCCATCCTGAGCGGACGCCACGCGGCCGAAAGCGATCAGCAGGCCGACCAGCAGGATCGGCAGGTACTTCATCAGGAAAGAATCCATTTGCATGCGTGATGCAGGTATTTCAAAGGGGATGGACGTGCGATCACGCTCTACTCTCGGCCGCTGCACGGCAGATCGCCGACGCATACACGGCGTAGCATTCACCATCATGATTCATCGCCGCCCGGCCATTCATCAGGTGCCGGGCGGCTCATTCTGCAAAACGTCTTACCGCTGTGACCGGCCTACGTGCTCGACAGCATCCGACAGGATGTCGAGGCCGCTGTCGATCTCGTCTTTGTTGATCGTCAGTGGTGAACGGAAGCGGACGGAACTGTTGCCGCATCCAAGGATGATGACGCCTTCGTCGTGGCACCGATCGAGGACGGCGTTGCGGAAGGCAGGCGTTGGCAGGTCGAATGCGCACATAAGTCCACGACCGCGGGCACCGGAGACGAACTCGCTCTTCTGCTCCATCTCGCGGAGGCGATTCAGCAGGTGGTCGCCCGTCTTCGCTGCCTTCGAGACGAGGTCATCTTCTTCGATGATCTCCAGGATGCGATCGAATCGCACCATGTCGACGAGATTACCGCCCCAGGTCGAGTTGATGCGGCTCGGCGTTTTGAAAACGTGATCCTCGACCTCATCAAGCTTCCGCGATGCGAGAATCCCGCACACCTGCGTCTTCTTGCCGAAGGCGATGATGTCCGGCTCGACGCCAATCGACTGATGCGCCCAGAACCGACCCGTAATGCCGACACCGCTCTGCACTTCGTCGAAGATCAGCAGTGCGTCGTTCTCATGCGCGATGTCCTTGACCTTCTGAAGGAATTCCGGACGGAAATGGTTGTCGCCGCCTTCACCCTGAATCGGCTCGATGATGATGCAGGCGATCTCATCCGGGTTATCGGCAAACGCCCGTTCGATCTGCCGCAGTGCAACCTGTTCGTCGTTGCGCGTAGCTTCCTGATTCTCGTCCGTCAGCGGGTAGCGCATCTTCGGGTTGAGAACGCGCGGCCAGTCGAACTTCGGGAAGTACTTCGTCTTATTCGGATCTGCCGTGTTCGTCAGCGAAAGCGTGTATCCTGTTCTGCCGTGGAATGCCTGGTCGAAGTGAAGCACCTTCGACCCGACCTCGCGACGGTATCCCTTCTCAAAGTTCTTGCGCACCTTCCAGTCGAAGGCGGCCTTGAGTGCGTTCTCGACAGCGAGTGCACCGCCCGACACAAAGAATGCGTACGGGAGATAATCGGGGATGCCGACGCGCGAGAAGGTCTCGACGAAGCGCGCCATGTGCGTCGTCACGACATCCGAGTTCGTGATCTTGTTGACGCCCGACTCAAGCAGCCGCTTGCGGAAGCCTTCATCCTCGGTCATCCCGGGATGGTTCATGCCGACGGCGGACGAGGCGTAGAATCCGAAAAAATCGAGGTATTCGCGGCCGTCGCGGGCATCGACGAGCTTCACGCCGGAGCTGCGCTCCATATCCAGCACCAGCGGCATCATGCCCTTGACGAGCAAGTGGCGTCCTAGAATATCATTGACCGAATTAGGGGAGACCACTCCCGCAGCAACGCTTTCCATAAGGCGAAATAACGACGTCTGAGAATCATACAGAAGGACCGACACCCCTCGCGGCAGGCACCATGAGGAGCGGCGGTCAAGATAGCGAATTAACTCGAAACTTCACCCCTGACGGTGGCAGGGGATCATCACCAGCTGGATTTTGTAGCCCACTTCGATTTGCCCCGTACATCGTCCACGACGCGCAGTGATGGCCCAACCGACGCAGGCTCGCCGCTCCTTCAAGCCAGGCGAAATTGCATTGAAGACCAGTTCCAAGGAACCGCTATCCAGCGAAGGCGATGGCATGTTCGAGCTTCCGGTCGTCGAATCGCCCCAGGTTGCAAACACCAGAGGCAAGCGGCCCGACTGGCTTCGCGTGAAGCTCCCTTACGGTGAGACGTTCAAGAACGTCTCGAACATCATCGAGGAGCATGACCTGCACACCGTTTGCCAAAGCGCGCGCTGCCCGAACATGGGCGAGTGCTGGAGCGCGGGCACGGCCACGTTCATGATTTTGGGGAACGTCTGCACGCGTTCGTGCGGGTTCTGTGCCATCAAGACGGGAAGGCCTGAGCCGGGGCTCGACTGGGATGAGCCGCGGCGCGTACTCGAGGCGGCACAACTGATGGATCTCCGCCACGTCGTCATTACCTCCGTAAACCGCGATGAACGCGAGGACGGCGGTGCGCCGATCTTCGCCGAGTCCATCCGTCTGATCCACAAGGAGATGGACGGCTGCACCGTCGAGGTTCTCATTCCCGACTTTCGCGGCGTGTGGGATGCTCTTCAACTGGTGATCGATGCGCGGCCGGACATCATGAACCACAATATGGAGACGATTCCTCGGCTCTACCGGCGCGTTCGACCGCAGGCAAACTACAGGCGATCACTCGATGTACTCGAGCGCTCAAAAGCTCAGGGTCTGCGCACGAAGAGCGGCATCATGGTCGGCCTTGGCGAGACGCGCGAGGAAGTGGTCGACCTAATGAAGGATTTTGTGGATGTCGGGCTCGATGTGATGACAATCGGCCAGTACCTGCAACCGACGAAGATGCACCTGCCGGTCGAGGAGTTCGTTCACCCGGATGTCTTCAAGTGGTACAAAGAAGTGGGTGAGGAACTCGGGATCGAGCACGTGGAGAGCGGACCGCTCGTGCGCTCGAGCTATCATGCCGAACGGCATGTGAAGTAGGAAGTGGGAAGTCTGATGTGGGAGTGCGAAATGACGCAACCCTTCACACTTTCCGTTCAGGCGGTCTGCCCCAGCGTGGCTTCTGATTCGCCTCCTCTCAATCCAGCCAGCCATTCGCTGACCGCCGTCTTCATAGCGTAGACGGTCACGTAGACGATCGGGATCAGCAGAAGCGTGATCAACGTGGATGCAGTCAAACCACCGATTACAGTGCGCGCGAGCGCTGCTTGAATCTCGGCACCGGCTCCCCATCCGAGCGCCAGCGGAACCAAGCCAAGCACCGTCGTCACCGTCGTCATCAGGATTGGCCTCAGGCGCAAGCGCCCGGCTTCGATCACGGCATCGCGAACATCGAGTCCCTGCTCTCGCCGAAGCAGGTTGATGTAGTCGACGAGGACAATCGCGTTGTTCACCACAATTCCGATGAGCATGATGGCACCCATCAGACTCTGGATGTTGAACGTGGTGCCGGTCAGCAATAGCATTGGTACGACACCGATGATGGCCAGCGGCACGGAGAACATCACGATAAGCGGATCGATGAACCGCTCGAACTGCGCCGCCATCACCATGTAAATGAGCACGATGGCGAGCAGAATCGCGATCAGGAAGTCACGCTGCGCTTTCTGTTGCTCCTCATACTCGCCACCGTAGATGATCGAGAACTGCTCCGGCAGTTGTAGATCAGCGAGTTCCGCGCGGATTGCTTCGACGGCATCACCGAGAGGGATGCCAGGTTGAAGGTCGCCGTAGATATAGGTCACGCGCTGGCCGTTGATGCGGCGCACGCTGTTGACGCCCCGCGCGCGCTCCTGCTCAGTCACCGTGGAAATCGGAATTGCGACGCCTTCCGGAGTCCGCACAGAGATGTTCTCGAGATCAAGTGTCGTAAGTCGATCCTCCGCACGGAGGCGAACCGTGATGGGGAATTCATCGCCTGTTTCCCGGAAGACACCCGCGCGGCCACCGCCCACGCTCAGCTGAATCGCCCGCGCCACTTCCTGAACGCTCAATCCGGCGGCTGCAATACGATCGCGGTCGAGGCGAATGCGCTGTTCGGGCGGACCGGCATCGTCATCGTCGCCGGCTCGTACGTCGATGATGCCCGGAACGGTGGCCATGCGCTCGGCGATGCGCCGTGCCCAGACCCGGCCCTGATCGACGTCATATCCACGCAGCTGCAGCTGAATGGCCTGATCTCCCGATCCGCCGCCGCTGAAGAGACGCCGCAGAATCCACAAGCCCGCCTGCGCCCGGACCTGGATCTCGCCTCCGGGGATCTCACCTACAGTTGCTTCCCTCACACGCTCAGCCAGATCCTGGCTCGAGATGGTACGGTGTTCAGGATCGGGCATCGTGATGTCGATGCGGCCGCGGCCACGCCAAATCGCGGTCGTCATATTATCGATCGCATCTTGGGGAACGACCCACCGGACGATGCTCTCAAGCTCGGCCAGATAGGATTGTACGACCGCAAGGTTGGTACCGTCGTCCATGCGAAGCGTGACGCTTACCTCATTGGCATCGGTTTCCGGTGCAAGTTCAACCGGAATCCCCCGGGCCATCACTACCGCCAGTGCGATCAGGACAACGACACTTCCAAACACAATCCCGCGATGACGAAGCGCCAGATCCACCTTGCCGCTGTACCACGTTTCGAACCGGCTGAAGCGCTCGCGGAAGCGCGCCCCGCGGCTGCTGGGATCCGGCTTCCCCTTCTTCGCCGTCAGGAAGCGGCTCGCCAGCATTGGAACGAGCGTCATTGCCACGAAAAGCGAGCAAACGAGCGAGAAGACCACGACGATCGCCAGCTCAAGAAAGAGCGTGGCAGAAACGGTCTGCATGAACAGGATCGGCAGGAAAATGACGATCGTCGTCAGCGTGGAAGCAACGATGGCGCCTAACACCTCGCGCGCACCGATGGAAGCGGCTTCCTTTAACTCCCGGCTGTTTTCCTCCCGTTGTCGAACGATGTTCTCAAGAACCACGATCGCGTTATCGACGACCATGCCGATGCCCAGCGCAAGACCACCAAACGTCATCTGGTTAAGCGACAGACCCGCAAAGTAGAGCAGCCCGAACGATGCGATAATCGAAACGGGGATTGAGACGGCGATGATGAACGTCGACGAGCCGTTGCGGAGGAAAAAGTAGAGCACGAGCACGGCCAGCAGCGCGCCCCAGATCGCCGAATCGGCGACGTTGTCGATCGACTGCTGGATGAACGTACTCTGGTCGGATATAACCTGTAGTTGCACATCGGGACGATCCAGGTTCACGCGCTCGACCTCAGCACGGACGGCATCGGCAACGGCCACGGTGTTCGCGCCGCTCTGCTTGCGGATCTCGAACTGAATCGTCGGAACGCCGTCGACCTCGACGAGCCGCGTTATGTCCTGATAATCGCGACGCACATCCGCCACGTCGCGCACCCGCACGGGCGCACCGTCGACATACGTGACGACGGCATCGCGAACCTGATCAAGCGTTTCGTATTCGGCGAGCGTACGAACGTAGAGGTCCTGAACGCCTTCTTTGACGTTACCACCGGGCGCAATCGCGCTTTCGCGGCCGATCGCCTGCTGAACGTCAAGCGCCGTCAATCCGGCCGCGCGCAATCGATCACGGAGCAATTCGACCCGTATCTCACGGTAGACACCGCCGTTGATGTCGATCGTGCCGACGCCTTCGATCTGCTCGAATCGCCGCATGATATCACGCTCCAGAATCCTCGTAAGAGACTCGAGGTCGCGTGAGGAAAACGCGGCTATGGTGACGATGGAGATGTCATCCGGGTTGAACTTCCAGAGCCTCGGCGGCTCGGCTTCCTCGGGTAGCTCGTTACGCACGCGTTCTATGGCATCGCGGACGTCATTGGCAGCCTCGGCCAGATCCGTTCCCTGCGAAAACTCGAGGCTTACCCAGCTTCCACCCTCGCGCGAGGTGGATGTCACGCGCTCCAGGTTAGGCACGCCCGCTACTGCATTTTCGACCGGCTGCGTAATGAGCCGCTCCATCTCCTCCGGGCCGACGTTCGCGTAGGTCGTCGCGACCGTGAGCCGGGGGAATTCGATCGATGGGAGCAGATCAACCGGCAGAAAACGGAAGCCGACGACGCCGATCGTGATAATGATCAGATACAGCATCAGCGTCGCTACCGGGCGCCGAATCGAAAAGTCTGCCGGGGAGGCCATAGAAGATCTGTTTCCTGATGAGGGAGATTGAGGTGGCCGGTTGTTCAAGAGCCGCTCTGCTGCTGCTCGGCCTGAAGCCGTGCGAGGCGCTGCTGCTTGTCCATGAACTGGCGAAGGAGATCCTGTTGCTGAAGCTCCTGCAGGCTCACGATCCGCTCCCACGGTAAGCTGCGTACGCGGGCCATAACGGGTTCGGTAATGTCCGAGTCTATGAGGTCATGGCCCACAACAACGACCCACTCGCCGTCAAGAAGGCCGCTTACCCCGACTGATTCGCGGCCGCGTGCAATGACTTCGACATCGCGGAATACGATTTCCGTAGGCTCCGAGATACCTGCACCGGGCCCGATAGACTCACCGGCGGGCTCGAGCACAACCTCTTCCTCGGCCGGCGGCGTCGGGGAAAACTCGGAAGCAACGAAAACGCCCGTCCGCCCGCTCCGGCCATCCTCATAGATTGCAGCGGTTGGCACGATGGTCGCTTCCTCGGTTTCTCCGTAAAAGACATCCACGTCTACATACATGCCGGGAGTCAGCACGCCCGTGGTGTTCGAGACATCGATGCGCGCTTCCGTCGTGAAGCTGCCCTCACGCAGAAACGGTGAGATCCGGGTGACCTGCGCCTGCAATCCGGCTGGGCCGAGCCGCTCGGCATGAATCTGCACCCGCTGACCGGCTTCGATGTAGTTCAGCATATTCTCCGTCAGCGTTACGAGCACCTGCATCTCGCTCAGATCACCGACCACAAAGAGCGACGATGATCCGTCGACCTGCATGCCAACCTCGGCATCACGCCTGCCGACGCGTCCGCTCACCGGTGCGCGAACGACCGTCCGCCGCAGTGCCTCCCGCCGCTCCTCGATCGTCGATTCCGCCTGATCGACAAGTGCCTCGGCATGGCGGAGTGTCGCCTGCGCACCGTCTACCGCAGCACGCTGGCGCTCGACTTCGGAAGCACTGGTGAAGTCGCGCTCGGCCAGTTGCTCGGTCCGCGCGAGATCCGCCTCGAGCTGGCGAAGCTCCGCCCTGCGCTGCTCGACGGCCGCCTGCTGTATTCTCAGCCCGGCCTCAGCCTGGCGAAGCTGCTCCTGAAACACCCTCGGGTTAACACGCGCCAGCGGCTCGCCCTGCTCCACGAAATCCCCGTTGTCCACAAAGACCGCATCAAGCCGCCCGGAAATCTCCGGGTAAATGGTGATCTGATTGCGGGCCTGAACCACGCCGTTGAGCCGCTGCTCAAGTGGAAGCGTTCCAAGCCGCGACTCTACAACCTCAACCGAAGGAATCGTACCTGGAGGAAACTGCTGCGATTCGGAATCATTGCCGCACCCGGCCAAAACGAGTACGAACAGCAACGGAAGCGAAAACAACAACTTACGCAATAGCGGAGACGGTAACGGGTGCGACATGAGGCCCAGGTTCTTGACGAGAACGAACTAACGGATGGGCTTCTTCGATTGTTGCCCTGCCTTCAGTTGTAACGGTTTTCTTAAGAAACTCCTCACGGTAAAGCGACGGTCCGTCAGCTTTTGCTTTACCCCATCGTCTTTACGCAACAGCCGACAAGGTCAAGACTTCCGTCGGCCGGTGAGGAGAGGTCGACACGGAAGTCGGCGGTCGAATAGCTGGTAATGGCGCTGCGATCCAGCCAGCCTTTTACGAACTCAGGTATGAGCTTGCGCAGCGTCAGCGACTGCCGCACGCGGCGAAACTCAATCTGCTGCACCTCCGGTGTCCCATAAATACCGCCGACCTTAACTTCCCCAAAAACAGTGCCGAGAAGTGACTCGAGTTCGCTGGGATAGTACTCCCGCACGTGGAACGGATTCCAGACCGGCGCTCCCGGCGCAATACGATGAGTTCGGTTAGGCGTCGTGAGCCACATAATGCCGCCGGGCTTCAACACGCGCCGTGCCTCCATCACAAACGCGAGGTCATTCTCGACGTGCTCGATGACCTGCATTGTCGAAACGACATCGAATGATGCATCATCGAAGGGCAGTCGATCGCCATCATACTGCATGAATCGGCAGTTGGCGCTTCCATTTACCTGCCGCGCATGGGCTACGGAGCCGTGATCTACATCCACGGCAACGACTTCCTGTGCAAAGCCCGCGAGGTATCGTGCGCCGTATCCCTCACCAAATCCGATTTCCAGAAGCCGCTCCGAGCCACTGAGTTGCGCCGCAACGATCTCATATGCAAAGAGATGGCGGAGATAGAGGAGGTACTTCTCCTTGCTCCGAAAATGAGCGGGATTGATCCGCTCGACTGAATTGGGAAGCATGAGGCCGTCGCCGTTTAGGATTCGATCGGAGACGCAGGCACGTACTAACAATCGATAGCAGTACCAAACGTGCTTGCAATCATCCATAATAACGACGGACGGATGCGGCTACACCATCGAGATCAGGAAAAAGGCGGCGCTCATCCATGCCAACCAGGTCGAGCTGGTCCCGGACATGCGCGACGTCATCGGCAGCGATTGTGAAGCGAATGAGCGCATCTTCCAGTTCGTGTTGCTCCAGAAAGGACTCGAAGGAGCGCGATGCGTCCGTGCAGAGCGTGAAGGTGGCAGCTTGCGCAACGATTCGCGCATTCAGTGAGGGCGGTTCAATCATACAGGCAAAGCTGCGGCTCGTACCCCGGAAGAGTTCCCACGGTGTAAAGGGCGCTCCGTCCCGCGTCACGTCGAGTTCGAGCAGGTCCTCGATCAGTAAGGCCAGGTCCGGCAGTTCGAATGCCCGATGCAGGCGCTGCCAGTCGAGCCTCCAGATTGCGCAGGCATCGCCGGAGCGTGCCGTGGTCGTCGCGAAATGCGCAGCTACGAGCGGCGAATACGACCAGTCGAGAAGCCGGGTGGGCGCGCCGTGATGCTGGGCAATGACGAGCAGCTCCCAGTCGTTCGCGGGAGGCGACGGCAGCTCCGGCCGGGAGTAACGGGCGAAGTTTCTCAGGATGTGCGCCTCGAGATGCGCCTTCGTGTGCGGTGGATGCGTTCCGCCCAGACGATCGAGCGTCGTCAATAGTGGATGCCGCGCCGACGATGAGCCGTGATAGACACCCGGATCGCGCCGGCGGCCGGTATCCGGATTCGGATGTGCCGGCGTCACCGAATCGATCAGGTCGCCGAGACTTCGTATCACGTGTTCCTGTATTGCCATGAGCGCGAACAGGTTATCTTCTATGTCAATGATACGCGCTTGTGGCTCTGACGACTGCAACCGAGGCGAAACTCACGCGCCGCGCCTTTCCACCGAACATGGACTCGTTCGGATGGTTGACATACACTGGATGCCATGACATTCCCCCAACTCCACACGAACATGACAAGAGTCCTCTGCCTCTTCGCTATCGCCGCATTAATGATTACCGCACGAGACGCGTCTGCACAGGGCGCACTCGAAGTCGGCGACACAGCACCTTCCTTCGAGGCGGTAACATCCGACGGTTCCGTCTGGCGCAGTGTTGATAACGTCGGCGAAGGCTTGCTCGTCGTCTACTTTTATCCGGCGGCGATGACGGGTGGGTGTACCGACCAGGCATGCAGCTTTCGCGACAATCGCACGAAGCTGACCGAAATGGGTGCGGACGTTGTGGGAATCAGTGGGGATGAGGTGGAAGGACTCGCCACGTTCCGGCGCACCAATCGGATCAACTTCCCGCTGCTGTCGGATGCCGCCGGCGCCATCGCCCGCAAGTTCGGCGTGCCCGTCCATGAAGGCGGAACGCTGACACGGGAAGTCGACGGGGAAGAAGTCGAACTCGTTCGCGGTGTGACGACGGCTCGCTGGACGTTCATCCTGGATGAAGATGGCAAGATCGTCTACCGCGATACCGAGGTCGATCCCTCCGGAGACGGTGAGGCGATCGTGGAGGCGGTGCGGAGGCTGCGTAATTCATAGCGCCGCACACGAGTTGATCACAAGGATATCGCGCCTCAAACAGGTGCGCCGCAATGCCGTAGGTCAGGTGCGGGCTTCCGAATCGACGCGGACGAGCTGGTCGAGGCGCAGCACGAGGCCGTCGCGCAGCTTCGTGTACTCCGCGCCGTCTTTCGAATAGACGTCATCGATGTAGTCAAGCACCGTCTTCTCCTCGCCGTCTTCTCGGTAGACGATCTCGGCGCGCTGCCCGAGCGTCGAACGTGAAGTCAGCTCCGAGTGGAAGTCGCAGTCGACCGGTTTATAGGGCTTTTCCATCGTTCGCACATTCTGTTGAAGGTTCGATTGCATCCGCACGAAGCGGATGTAGGCAATCCCTCGGCGGGCGCCACGTTCCAAAACGCAGAGTCCCCCAACGACTCTTTCCCGTTCGAATTAGAGCCGCGCAACCTGCATTCGAAGGAGAAATTGCCCTGTGTCGATTTCCTCCGGCGCGAACTGGTACTCGACCAGAAAACGCAGATGCGCGTTGAGGTAATGGCTATACGCCAGTGCAAGCATGAGGTCGTGGTGGCCCTGGATCGTACGACCGGGGTCGAACGCGTCGATGCCGAGGATGAACGCTTGCTCAGGCGTCGCGCGGAAGCCGAGTCGTCCTATTGCGCCCAGCGGATTGACCTCGTCGGCTCCCTCGGGATTGAGAGAAGCGTAAACGAGTTCAGTGATCAGGAACACGCGCGGCGAGTCGAAAACGGCATCGGCTCCCAGAAGTAGCTTTCGTCCAGGCCCCGGCGCGTATGCTCCGAGATCTTCGTCATTGCTCAAGGCGAATCCGGCACCGAGGTCGAGGCGCGTCAGAGCGCCGCGGCTCGTGCCTTCAAGTCGTCCCACATAAAGAAACGACTGGTTGTCGTTCGGGCGGATTATGCCGCCGTTGCCGTTGAAGACGGCGCCGCGAAAGTTCACCACATCCGGCACGAGGTGGTAGACGAATCCCGCGCCAACCTGCCAGAACGGCGCCAGCGCGCGCACCACGCGTCCACGATCCGACAGCGGCAGATATCCGGGAAACGTCAGTGATTCCCGCCCGAAGGGTGCCATGAAAAGCCCGCCGTCGATATCAAATCGGTCTGACAAGGCGTGGCTGATGCGCGCCTCGAGCAGCACCTGCGATGTGCGCGAGAAGTTCAGCTGCGTGATGAACCGCGTCTTGGGCGAGAGGCCGGCGCGCACGCGCAGCCACGCGTTCGGTAACAAAAACGATGCTACATCCGGTGCGACGACCAGATCCGATTGAACTAGCGTTCCTATAACAAAAGGTTCGGCGGATGGCGCGAGACTCGCCGGTGGCGCTGCCGGCGCCTGTGCTCGAACTGACCCTGCTAATGAAATGACGAGAATGAGGGCGGCGATGGTCGCCTTCAGGTACAACTGCGGCTTCATGGCTTCGTCGGCTTTAGTTTTTCCCCGACACTGCTGGGGGCCAGGTTTGCGACCCATCGCGGCGGTGATCTTTCATCAGTCCGCCGCGACGGGTCGTCATCGAACGCTCACCTTCAGACCTAAACGCGCCGCACACTTGGGCCGGCGTCTTTGATCTCATCGCTCGCCACGTCGGCGTACTTGTCGAAGTTCTTCGCGAACAGCTCGCTCAGCTTCACCGCCTGGCGGTCGTACGCTTCCTGATCGGCCCACGTATTCCGCGGAATTAGAACATCCGAAGGTACGTCTGGGCATTCGGTCGGCACAGCGAACCCGAAGGTTGCATCCTCGGCAACGGGCGCGTCCGAGAGTGCGCCGCTGTGGATGGCGTCGATGATGGCGCGCGTGTGCTTTAGACTGATGCGCTTGCCTGTGCCGTAAGGTCCGCCGGTTAGCCCCGTGTTGATGAGCCACGCCTTCGTGCCGTGCTCACGCATCAATTCCGCAAGCATCTCAGCATACTTGCTCGGGTGCCAGACCAAAAACGCTGCGCCGAAGCAGGCGGAGAACGTCGCCTGTGGCTCCTCAACACCCATTTCGGTTCCGGCGACCTTAGCGGTGTATCCGCTAATGAAGTGGTACATCGCCTGCGCCGGGGAAAGGCGGCTCACGGGAGGCATTACTCCGAAAGCGTCGTAAGTCAAGAAGATAATGTTCTTTGGATGCCCTCCCGTGCACGGAATCTTCGCGTTAGGGATATACTCGATCGGATAGGAAGCGCGCGTGTTTTGCGTGATCGACGTGTCGGCAAAATCCACTTCGCGATCCACATGATCATAGACCACGTTCTCGAGGACGGTGCCGAACTTGATGGCTCCGAAGATCTCCGGCTCGCTTTCCGCCGAGAGATCTATCGCTTTCGCGTAGCATCCGCCTTCGATATTGAAGACACCTTCATCCGTCCAGCAATGCTCGTCATCTCCGATGAGCTTGCGGCGCTGGTCCGCAGACAGCGTCGTTTTTCCTGTTCCCGAGAGACCGAAGAAGAGCGTTACGTCACCCTCATCACCCTCGTTGGCTGAGCAGTGCATCGAGAGCACGTCCGTCTTCGGCATGATGTAGTTCATGATGGTGAAGACGCCTTTCTTCATCTCGCCGGCGTACTCCGTGCCGAGGATGACCATCTCGCGGTGCTCGAAGCTGAGGTCAACGCTCGTCTTCGATGTCATCTGGGAGGTGTACTGATTTGCAGGAAACGCGCCCGCATTAAAGATGACGTAATCCGGCGTACCAAAGGAATCGAGCTTCTCGTGCGTTGGCCGGATGAGCATGTTATGCATGAACAGCGCATGGTAGGCGCGTTCACAAATCACGCGAATCTTGATCTGGTGGCGCGGATCCCATCCCGCGTATCCATCCATCACATAAAGACGTTCGCGGGTGTTGAGGTAGTCGATCGTCCGCTCGCGATTCACCTGAAAGGTGTGCTCATCGACCTCGAAGTTGACCGGCCCCCACCACACGTCTTGTTCAGAGTCGGGATGCCGAACGATTCTCTTGTCGCCCGGGCTGCGCCCCGTCTTCGCACCGGAGTTCAACGCCAGCGCGCCGCTACTGACAATTGCCGCCGTATCATCATGTCTGATGGCTTCCTCGTAGAGCAACGCCGGACTTCCATTTCTGATGACATTCTCGACGCGGATTCCATACTCGGTAAGGTCTATCATCTCGGCCATGTGCTTCCTCTATTTCATGAATGCAAACGCTTGGAGAGAAACTACCTCAATGCGGCGGGCGGAAGTGTAAGTTTCCGTCAAACTTGAAAGCGCTTTTCGGTGTTACTCCCGCGGCTCCGCGATCCCGTCATGATGGTTGTAGGTGCACTTCGATGCCGCGGCCTCATCGATAACGCAGAAGGCAAACCGATGAAGTTGAAGGACCGAAGCCGGCACCATCGCCGTGACCGGTCCTTCGAGCGTCGCGCGAATCGCTTCTGCCTTGCCCTCTCCGCTGGCCAGCATAAGCAGATTACGCGCCTTCATGATCGTCCCGATTCCCATCGTGATCGAATGACGCGGAACGGTTTCGTCCGGCCCGAAGAAGCGCGCATTATCGGAAACCGTTTTCTCCGTAAGCGTCTTGATGCGCGTTCTCGAACCGAGTGAGGATCCCGGTTCGTTGAACGCCAGATGGCCGTTGGCCCCGATTCCCAGGATCTGTAGATCGATGCCGCCGGCTCGGACGATCTGCTTCTCGTACCAACGGCAGAACAGGTCGACATCTTCGACGATGCCTTCCGGAATGAAAACCCGCGCCGGATCTACGTTGATGTGCCCGAAGAGCTTCTCCCACATGAAGTGGTGGTAGCTCTGCGGATGATTGGGTGCGAGGCCGATGTACTCGTCCAGGTTGAACGTCGTCACCTTCGAGAAGTCAAGCCCTTCATCCTTGTGCATCCGGATGAGCCTTTCGTAGAGACCAAGCGGCGTACTACCGGTCGCAAACCCGATGACGCTGTCGGGTTTACGGCGGATCTGGCATGCCACAATTTCTGCGGCGCGATCGCTGATGGCGTTGTAGTCGGGCAGCGTTTCGACGAGCATGATGCGTTCAGAGAATGTTCAGGGTGGAACGATCATAGTCGCCGCCGGTCACTCTCTCAAGCCCGCCGACGCGGCAACGTCAGGATTCGCGATGATTTCGGGCATGCAACGCAAGCGTATGAATTGAAGGTGGAACCGCAACCCGCTCCGTTGCAGGAGGTTGACTCCACTAAGACGGCACCCTAAATTTCGCCTTCTGAACAGCCGGGGCCATAGCTCAGTTGGTAGAGCGCTTGAATGGCATTCAAGAGGTCAGGGGTT
>CAZKDQ010000041.1:0-12456 GCA_964551345.1 uncultured Rhodothermales bacterium
GGCTGATGCAGCGACTCGACGACATCGGTGTGCGGTTGCACCGCGCGGCGGAACGATCTGTCGATCAGCGTCGCAAGCACATCGATGGCTGCGCACGCCAGCTCGCATTGCTCGACCCGTCACGACCGCTGGAACGAGGCTATGCGCGCATCGAACGCGACGGCAAGCTCATCCGCACCGCCGAAGAGCTCGTTGATAAGGATGCCCTTACGCTCGTCTTCCGCGACGGACGCCGAAGCGCGACCGTTACGTCATGATACGGGATCAGCCGGCCGGACGAGTTGTTGGCAACCACGTCACCTCATCAGATTCATCGACGTTGCGAAACCGATCCGGCGGACGTGCTTAGGATGAGGCGTTCTTCGGCACGCGCTCCTGCGGAGGTTGATATTCTCGCGAGGTCCCCGTAGGCTAAGGCGCGTGTGCACAACAAGACGTTTTCATGTCGGAGATTACACTGGAGATTACGCCGCGCTCGCGCCTGGACGTAATCGATATCGGTGCGCTGATCGCGGAACGTGAGGAGGGCTTCGCGTCCAACTTTAAGAAGGCGCTCTACTGCTCTTACCATACGACGGCCGGCTACCTCGAACAGAGCATTTTGCGGCGGCTCGAGAATCGTCGTGAGTCTGTCGAGGCTTACTGCGCATCATTCCAGCGCATCTTTCCACCTGATGCGGGCTACAGGCACGATCAGATGGACCTCCGGTCGGAGCTCTCGCTCGAGCAGCGTGAGGTTGAACCGCGGAATGCGGACTCCCACCTGACCTACATCGGTGCCGGCCTCGAGAACTGCGTCACCTATGAGACCGACACCGATCAACCGACGTACTTCATCGACCTCGACGGCGTGAACGGTGACGTGCCGCGCACGCGCCGGACGACCGTCCTCGGCTTCAATCGCGAAAAGCGCGCGACGACGATCGACCTGCAGATTCCCGTCTCCGCGCATGCCATCGACTCCGTCAGCCTTCGCGACCCGCGGCTCGGCCTGATGGATCAGCTCAACGACGCAATCTACAGGCTGGGAATCGGCAAAGGACGCGTCGACCTCTCGCTTGACTCGGACGAGCGCAACGTTGGCCTGACGGTCAATGAGTACGAAACGCTGCTGATGCGGCACGACCTCGCCGATGTACTGCGGAACCCGCTTCGCTACATGGCCGAGAAGGGCCGCAATATGTTGCGCGATCCCCGTGCGATTCCCAGCAAAGCGAAAAACTACGCCAAGTATGACTTCGTGCAGGTGCTCAACGAGATCTTCGACACGCTCGGGATGAGCGAATCGATCGTTGAGCGAGCTGTTGATCGCCTGATGGCCGTTCCCGCCGAACGCTTCTTTCGGATGAAGCGCAGCGTGAGCCTTCTCGTCAATGAGACGGATGGAACGAAGCCGGGCCGGATCGTGCACGGCACGTACCAGAGCCCGATCCTCGTTCAGTGGGGCAAATCATCCGCCCGCACGCGTACCGTCAGGGCGACGCTCACGGCGCTCGAGTAGCGCCGCCGTTAGATCAGCGAGTGCGACTGGCCGCCGTCAATATTGATGCTGGTGCCGGTTATAAGACTCGCGCGTTCTGAAGCAAGGAAGACGACTAGGTCCGCTACCTCATCCGAGCGCCCGAAGCGGCCGAGCGGAATGTTCTGCGCGACGAACTCCTTCATCCCCTCGGGGTCGTTCTGAACGCGCCTGTCCCAGCTGCCGCCGGGAAATCGAATGGAGCCCGGGGCAATGCTGTTGACGCGGATTCCCTCACCTGCAAGCTCGATTGCCATGATCTTGGCGGCACTGATGATACCCGACTTCGTGGCGTTGTAGATGGATAGACCTGGACCGCCGGCTTCGCGCCCGAAAATCGACGAGATGAAGATGATGGAGCCGGCGCCGCTCTCCCGCAGGTGTGGTATGGCAGCGCGCGTGCAGCGAAGATGGGAATTCAGGTTGAGGTCGAGGATCTCCTCCCAATCCTGATCCGTCGTCTCCACGAACGGCTTGCGTCGGTTGCCGCCCGCGTTGTTGACGACGACGTCCAGCCTTCCGAGCGCATTCGCTGCGGCATCGACGAAGCGCTCGACCTCCCCCTTCGCCGTGATATCGAGGCTCTGGGTGAAGACTTCCACGCCCGCTTCCTCGCGAATCTCTTCTGCGGTCGCAGCGAGTTCTTCTTGAGTCCGCGCGCAGAGCGCGAGACGGCAACCTTCGCGCGCCAGACCAAAGGCGATAGCGCGACCGATGCCGCGGCTTCCTCCGGTGACGAGGGCGACTTTATCGTTGAGCTTGAGGTCCATTCGATTTCACAAAAGTACATCCGGAACGAGTGGTGAACGGCCGAAGGTACGAAACCCGCGAGACCGCCGTGCCGGATCCCATTCCGGCGGTGTCCGTTCACCGTTTCCACCCATTCACACACCTCCTTATATATAGATGGATGCCCATGACGCTGCACCCGATACACAGGGTCTTTCGTTCGAGGCCGCAGTAAAGCGGCTCGAGGATATCGTTGCCGCACTTGAAGATGACCAGCTCGACCTTGAGCAGGCTCTCGAGGCTTATGAGGAAGGCGTCGCGCTGGCGCGCGTGTGCCTGACGCGGCTCGACTCTGCTGAACTTCGCATTCAAGAACTGAGGATCGATAATGATTGAGTTTGCTCCAGACGCCACCCGCATCAGAGAAGCCCTGTCCGAGCTTCCGGATGAAGCCCGACTCTGGATTTACGGCGCGGATCGCGATCTGAGTGATGAGGAAGTCGCCGCAGTGCGTGATTCCCTTTCCGACTTCCTGCAGGAATGGAGCTCGCACGGACGCGACGTATACGGTCAGGCCGAGGTCATCGATAACCGATTCCTTCTGATCGGCGCACATATTCCGTCCGGCGACATTTCCGGATGCGGCATCGACAAGTCGACGCGCGTGGTGGAAGAACTCGCCGGCCGCCTCGGCTTCGACTGGCTTTCCCCCATCAACATCTTCTTCCGTGATGGAGATCGTGTTCGCTCAGCCACACGCTCGGAGTTTCGGACGCTGGCACGCGAGGGATCCGTCGACGCCTCGACGCCGGTTTACGACCTTACAATTCCGGACGTAGCTGCTCTCAGAACAGGACGCTTCCTGCAGCCGGTATCTCGGTCATGGCATGGGCGAGCCTTCGGCATTGCAGGCGCCTGAGGTCGGTCGTTTCGGAGGCGACGTGGTGTTAACAAGATGTAATTCGATGCTTTATGCGGTCAAGCGGCGACTACATTGAGCAGCGATGAGAAACCAACCGGCATAATTTTCGTGATGGCGCCACCAGCAAGTCGATTCACCTCTAAGGGACAAGAACAACAGCTCGTGATTGATATGTGGCAGAGGTTCGTACCGGTACTGCTTCTGGTGGGAATGTTCGTGCACGTTGGCGTGCAGACGGCGTCGGCGCAGGCCTACATCAACCAGACAGAAATCGAGAGCGTGCTGACCGATTATCATGCGGAGCTCGATGAACTGCCGGAGGTCTATTACGACTACTACGTCCTGAGTGACGCGCGAGACAACAGCGTTCTTGCGCGGAACGCGTTCTACAAGGTCGTCGGCGAGGGAGACATGCAGCTCGGCATGACGCGGGCGAAGCTCGTTGAGTTGCTCAACCGTACGCTGCTTCACGAGATGGCCGTCGGAGACACGATCGTCGTGCCTACCGAGTTCGAGCTGGATTTCCGCGCATACTCTCCGTTCCCTCGCTACTACCCTGGAGCGCGAAGCTTCGATAAGCTCTTCATCATTGACAAGAGCGTGCAGGCGTGGGCGGGATACGAGTACGGGCAGCTCGTGCGATGGGGAATCGTGAACACGGGCGCGGAAGAATACCCGACGCCCAATGGGCGCTTTAACTTCAACTGGAAAGAAGAGTATCGGGTGTCGTCACTCAGCCCGCCGGGAGAGCCGTGGGAGATGTACTGGATGTTCAATATTCACGATGCTCGGGGTATCCACATTCACCAGTACGCAATGCCAACGGGCGGCCCGACCAGCCGTGGATGCGTGCGCCTCATCGACACGGACGCGCGCTGGATCTACGACTGGGCGGATGCGTGGGAGACGACGACCGGGACCACGGGCGTGGAGTCGCGCACCGGGCGCATCTTGAAGCAGGGAACGACGGTTCTGGTGACGGGCGAGGATCCGACGGGGCTTCCACATCCGTTCGATTACAAGAAACGGTACCCGGTGCTCAAGCGGGTCGAGTTGCCGGCGCATCCGTTCGACGTATCTCCGGGCACACCTCAGCAGGAGCATTTCGATCGACTGCGGGCGTCGAGGTAAAGACGCCTGAACGGGCGAGGTCGGCACGCGGACGTTGCGGGTCCTCTTAACGCGATCGGCGTGCCGGGATTCCTGAGGTCAGAGAAGCCATCGGGATTCCTCCCGAAGCAGACCGCAGCCCTGGTCATCCGCTTCCCGGGCGACCCGCCGATGGCCGCCTTCTGATGGGGCTCGCCGGCAACGCATGGTCGTCAAACGACGGCTCAAAGCGAAGGGCGACGAAAGGCGAATCCTGCCGCGGCAGGCGGTATCGAGGGGTTGGATTTCATGCCCCTCACCGAATCCGAGAAAACATGCGGCCGAAACGCGGCATGTTTCGCTGGGCATCCCAGGAGAAGTAGATGAGGATGGCCTTGCCGACGACGTGATCCATCGGGACGAAGCCCCAGAAGCGGCTGTCCTCCGAGTTGTCGCGGTTGTCCCCCATCACGAAAAAGTAATCCTGCGAGAACGTATAACTCGTGACGGGCGCGCCGTTCAGCTCGAACCGCCCATCCCCCAGCGCGCTCACGGCAACGCCTTCATACTGCGTAATGGCCTCGCGGTAAACTTCCCACGATTCATCCGTCAGCTCTATCGTCTGCCCTTCTGCAGGAATACGTACCGGCCCGTAATCGTCAGGCGTGAACCCGCGCCCTGCCGGGTGCATCAGATCACTGTATCCGATATTCGCCGGTGCAATGTAGGGTTCGACGCTTTCCACCCATGCCCACGTCTGGATCTCGGTGACGGCTTCTTCGGTGGCAACGATCCGCACGACGGCCGGGTCTGACGTCTGCGTCATCTCGGTGACGCCGAGTTCTTCCATCGCTGCCGACGATAACCTGACGCGCGCGTCGCGCTTAGTGAGGCTCCAGTACTGCTGCATGTTCTCCAGGAACGGAATCGCCTCACCGTCCGCATAGACGACCTTATCCCGCACCTCGATCTGCTCGCCCGGCAGCCCTACGACGCGCTTGATGTAGTGCATCTTCCGGTCGATGGGCTTGTCTTCCGGAGGATAGTTGAAGACGATGTTGTCGAGCCGGTCTACGTCCGAGAAGCCCGGGAAGCGGAAGAACGGGAGCTCCACCCCGCGCAGATAGATCTGGGTGAAGGGGATGCCAATGCTGACGGGCGTGCGTGTTCCGTAGTTCAGCTTCGAAACGAACAGGTAGTCTCCAATCAGCAGGCTCTTCTCCATCGACGGCGTCGGGATGCGGAACAGGTCGAAAAGGAGCGTCCGCACGATGAGCATGACGACGAGCGCAAAAACAAGCGCATCGACCCACTCGCGCACCGGGCCCTTCTTGCGGCCGTCGCCCTTGTCGCCGCGATCGCGCGTGGCTGCGCCGCGGCCGTTTGCGCCTTGACGAGCCGACTTCTTCTTCGACCGCTTCTTCCGCTTGTCTCCCGTAAGGGCTGGATGCGCCAACGTCTAATCCTCAAAAATTAGTGGGCGGTCAACGCAGCAAACCGACGCTCGGTCTGCCGTGCCGCAAATCTGGCGTGCGTATACGCCTCAGCACAAACCGTTCCCCATCATACCCGGTGACGTACCACGCGCGCTCAACCTCGTTGAAATAATAATCAGCGTAGGGGTCATATTCCTCCACGCGCAGCAACTCGCGTTCGAAGCCGAGCTTGAGGTCGGGCAGCAGCTCGCGGTACCGGGCGTCAGTGGAAATAACGAGACCGCGATCGAACGGTCCATCCACATCCATCGCGACCAGCGGGATCGTGTCATTGACGAGTAGCCAGTATTCGAACTGGATATATTCCTCTACCCGGCGCCGATTCTCATCGTACAAATCGGTGACGCTACGCGTCGGCGCGCCAAAGACGTGTTGAAGGCGAGCGCGCAGATCACGCGTGCGCTCGATGTCCATCGGTGAGCCGCGGCTGGTTCCGATGTAGGCCCGCCGTACGCCAATAAATCGATCCTCAAATACGGGCCGTTCCAACCTGCGCACCGCGCGAACGGACGTAACGTTCACCATCGGCACGCGCACATGACTCCGATCCAGCCGGTGCTTCCATTCGTGCCGCCACCGGATCGAATCGGACTCAGAGTGCAGATGTGCAGGCGGCATCGGTTCGGCGCGAAGACCGCGCTCCTCGAGGATCCGCTCCGCCGTGTCACGAAACCAGCGCTCGCGGTAATACTCGCCGAGGCTCTGCGCTTCGGCAACGAAGGCGAGCGGACCGATCATAAAGAATACGGCCAGTATCGAAGCCAGGCGGATCGCCCTCGATCGCTTCCCGGGGCGGCACATCGGTTGCTGCAGAAACATCATCCTTCAACTGATAACACGGCGAGGAACGCCTCCTGTGGCACTTCCACGCTACCGACCTGCTTCATCCGCTTCTTACCCTCCTTCTGCTTCTCGAGCAGCTTGCGTTTACGCGAGATGTCGCCGCCGTAGCATTTGGCCGTTACGTCTTTGCGCAGCGCCTTCACTGTCTCGCGCGCGATGATGCGCGAGCCGATACTTGCCTGAAGCGCTACGTCAAACATCTGCCTCGGAATGAGCTCGCGGAGCTTCTGCGTGAGCTTCTTGCCCATCTCGTAGGCTTTGTCGCGATGCACGATCGTCGAGAGGGCATCGACCTCGTCGCCATTGATGAGAATGTCGAGGCGAACGAGGTGGCTCTGGCGGTAATCCGTGAACTCATAATCAAACGATGCATACCCCCGGCTTACGCTCTTGAGCCGGTCGTAGAAGTCGAACACGATCTCCGCGAGCGGGAGTTCGTACTGCAGGTTAACGCGCTCGGTGTCGAGGTATTGCGTGTTGATGTAGATGCCGCGGCGCTCCTGGCAGAGCTGCATCAGGTTGCCGATGTACTCACTCGGCGTAATGATCTCGGCCTTCACATACGGCTCCCGCATCGCCTCGATCTGCCCCGGCTCAGGCATCGCGCTCGGGTTGTCGACGATAACCATTTCGCTGCTGTGGAGGTCGACTTCATACTTAACGTTTGGAACCGTCGTGATGATGTCGAGCCCGAACTCACGGTCGAGGCGCTCCTGGATGATCTCCATATGGAGCAGTCCAAGAAATCCGACGCGGAATCCGAAGCCGAGCGCTGCCGAAGTCTCTGGTTCGTAAGTGAGGGAGGCATCATTGAGCTGGAGCTTCTCGAGGGATGCCCGGAGGTCGTCGAACTGCTCGGACTCGGTTGGATAGACGCCGGAGAAAACCATCGGCTTGACCTCCCGGAAGCCGGAGATCGCCTCGTGTGCCCCGTTCTTGGCGTGGGTGATGGTATCACCGACCTTCGTATCGGCAACGTCTTTCACCGATCCAATGACATAACCCACATCGCCGGCCTTGAGCTCATCCACCGGTTGCATGGTGAGCTTCATGACGCCAATCTCTTCAGCATCATACTCACGGCCGTTGGCCATAAAGCGCATCTTGTCGCCCTTTCGCAGCGTGCCCTCAAACACGCGCGTGTAGACGATCGAGCCGCGGTACTGATTGAATACGGAGTCGAAAATCAACGCTTTGAGCGGACCTTCAGGATCTCCCTTCGGAGGCGGGATCCTCGCTACGATCTGCTCGAGCAGGTCCGCAACGCCTTCCCCCGTTTTCCCGCTGATGCGCATGATCTCCTCCGCCGGGTCGCCAAGCAGATCCTCGATCGACTGCGCCACGACATCCGGACGCGCACCAGGCAGGTCGACCTTGTTGAGGACCGGGATGACCTCGAGGTCGTGATTGAGGGCGAGGTAGAGGTTGGAAATGGTCTGGGCCTCGATCCCTTGCGCAGCATCGACGACGAGGACGGCCCCCTCGCAGGCTTTGAGGGCACGAGAGACTTCGTAGGTGAAGTCGACGTGCCCAGGCGTATCGATCAGGTTGAGCGTGTAGTCCTGGCCGTCGTTCGCCCGGTAGCCCATTCGGATGGCGTGGCTCTTGATCGTGATGCCGCGTTCACGCTCGAGATCCATGCTGTCGAGCACCTGTTCCTGCAGCTCGCGTTTGGTGAGGGTGCCCGTAACCTCGAGCAGCCGATCGGCCAGGGTGCTCTTCCCGTGGTCGATGTGCGCGATGATACAGAAGTTGCGTATGCGGTTCAGGTAGGAGGACATCCGCGTGGGAAAATGGGTCTCGCTCGCAAATCGGTGCTCGCTCTAATCCGAGGTTATCAGGCCGGTTCCTGAGCTTTGGAGGCCGGAAAAAACGCCTCAGGCAACGTGGTCGGTATCCTCGGAAACGCTGCCGCCGGATATCGGGTCGGCCGCCTCGGTGCTTTCACCATTGACAGAAATTGCCGCTTCATTGGACTCGGCGGCGGGCTCTGCTTCCGCTCCATCAACATCTTCGTCGCGAGCAGGAATGGCCTGATGCTGGAAGATGAGGATGCCGACGACGCCGGCGACGATCGCCATGTCCGCCACGTTCCAGATCGGGAAGAGTGCGATGTAGCTCCCTCCAAAGAAGGGAATGCTGTCGGGAACGTAGCCACGCCAGAGGTTGACGTGGATGAAGTCTACGACGCGGCCGACGAAGAAGCCGTCGTACCCCAGGATGACGCCGTAGAAGACGCGATCGATAATGTTACCGAGGGCGCCACCGAGGATCAGGGCGAGACTGGCGCGGTACGGCCACCTGGCGTGCCGCACCGACATCATGTACCCGATAATGAGGACGGTGGCGGCAATCGAGAGAATCGTGACGAGCGCGCGTGGGCCGAAGGTGATCCCGAAGGCCATGCCCGGGTTCTCGGTGAAGGTCAGCCGCAGCCAGTCCCCGATGATCGGAATCGACTGCCCGAGGTACATCGTGTTGAGCACGATGACCTTCGTGAGCTGGTCGATCAATACGACGATCGCCGGGATCCAGAGTAGTTTCATATACTGCTACACGGACAATAAGGTAAAACGGGCGGCCCGAAGCCTCGCCGGGGCCGCCCGTCTGCCACCGTAGAGGTGGACCGTCATTTCTTCTGCTTCAGCTTCGCTTCGATCGAGATCTCCGTGTGCGGCACGGCTTCCAGGCGCTCCTTGGCGATCGGTTTGCCGGTTACCTTGCAGATCCCATAAGTCTTGTTTTCGATGCGATCCAGCGCCCGATCGAGATATCCGACATACTTCTGCTGGCGCGCGATCATCAGATAAAGCTTTTCGCGCTCCATGGCATCGGTGCCCGCATCGGCCATGTGGAAGCTGTAGGCGGTATCGTTTTCAGCCTGTTCGCGCGCATCCTCGAGTTGGGCGCGCATCCGTTCAACGTCCTCAAGCGCCGAGCTCCGGCGCTTCTCGATCAGATCACGAAAATAGGCCAGCTCCTCGTCGTTGAACGGTGTCTTTCGAGGCGCTTCATCCTGCGGAGAAACGCCTTCCGTACCCTCGGCCGTGGACCCGGAGTGAATCGGAACCGACACGAGATCAGACTCGATACGATCTACCTTTTTCTCAGCCATGATTACTTATCGTGCGTGTATTTAAACAGACGGCTTAATAGTCCCAACGACGGCCGGCATCAGCTTGCACCGGAGAGGCGCCGCACGGCCAGCGTCACCTCATCATCGCCGATGCGATAGAATTCGACGAGATCACCCTCCGGCTCGCGAGCCTCTTGCAACTCAAGTGCCAGGGTCTCGTTCCGGATCCAGTCGCCATGGCGCTGCACCGAACCTGCCAGTCGCGGTGTTGCAGAGAACGCCACCACGATCCGATCGGTGACGTCATAATCGACGGTTTTACGCATATTCTGGACGCGGTTGACGACCTCTCGCGCCATGCCTTCGTCGAGGAGTTCGTCGCTGATGGAGGTGTCAAGAGCGACGGTTACGCCTCCCTCCTGCCCGACGAGCCATCCCTCGACGCCCTCGCTGACGATCTCGAGGTCGTCCGGACCGAATTCCACGCTCTGCCCTTCCACCTCGATCGTAAGCGAGTCGGTATCGATGTAGCGCTGAATCTCGTCGTTTGAGAGCTCGCGCACGCGCGCATTGACCGGCTTCATCAGCTTACCGAGGCGCCTGCCAAGCCTTGCGAAATTCGGCTTTGCCGTACGCTGCACCACGCCGCTCGAGCCGTCGATGTACTCGATGTGCTTGACGTTCACCTCGTCGAGAATGACGCCGCGCATCTGCTCGACGTCCCGCTGCGCTACCTGCTGATCCGTCACGACCATGATGCGAGGCAGCGGCTGGCGCACGTTGATCGATGCCTCGTTTCGGAGGCCGAGGACGATGGAAGAGATCGTCCGGGCCAGCCCCATCCGATGCTCGAGGTCGGCATCGACTGCCGCTTCCTCAACCGGTGGAAAATCCGTCAGGTGGACCGACTCGACAGTCTCCTTGCCCGTCACCTCATCGAGCGCGCGGAAGAGCCATTCGGCAAAAAACGGCGCAATGGGCGCCATGAGTTTGGCGACCGTGACGAGGGATTCGTAGACGGTTTGATAGGCGGCTTCCTTGCCATCGGCGGTTCCGTCGCCGGCATCCCCCGCCGCATCCTTCCAGAAGCGCCGACGCGAACGGCGGATGTACCAGTTCGATAGCTCCTCGACGAACGTCTCAACGGCACGCGCTGCACGCGTCGGATTGTAATCGTCTAGGGCGGCATCAACTTCGATGATCGTCGTGTTGAGCCGGCTTGTGATCCACCTGTCAAGCTCGGTTCGCTCGCCGACGGGGATCCGCTTTGCATCGTACGTGAACCCGTCGATGTTGGCGTACGTGGCGAAGAACGAGTAGACGTTCTCGAGCGTGCTGAAGAACTTGCGGAACGAGTCGATTAGGCCGCGCTCGGCGAACTTAATGTTCTCCCACGGCGGCGTATTGCTCATCATGTACCACCGCACGACGTCCGCCCCGTACTGTTCGATCGTCTCGAACGGATCAACCGCGTTGCCCTTCGACTTCGACATCTTCTCGCCGTCCTCAGCAAGCACGAGGCCGTTGACGACGACGTTCTTGAAGGCAACATCATCAAAAACGAGCGCCGCTATCGCGTGCAGTGTGTAGAACCAGCCGCGCGTCTGGTCGACGCCCTCGGCGATGAAATCGGCCGGAAAGTTCTGCTCGAATCGCTCCTTATTCTCGAAAGGATAGTGCCACTGGGCGTACGGCATCGAACCGGAGTCGAACCAGACGTCGATCAGATCCGGCACGCGTCGCATTGTGCCGCCGACGTGCTCCGGCGCAGGCCATGTGAGGTCGTCGACGAACGGCCGGTGCAGGTCGAGTGCGTCATCCTCATCCGGCAGCTGCGCGCCGCACTTCTCACGTAGCTCCGCGATCGATCCGATCACTTCCACATACTCCGGATCGGCATCGCTCTGCCAGATCGGAAGCGGCGTGCCCCAGTAGCGACGGCGCGAGAGCGCCCAGTCGACGTTATTCTTGAGCCACTCGCCGAAGCGGCCGGCCCCGATGTTCTTCGGCTGCCAGTTGATGGTATCGTTGAGCTCCATCATGCGGTCCTTGACGGCGGTGGTTCGGATGAACCAGCTCTCGACCGGATAGCTCATCAGCGGCGTGCCCTTGCGCCAGTCGTGCGGGTAGTTGTGGAGGTAGGTCTCGTGCTTGTAGAGCAGGCCCCGCTCGCGAAGGTCGCGCGTGATGACCTTGTCGGCATCCTTGAACCACATGCCGGCGACGAGCGGCGCCTTCTCGGTGAAGCGGCCGTCCGGCGCGACGGGGTTGAGCACGGGCAGGCCCTCGCTCCTTCCGAACTCATAGTCATCCGCACCGAAGGCAGGCGCGGTGTGGACGATTCCGGTACCGTCTTCGGTCGAGACGAAACCGGCCGTGATCACGCGCCACGCCTGCTCAACGCCCTCATCGGCCTCGAAGTAATCGAAGAGAGGCCGGTACCGCCGGTTCTCGAGCTCGCGCCCCGTGTACGAATCGACGATTTCCACGTCCTCGCTCAAGACGCCGAGACGCTCGCGAGCGACGATCAGGAATTCCTCACCGCGTTGCGGGTCGTTGTGGCGAACCTTGACGTAGTCGATCTCCGGCCCAACGGCCAGACCGGCGTTCGATATGAGCGTCCATGGCGTGGTCGTCCAGGCGAGGAAGAACGTGTTCTCTTCGTCCTGCAGCGGGAAGCGCACATAGACGCTCGGGTCCTGCACCTCACGGTAGCCGAGGCTGACTTCGTGCGACGACAGCACGGTACCCGACCCCGGGCTGTACCACTGAATCTTGTGGC
>CAZKDQ010000041.1:12556-17806 GCA_964551345.1 uncultured Rhodothermales bacterium
TCGTGCGACGACAGCACGGTACCCGACCCCGGGCTGTACCACTGAATCTTGTGGCCCTTGTAGAGCAGGTCCTTGTCGTGGATCTGCTTGAGCAGCCACCAGACGGTTTCGAT
This sequence comes from uncultured Rhodothermales bacterium, assembly GCA_964551345.1. Classification (GTDB taxonomy): domain Bacteria; phylum Bacteroidota; class Rhodothermia; order Rhodothermales; family CAZKDQ01; genus CAZKDQ01. The sequence goes on from CAZKDQ010000041.1 coordinate 12,670, forward strand.
ATAGTCGTTCTCGAACGTGACGTAGGGATCGTCGAGGTCTACCCAGTATCCCATGCGCCGCGTGAGGTCGTCCCACAGGTCTTTGTAGCGGAGGACGCTGGTGCGGCAGGCGGCGTTGTACTTTTCGATGCCGTACGCCTCGATCTGGCTTCGATCCTCGAGCCCGAGTTCCTTCTCGACCTCGATCTCAACGGGCAGTCCGTGCGTGTCCCATCCCGCTTTCCGCTCCACGCGGAAGCCCTTCATCGTCTTGTAACGACAGAAGATGTCCTTGATGGTGCGCGCCATCACGTGATGGATGCCCGGCCGGCCGTTGGCGGTGGGCGGTCCTTCGTAAAACGTGAAGGTGGGCGCGTCGCCGCGGTGCGAGAGGCTCTTCTCGAAGATCTGCGCCTCGTTCCACCAGGCGAGGATCTGCGCCTCCAGCCGAGGATGATCGAAGCGCTTGATTTCCTTGAACGTCATATCGAAATCGGAAGTAAGTCTGCCCCAGGTACAAGACGCGGAAGATACAGCGCGCGGCCCGGCATCGGAAGAACTCCACGTAGATTCGCGGGGAGAATGACCAGGATGGCCCCGTGACTACTGCATCTGCAATACCCTGCGACCTACGAAAGCGATATGGGGCACTGCGTCAGGTTGACGTATGCATAAATATGCATTAATCTCTGCTCGTGATCTTATCGTATGAGTAATCTGATAATCGAAATTGCTGTATGATTATTAGGGCAAGAGCCACTGCTGACGGATACTATCGCGTGCCCTTCTCCAGAGCCTGGAGGCTGACTAACACGAGTCAGGTAGTTGCTGAGGACTCAGGAACACCTCTCATCAGAAATGGCAAATCGCTGTCATTCATTGGTGCCTCATTTGGGTCTGCGAATGCGCTAACTGTAGTATCCGCGGGGATCATTTGGGCGTTCGTGTTGGAGATGGAGTACACGCTTCCTGTGATCCTGCTTTCATTAACAGTGGTGATTGCTAATCTTGTTGCTGCAACCTATTGCACCTCTCGTATCGTTACGTACAGGCCTTTCCGCACAAATATTTCTGCAAGTTCATAAGCGGTGTATGCATACTCCTGCCATTACCATCTGCGTCGAGCGTAACTGGCTGCTGATTCCTACTTGTGCCTCACGAAATCAATGTCAGCAAGGCACTGATCAAAAATAATAAATAGGCTCAGTGCATAACCTGAACCTGCCATCTCCTCACGGTGGGTCGTTGCGGTGACCTAATCGATCCCCAGCTCAAACCGCTCGCGGAGTTGCTGGACGTAGATGCCGAGGTCGTTTCGGAGTTCGAAGAGGCGCTCGTAGAGCTCGTGGTAGTGCTCGCTCGGCATATAGTCGGCAGATTTCAGATAGCGAAGCAGAAGCAGCCCCTCGTTCGCGGCCTCGAGCCCGCGCTTGACGCACGCGATGTTGCCGCCGATCATATCCTTCTCGTAGCCGAAGCCGTGGCCCCTCGCGACGTTTGCCGGGATCTGCGTGACGTTTGCGCAGAAATGGACGAAGGTGGAATCCTTCTCATCAACAGGCAGGCTGTCCGACCAGCGGAGAATCTCCACCGATAGGTCGATTGCTTTACGGTGAACGCTGAGTTCATCGACCGGTCGCTCGGGTTCGCCGGCGTTATCGAAATCATCGTCGGGATCGGACTCGAGCGAGTCGCCGTTCAGCGCGGCCGAATCCTCCCCGATCATCCTCAACAGTGGATCGTCCTCGTGAAAGCCGTTTCCGAGGAGCGTCCTTCGGAAGTCATCCTCCCATCGCGCAACGACATCGGCCGGCCCGTTCTCCGGTCGCGGATGCTCGGCCAGATAATCGAAGAACAGCGACAGCCGGCGCGCCAGGCGCCGATCGTTCTCGCTGAGGAATTCCTCCCAGCGCTCCTCATCCCAGATTTCGTCGTCGAACATGCTGCGGCACCTGATGGATAGGCTACTTGGCGTCAACGCGCGCGCCGACGGCCTCCACGACATCCTGCATGACGGCGGCGAGTTTGGGCTCCGCCGAATCTGCCGCGGCAACGATCTCCTCCATTGATACCGGTTCGAGGGCATCGGGAAAGCATTCGTCGGTGATTACCGAAATGGCCATCACCCGCATGTTCATGTGCCGCGCGGCGATGACTTCCGGAACGGTGCTCATTCCAACAACGTCGGCGCCCATCGCGCGCAGCATGCGATACTCGGCGCGCGTCTCGAGATTAGGACCGAGCACGGACAGGTAGACGCCTTCGTGCAACTTGATCTGCCTCTCGAGTGCTTTCTGCCGCGCAAGCGCACGCAACTCGAGATCGTACGGCTCGCTCATGTCCGGGAAGCGCGGCCCCCATTCCTCCACATTCGGCCCGACGAGCGGATTGAAGCCCTGCAGGTTGATGTGGTCGGTGATGAGCATGAGATCGCCCTTGCGGTAATGCGGATTCATTCCGCCTGCCGCATTCGAGACGAGGAGCGTGCGCACGCCGATCTCGTGCATGACGCGGGTTGGGAAAGTGACCTCCTGTGGAGAGTAGCCTTCATATAGATGCGGCCTTCCCTGCATGGCAACGACGGGAACGCCGGCAAGACGGCCGAAGATGAGGCGCCCGTGATGGCTTTCAACGGTTGAGACCGGGAAGCCCGGGATGTCGCCGTAGGGAATCGTCGCCGCGACATCGATCTCCGACGCCAGGCGCCCAAGGCCGGTGCCGAGTATGATGCCGATCTCGACATCGAGATCAACCTGTTTAGCAATCGCCTCGGCGGCGGCGTTTACCTGAAGTCTGTATGCCGCAATGTCGGTCTGAGCGGCACCGTTGTGGTCTGGCATCGATCCGTTATTCAATTAGTCGAGGTCGTTCAGGATGCGGCGGATCTTTTCGATCTCTTCGGTTGCCTGCCGCGCCTTCGTCTTCTCCCTGTCCTCGGCGGCCTGCTCCTCGGTGTCGTGATCGAATTCGTGCTCCAGATCAGGCTCGTCCACTCCGCCTGCCGCATCGCCGCCATGCGCGGGTTCTTCCCCCCAATCAAGCTCGTCCTCAACCCGATTCACCAGCGGACGCACGTTGAACGTGCCACGGCGCTCAAACGCGGGTTGCTCGAGCCGATGATCTTCGAGTTCTGCTGATTCATCCAGAGCGTCGTCGAATTCATCTTCATCCTTCGGCCACGCATCACGCGTATCGGACGTCGGCACCGGTTGTTCGCTTTCGACCTCCGCCGATAGCGTGCCCACGATGTCGTTGCCCTCAAACCGCTCCAGCATCTCCATCTCCGAGGTGAGGAAAGCGCGCAGCCGGGCCACGAGCTCATGGCGTCGGTTGAGCAGCCTCGAGTTCTCCTGACGCAGTCGATCCCGCCGTGCCACGGCATCGCCTTCTATCTCTGCTGCCTTCGATTCGGCAGATCGGACGATATTGCGCGCCCGCTCCTCCGCATTCTCGACGGTCTTGCGCGAGCTGTCGCGCGCCGTCTGCAGCGCCTCCTGGAGCGCCTCCTCTACCCGCTCGTAGTGGCGGATCTTGCCCTCGAGGCCGCGCACCTGCTCTTCGAGGCGCCGATGCTCATCACGCATCTCCTCCCATTCCGTCGAAAGCATCTGCAGAAATGCTTCGACCTCTTCCACTTCATACCCGCGGAAGACGCGCGTGAATTCTTGTTTCCGAATGTCAAGTGGACTGACTCGCATGGGACCTCTCAGTGCGCGTTCGACGGCTCTGGCGATTAACGATGAACAAAATAGATGTGCGGCGCCACTTACCCAACCGGCGGGCGACTGCCGAAGATGGCGCTGCCGATGCGGACATGTGTGGCACCTTCTTCAATGGCGACTTCGAAATCCCCGCTCATCCCCATCGAAAGCTTCTCGAGGCGAATGTGCGATGGAAGCCACGGTCGATCGCGCTCGACGAGCGACCGCATCAATCGGAATTGCGGGCGAACATCTTCGGGATCGTCAACCGGAAGCGCGATCGTCATCAGGCCGCGAATATCCAGCCGATCATACGGTGCCACGTCACGCAGGAAATCATCGAGCTCATCCGGATCGAGGCCGAACTTCGACGCCTCGCCTGATACGTTGATCTGCACGAAGCACTCGAGACGGCGATCCTCCTGCTCGGCGCGCTTGTGAAGCTCCTTCGCGAGGCGGCGGCTGTCAAGGGCATGGAAGACATCAGCATATCGGATGACGTCGCGGGCCTTGTTTCGCTGGAGATGGCCGATCATGTGCCACGTGACGTCTCCGCCCAGCCGGCGAGGCGCCACGGCCTCCGCCTTTTCCACAAACTCCTGAACGCGGTTCTCACCGAAATCCGCCAGCCCGGCCTCTCGCGCCGATCCGATGTATGATGTGGGGAAGGTCTTGGTGACGGCCACCAGCGTTACATCCCCATGATCGCGCCCGGCGCGATCACATGCCGATCGGATGCGGCTGCGGATATCGTCTATGTTATGCTTTATGGCCTGAGCCTCGAGCTCAGGATCGATGACGGACATGTTGAGGTTATTGATCTAACGCGTTGGCGGTGAAGGCGGTAACCTCGCCCTCACTGACTGTTACCTGAATCTGGATGGGACGGCAACATACCTCACAGTCTTCCACATACGACTGTTCCTCGGCACCGGGATCGACGATCACTGAAATCTCCTCCCAGCAGTAAGGGCACGTGAAGAAGTGTTCGATCGCGTGGTTCATACCTCAGCTCGAAGAACGGCGAGCGGTGATCTGCGATAGATGCCGCGGCTGTTGATCAGACCGACGGCGAGTGCGACGAGAACGACGGTGAGCACCGCCAGTGCCGCTGCGAGTGGTGCAAACTGGAACGGCGTCTGCAGCACGAATCGAGCGAACGCCCATGAGCCGGCATAGGCAAGTCCCAGACCGGTGAGCGACGCGAGCACGCCGAGCACCACGTACTCGACGATCATGATCTGTACGACCTGCCTTCGGCTCGCGCCCAGCGTCTTGAGCAGCACCGTCTCCTCCGTCCGCCGCGCGCGGCTGACCATCACGGCGCCGCCCAGCACGAACACACCGGCCGCAATGCTGAAGAGCGCCATGAAGCGAAGAACCGTCGTGATACGACCAAAGAGTGCTTCGAACGTGCTGAGGATAACGTTGAGGTCGATGCTCGACACGTTCGGGTG
>CAZKDQ010000041.1:17906-20499 GCA_964551345.1 uncultured Rhodothermales bacterium
GTAATTACGGTATGTGGATCGATACTCACGCGTAAGCGCCCAGCCCGATCGTCCCTGAAGCGTATCAGCACGCAAATCCTCGACGCTCACGCCGTTGACCGATGCGATCCGCATGCTAACGATGGGCACGGACTCGATAACGGGAAGGCCGACGCCCTGAACGATTGCCTCGACCTCGTCTATCTGATTCGTCTGGATGTCAAAGAATACGAGATCCGGCTGGCCCTCATCCTCCGCCACGCGGATCTGCGCGACGAGCGTTTGCTGAACCAGAAATAGTGTGAGGATGAGGAAGGTGCCCAGGCCGAGCGCCGTCGTCAGCAGAAGCGTCTGATTGTTCGGGCGGAAGAGGTTCGCGACGCCCTGGCGCAACACGTACGGCCAGCCCTGCCGGAAGAGGAAGCGCGCGGCGACCATCAAGCCGCGTCCGACGCCGGCCAGCATACCAAATACCACGAGCAGGCCGATTGCGTAGGCGATGCCGGTAATCGCGTTGGGAGCCTGATAGATCGCGAACATGGTCACGGCGGCAGCGAGCACGATGTAAACAAGTATGCGCAGGCTTCGCGATCCGTTCGAGGCCGGTTCGATGGATGATCGGATCGCGCGCAGCGGCGGAATGCTTCGGATGCCGATCAGCGGCAGAATTGCAAAGGCAAGGGTGACCGTGATGCCGATCATCAAACCCATTCCGATGGCGGACCACGAGACACCGAAGGCGACGTCAACAGGCAGGAAATCCGCCAGCACAGCAGGCAGCGCCAGTTGAATGATCGTGCCGAGGAGGCTTCCGGCCGCTGCGCCGGCGATCCCCATCGCGAGTGCCTGCACGAGGTAAATCGCCAGTGGCCGGTTGCCCGACGCGCCGAGGCAGCGTAAAACGGCTATCGTGTCGATGCGGCTGCGAATGAAGACGTGGACGGCAGACGCAACGCCAACCGCACCAAGGATCACCGCGAGGAATGCCAGCAGGCCCAGAAAGCGGTAGACATTCGTGAGGCCGGCGTCCCAATTCTCCCGCACCTCCTCGACCGTGTCCGCGCGCAGACCGAGCTCCTCGAGCCGCGGCCGCAGCTGCGCGACCATCAACTCAACATCGCGGCCGTCATCGAAGTTGAGGTAGTAGGCATAGGAAAGGCGGCTTCCATAGCCCAGAAGCTCTTCGTCGAGATGCTGGAACGGGATGTAGATGCGCGGGCTCGCCAGCATGAATGCCGTCGACTCGCGTGGGGTACGGTCGAGCCTGCCGATGATCGCGTAGCTCGTACGTCCGACGCGGACGGAATCGCCGACCGCGAGGTCGTACTCGCGCATGACCGTCGCATCGACGAGCGCGAAAGGTCCTGTCTGATACTGATCCGCGGCTTCGGCCGGCGTCGTACCGAGGCGGCCATAGAAGGGATAGTCGCCATCGACGGCGCGAACCGTCATCAGCCGTGTCGCGCCCTGTTCAGGGAAGTAGGCCATCGACGAGAACGAAACCCGCATCGCCTGATCGCCGCCGAGTGAGTCGACGAAAGCGATGGCTTCGTCCGACGGCTCGGACCGCGCTTCGAGCTCGAGGTCGGCGCCAAGCAAAGCTCGTGACTCCTCATCGACGGCGCGGCGAAGATTGTCGCCGAACGAATTGATCGCGACGAGCGCAGCCACACCAACGACCATCGCAAGCAGGAAGAGGCCGAGGCGGCGGCGACTTCCTCTGGTGTCGCGCCAGGCCATCCGCAGGATCCACGCCATCACTTCGCCTCGCTGGTGGCTTCCCGCATCGCGCGCACCTGCTCATCCTTGACCACGCGCCCGCCGCGCAGGTGAAGGATCCGGTCGGTTCTCTGGGCGAGTTCGAAATCGTGGGTTACGATGACGAGCGTCGTCCCGGCCGTCTCGTTAAGCTCGAATATGAGCGACTCGATAGTGCTGCCCGTCTCGGCATCGAGGTTGCCCGTAGGCTCATCCGCAAAGAGAATCGACGGCCGGTTGACGAAGGCGCGTGCGATGGCAACGCGCTGTTGTTCACCACCTGAGAGCTGTTTCGGGTAATGCGTTACGCGATCTGCCAGCCCGACCCGGCCAAGCAGCTCCTTCGCCCGATCCTTTGCCTTCCGGTCGCCGCGAAGCTCCGCCGGCACCATCACATTCTCGAGCGCCGTGAGTGTGGGGATGAGCTGGAAGGTCTGAAAGACGAATCCCACATTCTCATTTCGGATACGGGCGCGAGCGTCTTCGCTGAGAACCGAGAGATCCTCGCCGCTCAGTACCACGCGGCCCTCCGACGGATCATCGAGGCCGGCGCTAAGACCGAGCAGCGTCGTCTTGCCGCTTCCTGAAGGACCGACGATGGCGCAGACCTCGCCCTCCTTCAGCCGAAACGAGACATCATCGAGTACGCGAAGGCGGCGGTTGGCGCTTTCATAATCGCGCGAAAGGTTCTCCACGACGAGAACTGTCCTGTCACTCATGTTCGGCCTGTAACTGAAACCCTTGCGGCAGCGCCCTGGTATTCGTGGCTTGCCTGATCCACGCGCACGATGATGAAATCGAGACCGCTATACACGTTGCTGGTGCTGTCGGTTCTCCTGACGATGGCGGGATGCAA
>CAZKDQ010000042.1:0-19600 GCA_964551345.1 uncultured Rhodothermales bacterium
TCGCCTTCGAAGGCCAGGATGTGCGTTGCGATGCGATCGAGGAACCAGCGGTCGTGTGAGATCACGACGGCGCATCCGGCGAAGTTGAGCAGCGCTTCTTCGAGCGCCCGCAGCGTGTTGACGTCGAGGTCGTTCGTAGGCTCGTCGAGCAGGAGCACATTGGCCTCCTCCTTCAACATCTTCGCCAGGTGAACGCGGTTGCGCTCGCCACCCGAGAGCTGGGTCGTCAGCTTCTGCTGATCCGAGCCGTTGAAGTTGAAGCGGCCGACGTACGCCCTCGAGTTCATCTCACGGTTGCCGAGGCGGATGATCTCTTTGCCGTCAGAGATCTCCTGCCAGACCGTCTTCTCGCTGTCGAGCGGCCGGTTCTGGTCGATGTAGCCGAGACTTACCGTATCGCCGATTCGGAACGTGCCTTCATCGGGTTGCTCCTTGCCCGTGATCATCTTGAAGAGCGTGGTTTTTCCGGCGCCGTTCGGCCCGATCACGCCTACGATGCCACCGGGCGGAAGTGCAAAGTTCAAATCCTCGAAGAGCAATCGGTCCTCGAACCCTTTGGCAACCGAATCCGCCTCGATCACGACATTACCCAGTCGCGGACCCGGCGGGATGTAGATTTCAACGTCTTCATCGCGCTTCTCCTGCTGCTCGGCGAGCATCTGCTCGTAGCTCGTGATGCGCGCCTTGCTCTTTGAATGCCGACCCTTGGGCGACTGCCGGATCCACTCGAGCTCGCGGTCGAGCGACTTCTGACGCTTGGATGCCTGCTTCTCTTCAACCGCCAGGCGCGCCTTCTTCTGCTCGAGCCATGAGGTGTAGTTGCCTTTGAACGGGATGCCCTCGCCGCGGTCCAGCTCGAGGATCCATCCCGCGACGTTATCGAGGAAATAGCGATCGTGCGTGACGGCGATGACCGTTCCTTCATAGCGCGCCAGATGCTGCTCGAGCCATCCCACGGATTCGGCATCGAGGTGGTTGGTCGGCTCGTCAAGCAACAGCACATCCGGCTTCTGGATGAGCAGGCGGCAAAGCGCAACCCGGCGCCGCTCGCCTCCCGAGAGCACCGAGACAGGCGTCTCCGGCGGCGGCGTGCGGAGCGCATCCATCGCCATCTCCAGCTTGCTGTCGATGTCCCAGGCATCCAGGTGATCGATCTTCTCCTGGAGCTTCGCCTGCTCCTCCATCAGCTTCTCGTAATCCGCATCCGGATCCGAGTATGCATCGCTGACGGCCTCGTAGCGTTTGACGAGGTTGACGATCTCCTGCGCGCCCTCCTCAACGATGTCACGGACCGTCTTGTCCTGATCCAACTGCGGCTCTTGCGGCAGATAGCCGAACGTGATGCCCTTCTGCACCTGGATCTTGCCGAGGTAATCCTGATCCTCCCCGGCGATGATGCGCAGCAACGTGCTCTTGCCGGCGCCGTTGAGACCCAGCACGCCGATCTTGGCGCCGTAGAAAAAGGACAGGTGGATGTCTTTCAGTACCTGGTGGTTAGGCTTGTGGATTTTGCCCACGCCCACCATCGAAAAAATGATCTTCTGATCGCTCACGGTCCGCAGTAGCTTTAGTGAAGAAAGCGGATAGCATCGCCGCCGCGAATTGTTCTGTATGAAGGGCGAATTCTTGTCGCACGCACGAGGCAGATGGTGAAGCTATGCCCAGCCGTAATCAAGACGTAGCATTCCGGTGCGCACGATACCACGCCGCGCGTGTGTAATGGTAACCGTTAGTACCGCAATCACTTCCTGAACCATGCGTTTCTGCTTCTACCTCGTCGTTCTTGTCGGACTTCTGGTCTCAGGCTGTACCGATGCACCTGAGGTCGACTACGGTGATCCGATCGAACGTGACCTCGCGGATATCCTGGATCGGGATACGCTATACGCGATCATGTCCACCAACTCGACGAGCTACTTCCTGTACCGCGGCGAACCTCGCGGATTCGAGTATGAACTACTTCGTGCTTTCGCAGATGAGAATGATATCGTGCTACGCACGCGGGTCGTGCATAATCGCGACAGCCTGTTCTACCATTTGAATCAGGGCGCGGGTGATCTCGTTGCCGCACGCCTGCTTCCGGCCGACATCGACACGCCGTACGTCAGCTTCACCGAGCATATCTATCGCACGGAGCCGGTGGTCGTCCAGCGGGAAGACACGCTCGATGAGACTCGGATACCGGATGAGGTCGAGGATATCATCGAGAACATCCCCGATACGCTGCAGCCGGACATCGGGCGGGATTCAGTCGCCATTCGTGCGCGTCTTGTCCAGCGGCCGAGCGAGCTTGCGGGCGAGACCGTGCACCTGACGCGCGGCTCGTACGTCGATCGCCTGGTCGAGCTTTCCGACAGTGTCGGGGAGATCCAGGTCGTCGAAGTCGAGCCGGATGTTAACGACGAGGCGTTGATCGGGCAGGTGGCGCGTGGGGATGTCGAGCTCGTCGTGTCACAGCAAAACCTGGCGGTGCTGTCGGAAGGGCAGTACCAGAACATCTATGTGCGGCCGGTTGTGGGGCAGGCGCACCACGTCGCATGGGCGGTTCGGCGTAACAGCCCGGAGCTGCTGCGTGCGCTCAATGAATGGATCGACACCAACCGCGGCGGAACACTCTTCACGAATCTCTACCAGCGCTACTTCATCGATCGCCGCAATTATGTGCTGCGCATGGCGGATGAGTATCTCACGAGCGTCACCGGGCGGCTGTCGGAATATGATGATATGTTGTTCGAAGGCGCCAACGAGGTGAATTGGGATTGGCGGCTCCTCGCGGCGCAGGCTTATCAGGAGTCGCGCTTCGATCCGGATGCACGGTCATGGGCGGGAGCGACCGGCCTGCTGCAACTGATGCCCCGAACGGCAGCCGAGTTTGGCGTGACCAACATGCGGGACCCGCAGCAGAATGTTGACGGCGCCGTTCGCTTCATCCAGTGGCTCACAAGTTATTGGGATGATCACATCGAGGATGAGGCCGAGCGCATGAAGTTCATCCTGGCGTCGTACAACACCGGGCATGGTCATGTGGAAGATGCACGCCGGCTGACGGACAAGTACGGCGGCGACGTTAATATCTGGGAGGACGTTGCCGTTTGGCTGCTCCAGAAATCTAACCGGCAGGTTTATGAGGATCCTGTCGTGCGCTACGGATACAGCCGCGGCCTCGAGCCGGTGAGTTATGTGGCGAAGATCCTCGACCGGTTTGATCACTACCGCGAGTTCGTGACCGAAGTACCGCAGAGCGATGAGGAGCCGGTGCACACGGCTTCCGCCGAAGTTGAGAGCCTCGGCGGAGGCTCCGTCGCTGCCCGCTGACGCTACGTCAGCAGCGCCAGCCGATCCGATGGACGCGTTACCGCCACGTAGAGCAACGACTGGTGTTCGCTGCTTCTGCAGGCCGCCGTATCCCGCACATCCACAAATGCGGTGTGGAAGGTTGAGCCCTGCGCCTTGTGGATCGTAGACGCGTAGGCGTAATCCACATCCGCAAAACGCTCGCGAAGCTGGTAGTATTCCAACCAATCTGCCTCGCCTCGAATCGCGTCCTTCTTGAGACGGTCCAGCGTCCGGCGAAAACGCGCGGCTTCATTCTCATGCAGGACCTCCAGGTCCCGCAGATCGCCATGATCCGAATCCTCCACAACCAGCTCCCACGTCTTCCATGGCCCGTGCCGCTCATCTTCGGCCTGCCCCGTCTCTGCCTCGATCACCCGCACCTCCTCGCTGTTCATCAGCAGAGGCAGCTCCTCGCGGTACCATGTCTCCCGGGCGACGAGCCATTCGTTTTCCGTGAAACGGGCGTCTGCATCAGGAAATAGATTGCGCCGGATGAAGTCATTGTAGGCGCGAACGGTGCGATTTCGGTACGCGAGGACGCGCGCATGTGTCGAATCCTCCCGAAAGCGCTCGTCCGAAAACGCACGCATCGCACTCTGGAGGAAGGCGTGCTTGTTTCGGGTGACGCCGACGCCGTGGCGGCCGTCGAACGCCGGCTCGAAGTCGACGGCTTCACCATCCCGGATGCGCGTGGCGAGAGTGATGATCGGGTTTCCCTGCTCCTGACGCACGATCTCCGTAAGACATGGTCCGTCGAGTTCGAAAACCGGCGACATCCCCTCATTGATGGGAGGAAGCTGCGCCGGATCACCCACAAAGACCCACTGCAGATCCCACGTGCGCTCGATGTGCGGCCACTCATCGAGGCCGACCATCGAGGCTTCATCCACAATCACAATTCCATCCTGAGGAAGGTCGTGATCCGCCTGCGGCTCGAGCCGATACGCGCCTCGTCCGTCGGGCATGAGGCGAAGACCGAGCAGCGAGTGGATCGTCTGGGGCCGAACGTCGGCGTCCGCGATCCGATCATTCAACACACGCGCCGCTTTGTGCGTTGGCGCGCATGCGTATACCTTGCGCTTGAGCGCACGAAGGCGCCGCACCATCCGGCCGAGCAAAAAGGTTTTTCCCGTACCGGCATAACCCTGGATGGTCGTGTAGCGCGTGCCGTCATCCAGCCGCTGCATGACCTCATCGAGGGCATCCTTTTGAAATTGTGTGAGGCGAGCCATACATCATTAGACGCACCAGAGCCCGTTCCATAGCATCATCGGATCTTTACGGAACAGACTGTGGCGGATTAGTATAGGGGGGTACCCTATCACAAAAACCATTTCAAGAGGAAGATACGATGCGAGAAGCTACACTGAACATCGCGGGAATGAGCTGTGGGCACTGCGTCAAGGCCGTTGAAGGCGCGCTTGAGAAACTCGAAGGTGTTGAGGTGAACGAGGTGGGTATCGGCACCGCCAGCATTCGTTTCGACGAGGAGAAAATTGATTCCGGTGCCATCGCGGCGGCGATTGAAGAGGAAGGTTATTCAGTGGAGGAATGACCATGCAGATGGAGGCAGAGAAGAAGGATGACGTCGTGCGTCGCCTTCGCCGGATCGAAGGGCAGGTGCGCGGCCTGCAGCGGATGGTGGAAGAGGATCGCTACTGCGGCGACATCCTGAACCAGTTCGCGTCCGTTCAGCAGGCGCTGCGTGGCGCGGCGAACGTCATCACGCGCAACCACCTCGAGACCTGCGTCACGGATGCCATTCGGTCGGGAAATCCGGAAGCGGCCGACCGCAGCTACAACGAAATCATGGATTTACTTCAGCGGCAGTTAGGGTGAATGTGATGAGCGATGCGGCAACTACACGAGATAGTGATTCGGAGATCACGCTTCCGGTAGAGGGGATGACGTGCGCGGCGTGTGTCGGGCGCGTCGAGCGGGCGCTTGGAAAGGTGGAAGGAGTCGAGGCGGTCGACGTCAACCTGGCGACGAACCGCGCGACCGTTCGCATGCGCAATGGCGCGGTGCCTGCATCGAATCTCATTCATGCTGTCCGCGACAGCGGTTACGAGGCTGCGGAATCCGAGGCCACGCTCATCGTTTCTGGAATGACCTGCGCCGCATGCGTGAACCGCGTCGGCCGTGCGCTGGAGAAGGTGACGGGCGTGATCGAGGCGGACGTCAACCTCGCCACCGAGCGCGCCACCGTCAAATACGTAGCCGGCGCCGTTGATGTGTCAACTCTGGCCCAGGCGATTGAGGACGTGGGTTACCAGGTTGTTGAGCAGCCGGAAGATTCATCTGCAGACGAGGAAGCCGAGCGCCGGGAAAGGGAGCGGAAGAAGTCGTTGCGCCGCCTCGGTCTCGCGGCCGCCGTCACCACGCCGATCCTCATTCTTGACATGGGCGGGATGATGATTCCCGCCTTCGGCGACTGGCTCCACAATACGCTCGGCCGCGACGGACTCTATTTCATCCTGTTCGTTCTCGGCAGCATCGTGCAGTTCGGGCCGGGTTTGCAATTTTATCGAACCGGCTGGGCATCGCTCCGGCACCGCAGCCCGGACATGAACGCGCTGGTGATGATCGGCACGAGCGCCGCCTACGGCTATTCAGTCGTTGCCACGTTCGCGCCGGGCATCCTTCCCGAAGGCACGGCGCACGTTTATTACGAGGCGGCAGCCGTCATCATTACCCTTGTGCTGCTCGGGCGGTATCTCGAGTCGATGGCTCGTGGCCGCACGAGCGAGGCCATCAAGAAGCTGATGCGCATCCAGCCGCGAACGGCACGCGTGATGCGAAACGGCGTTCTAGAGGAGATCGACGTGGATCGCGTGCAGCTTGGTGACACCGTGATGGTGCGGCCCGGTGAGAAGATCCCCGTCGATGGTATTGTTGTGGATGGAGGCTCATTCATCGATGAGTCGATGATTACCGGCGAGCCTGTTCCGGTGGAGAAGGAGGAAGGCGCGGAGGTGATCGGAGGGACGATCAACGGCACCGGCAGCCTGACCTTCACCGCGACCCGTGTTGGACGCGAGACCGTTCTGTCGCAAATCATACAGATGGTGGAGCGTGCCCAGGCGTCACGCCCGCCGATTCAGAAGCTTGCCGACCGCGTAGTGGCCGTCTTCGTGCCGGCGGTGCTCGCCGTTGCCGCCGTCACATTTGTTGTGTGGATGGTCTTCGGCCCGCAGCCGGCGCTGACCTTCGCGCTCGTCAACACAGTGGCTGTTCTCATCATCGCATGCCCGTGCGCGATGGGCCTCGCCACGCCGATGTCGGTGATGGTTGGGACGGGACGGGCGGCGGATCTCGGCATCCTCTTCCGTAAAGGTGAAGCCCTGCAATCGCTTAAAGACGCCGAAGTCATCGCACTCGACAAGACGGGAACGCTGACGGAAGGCAGGCCGCGTGTCACGGATATTCGCGTCAGAGGATCGATGCTGGAGGATGAGCTGCTTCAGCTCGTGGCGTCGCTCGAGATGCGGTCCGAGCATCCGGTTGCACGCGCGATTGTGGATGAAGCCGAGCAGCGATCGATCGAGCTCGCGGAAGTCGATGACTTCGAGGCGCATCCGGGCTTTGGCGTTTCGGGGCTCGTCGGCGGGCGCGCTGTCGTTGCCGGCGCCGTAAGGCTGATGGAACGCGAGTTGATCAATCACGAGGCCGTTGGAGGCATGGCTGAAGCCCTCACCGAAGCCGGCCAGTCGATCGTCGTCGTTGCCGTTGATGGCGAAGCGATCGGAGTCATCGGAGTGGCCGATCCCGTGAAGGCGACGACGCCGGCGGTTATCCGGAGCCTGCATGAGCTCGGGTTCCGCATCGCGATGATCACGGGAGACAACGCCAGGACGGCGCAGGTCGTCGCGGATCGAGTCGGTATCGATCAGGTCGTTGCGGATGTCTTGCCTGACGGCAAAGTCGACGCGGTGAAGGCGCTACAGAGCGATGGCAAACATCGCGTGGCCTTCGTGGGCGACGGAATCAACGACGCGCCGGCACTCGCCACGGCGGATGTCGGTATCGCAATCGGCACCGGCACGGACATCGCCATCGAATCCGCCGACGTCGTTCTGATGTCCGGCGATCTGACAGGCGTGCCTCGCGCGTTCGCCCTTTCGCGCGCCACGATCCGCAACATCAAGCAGAATCTGTTCTGGGCCTTCGGCTACAACATCCTGCTGATCCCCGTTGCTGCAGGTGTGCTCTACCCGAGCTTCGGCATTCTGATGAACCCGATGT
Source organism: uncultured Rhodothermales bacterium (assembly GCA_964551345.1). Taxonomy (GTDB): domain Bacteria; phylum Bacteroidota; class Rhodothermia; order Rhodothermales; family CAZKDQ01; genus CAZKDQ01. The sequence goes on from CAZKDQ010000042.1 coordinate 7,582, forward strand.
TCGCCGCGCTTGCGATGGCGATGTCGAGCCTCTTCGTGATTACCAACGCGCTTCGACTGAGGCGGGTGCAGGTGTAGGGCGAGGGTAAGGGGCTCATCCGATGACTTAGTGATAGGATGACTCACGCGCGCGCGCACGCGAGTCATCGTATGACTAAGTGATCCGATGACTCAACGCGCCTCCGCTGCCCCACCTCCTGCTAATCTTCCTCGTCCTCATCGTCATCTCCTCCATATTCCCCAACGGAGACGTCGAGAGGATGCGGACGTGAGCCGGCAGGCTGAATCCATGCGGCATCGGTCACGATATGCATCGCCGCATCAACGAGGTCCGGAAGATGAAGGGCTTCGGTGTACTGCGTCGGGCTTTCGAACTGGTCGATCAGAAACGATTCTGCGGCCTGGACGAGGTCCCGGCTGTATGAATGCCTGTTGATCTTCATGAGGCACCGAGTCATGGTGAAGGGCGCGCGCATACGCGCCCCGAATCGGAAGGTGCCTCCAACCCTGCCCATTTCGGAAAGGTTCAGCGGGATCCCTACTTCACCAGCGTCAGCGTCATGGTGCGAACCTCGCGCCCTGACGTCAGACGATAGATATACATGCCGCTCGGCTGATCGGAGGCGTTCCAGTTGATCTCATGCCGACCCGAAGCCAGGTAGCCGTCGACGAGCGTCGCCACTCGCTGACCGAGCATGTTGTAGATCTCGAGCGTGACGTCCGAATCGTCGCTTAGCGAGAATGGGATCGTCGTAGCGGGGTTGAACGGGTTCGGATAGTTCTGTTCGAGCGCAAAGCCTTCAGGCAGATCGGTCGCCTTGGCGTTGGCGTCAACGGTGAATGAGTACGTCTCGGACCATGAGGTGCCGTTCACACCATCCGAACCGACGCGCCAGAAGTAGGTCGCTTCTTCGTCGAGATCGACCGAGGCTTCCGCTTCATTCACGACCGCATCCACAACCGGATCTGCGAACGTGCTGTTCGTCGCGATCTGAAGATGATACCTGGCTGCACCGTTGACCGTCCGCCATGACAAAGCAACCCGGTGATCATGAATGCTGCCACCGTTATCCGGGGCCACCAGCGCCGGTGAGTGCCGCGTATCGATTGAAAGGCCGGTGACGCGAAAAATGGCACCTTCAACAAACGTGGACTCGGTGCGGAAATACGTCCGTGAGCTGTCAAGCGAGGTCTGGACGAGACCGGGGCCGACGTACAGCTTCTTTGAGTTCGAGTCCCAGATCTGGAAGGAAACCTGATCGCCCGTTTCAAGACCTTCCTTCACCGGCGTGAGCAGGTCGTTGCCCCAGATCGTAATGGCGAGGCTCGCTTCGTTCCACATTGCCCGGCCGGCGCACGCACCTTCAGGCGTAAAGACCGCAATCTCGCTTCCCTTCGCGAGCGGTTCGCCGTTGATGGTCGGCTGCGCCGCAGCAGGAATGATCAGACTGGCGCTTCGCCCCGTCTTGAGCGCGCACGAGTCGAAGTAGGGTTCGGCCTGAACGGTTGTCGCGAATAGGGTGATGACGAGGGCAAGAAGCGTCGTGCGGATCGGTATTGACATGAAGCCGGGAATCGCGTGTTGAAGCGGACGGTGTTGTTCCGCTGCGAGCCGGGTTCAAGCGGCATGCCTCGACGGTGGAATCAGTGCCGATGGATCAGCACGATCAACAGATCGATTGGGGCAGAACCTGCCACACGTGCCCCAGGTCGCGATTCGCACCTGATGCGGCTGTACGACGAAAATTATGTGGGTGTAAAACCCTTGCCCAAAAGGGACTTGCACCCTCCATCGGCCCGCTACTTTTCCACCCGATCCGTTACCTATCTACCAGCTCGTCACGCGACCGTTACGACTTGGGGTGAGCCGGAAGCTGACGTGTGGAGCCTCCGGTAGAGCGCATACCGATGGAGCCATAGCGTTTCAGAAGTGCGCGCAAGGATGAGTGGCCGCAGACGCCGCAGTCAATAGCTTCCGAACACCCTGCCGATTCATCCTCCCGCTTCGCTATGCAATCTCATCCCGGCGCCAGCACGTGTCCCGACGGGACGTTCGACACGTACCTGATCGGCGATCGGAAGCGTTATCGCGTCCTGCAGCTTGCCCACGGCGACAACGTCATCATCCTGAATATGGATGCGACGATCCGTTATCTCAGCGCATCCGTGGAGCGGATGCTGATGCGCCGGCACGGCCCGGACCTGCAGGGTGAGTCAATCCTGATGCTTCTCCACAGCAAGGACATGCTGAACACGCGTATGATGCTCGATCGCATCGTGTCCGGTCAGGCGCCCGCGCTTGAGTGGGTGACTCGCCTGCGCACCGGCGAGCGATGGGACTGGTTCAAGGCGCGCGCTACACGATTCTCATACGCGGGCGAAACGGAGCCCGTCATCGCCCTGTTCATGATGCCGCTGGCAACGCCGTAATCGCCTTCGCCGCCCGATTCGGCTCCCATGTAACCACACATATGCTCCGTTAAGAGGTTACCGTACTTCCCAAACACGATTGGCCGTGACTCCGACGCGATGGATTCGTATTCTGTCGCGATCATCATCGTCCGTATAACCACAGTCGTGTCATGAGAAGAACGTTACCAGTAGCACTTCTATTGATGTTCGCCTTTACCCTCTCGGCCTACGCGCAGGTCGAGTCGGGCTGGGAGCGAACCGGCTTCATGCTTCCTGATTACTTTGGAAGCTCCACAGAGCGCGGCCTCGCATACGGCGAGTTCGACGACGAAGCCCTTGTGCTGGTGGCATCGCGCGGGGGAATGGGAACAGGTGTCTTCCTGCACAATGCTGAAACAGGCGCCGACGCGGGTACGCTGAACCCCGAGGGCGTATCAGGTGGCACGTACGCCATCAATGACATCGGCGTCTCCGATGACGGTGTCATCTTCGCTGCAAATCTCACGCTTGGCGCCAGCGGCGACCCGTTCAAGGTTTATCGTTGGACCGATCTCGAAGCGGAGGCGGAGGTCGTAATCGATTTCACCGGGACCGCGGCGCGTCTTGGTGACAAGATCACCGTCGTTGGCTCGGCGTCAGACAACACGCTTGCCATCTATGCCCCTGCGTCGCGAAGCAATGAGGTCTACCGCTTCACGACCGAGGATAATGGGGACTCATTTTCCCACGACGTCATCACGTTTGACGGTTTCACGGACGGCGGAATCCAGCCCTCAGTTGCCCCTGTCGGGCTCGGTGATGAGTTCATCTATTACAATGCCTCGCCGTGGGAGGGCGAAGCGGGGATGAATCCGGCTCTCTACAACATCGACGGCACCCATGTCAGCACGATCTCCGGCGATTGGATGCTCTCCAACACCATGCAGTACTTCGAAGTCGGAGACCGCGCCTTCCTCGCCACGTTTGATGGCCCGGATGGTGACGAGCAGCGCGTGGCCCTGTTCGACGTAACCGGCGGCGGTGCTGTCTACATGTATCACACGCCCTCGCTAGGTGCCGTTCCGAACCTGTTCATGAGCGGCGATATGGAAGTCGTCGTGGATGACGATGGTGAGACGGCCACCATCTACGCGCTGGCAGCCAATGCAGGTGTTGCTGCATTCACGTTGGAGTTTCCCGAAGTCTACGCCGGCGACTTCTACGTCGGCGCCGAAGGAACGGCACCTGGTGGTTCCGATCCCCATTTCTCTTCGCTCGAAGATGCCTTCGCAGCTTTCGAAGACAACGAGCCGACAGGACCGATCACGCTCTACATCACCAGCGATCTGGATGAGGATGGCGGAGCGGTACTGGAAGGAGCGGCCTTTACTGAATCAGCTCCGCTCACGATCAGGCCTCTGCCGGGAACGACTCCGACGGTCAGCCTGGGTGCGGTCGATGATGACACTGAAGCCAACGCAGCCGGTCTCGCGCTCATCAACTCACCCTATGTGACTGTAGATGGATCGGCTGAAGCCGGCGGAACGAGCCGCGACCTGACGCTCCTCGTCACCGATGAGGAAGTCACGCGCGCCGTGCTCATCTTCGGAAGTTCGGACAACTCTGCAGTCCGGAATACCAACATCGAGACATCCGTATCAGGTGCAGCCATGACCGCGGTTCGGATCACAATGGGCGGCCCGACGCCTATGGGCGTGGTCGTTGAGAACAGCAGTCTTGGCTCGGAGGAGACGTCCTTCCACATCGGGGTCTCTTTCAATGCGAACACGGGGCAGGAGCTCGACAGCGACATCCTCGGCAACGACATCTACGCCTCTTATCGTGGAATCACCACGTGGTGGATGGATGACGCGCGCCTCGAGCACAACCGCATCTGGATCACGGGTCAGTATCCGGTTTCCACGGCGGCGGCCGCCTGGCCCGCCGGCATGTACCTCGTCCTTACAAGCAATACGACGGTCATCGGAAATGAGATCAGGGGCTTTACGACCAACACGTCGGAAGGCAAGATCAACGGAGGCTTCGTGATCAACGCGAATCTTGGTGACGTCTGGATCTACAACAACATGATCGCCGTGCCGGAATTCTCGAATAACGGTGCCGCAACCGATAACAGGTTCTTTGGAGTCGGTGTTACCAACGCCGCCGGTGCGGGTACGCAGCACATCCTGCACAACACGATCCACGTGGGTAGCAGCACGCAGACCGGCACGATTGCAGCGTTTGGGTGGGACGCGGCGCTGCAGACGACCGAGATGCAGTGGGACGTGCGGAACAACATCTTCGTCGTCGAGCCTGACCAGGATAACGCCTACGCTATCCACTGGCCGATACCGGAAGGCAATGTCCCGGTTTTCGATGACAACAACCTGTACGTCCCCAACGGATACGTCGGCCACTGGCGCGGCAGCGACTTCGAATCCCTCAATGACTGGCAGTTCGGTGCTGGTTTGGACGGTAACTCCGTCTCCCAAGACGTTGAGTTCGTCTCTGAGCTGGATCTTCGCCTGACCGGCGCCTCGGTAGGCGATGAGGATCTTGCCGCACCCCGCATTGAGATGGTGGAAGTCGACATCGATGGGAATGAACGTGGTGCTGAGACGGCCTACATGGGCGCTTTCGAAGCCGGTGTTGATGTCTCGATCGATCGCGATCGCGTCGCAGAGCTGCCGAAAGCCTTCGAACTCCATCAGAACTATCCGAACCCGTTCAACCCGTCGACTACGATCAGCTACACGCTGCGTGATCCTGGGCACGTTCGGATTCAGGTGTTCAACGTCGCAGGCCAGCTCATCCACGACCTCGTTGACGGATACGAGCCGGCGGGCAAGCACGAAGTGAACTTCGACGCCGGAAGCCTCGCGAGTGGCATGTACCTGTACCGCATCGAGTTCGAGGGACGTTCCGAGACCAGGCAAATGGTGCTGGTGAAGTAATTACGATCGCATCCAGCAGGATAAACGGGAGCTCGTCGCTGTGGCGGGCTCCTGTTTTTTGTTGTGAGGTAGGAAATATTAGACGTTACACGTCAGATGATGGACGGCAGCTTTCGGCTCTCGTTCGTCTGTGGGTCGTCTCAACTCAACTCGGATTTTTATGAGCGTTGAGCTGTGAGACGTGCGTTATGAGACGTGAGACTTCCGACGTCTGATGCTTGGCTTCTGGAGTCTAACGTCTAAGGTCTGGTGTCTAAAGCCTATCGTCTGCTTCGTACCGTTTGCAACGAAATCGCTACCGCCCGAGAATCCCATTTTTACTATAAGGTGCGCTAATGTGGATGAAAATGTCCTTCGGAAGTCGCTATCCTTCTACCGCCAATAACACTCTAAACCACACGAACCTATGAGACGACTGGTACAGACAGTTCTCGTCCTCCTGTTGATCGTCGCAAAGCCTGCCTTTGCGCAAGATTACTACGTGGGGGAAAGCGGAACTGCGCCTGAAGGTGCCGATCCGGACTATTCCTCTCTTTGGGAAGCTTTACAGGCTGTAGCTGCGAACGAGGCAACAGGCCCCGTTACGCTTCACATCACGAGTGATCTCGATGAGCGGGGTTATGATCTTCTGCTCAACAATGTCGCCATCACGGCTGACGCACCGCTCACCATCAAGCCGATGGAAGGAACGACGCCAACCGTTACGATGGGCGCGATCTCAGAATCGGGAGTAACCGGCGCGGACGGCTCCGGCCTCGCCATCATTAACACGCCTAACGTCACCATAGACGGATCTGGGGAGGAAGGTGGCTCGAGCCGCGATCTCACACTGGTGATTGACGAGCTCGGCGCTTCTACGGGCATCCGCATCTATGGCTCAGCGCATAACGCAACCGTTAGAAACACCAATATTCTCACAGCGACACCCGGTCCTACGCTCGCCGGCGTACGTGTGGGAGGAGCGACCCCGACAGGCACACTTCTCGAGAACAACCAGATCGGATCCGAGGCCGCGGTATTCTTTCACGGTGTAGCCCTGGTCGGAGCAGAAGGTGCTACCATCGACATGGATATCGTCAATAACGACATGTATGTGTCGCAGCGGGGCATCACGACCTGGTATGTGGGAGATGCGCGGTACGAGGGCAACCGCATTCGCGTCACCGGCAGGTATCCTACGACGTCGTGGTCGGCTGGAATGTACATCGTGACAGCGCACGAGATGCACATTGCGGGAAATGAGATTCTTGGCTTCACGACCAACAACAACGACGCCCGGCCGAACGCGGGATTCCTGTTTAATGCAAACGCCGGGGACATCTGGGTATACAACAATACCATCGCTGTCCCCGAGTTCTCGAATAACGGCTCGTATGGGGATGCCGAGTTCTTTGGCTTTGGCGTGAGCTGGGCCGACGTCGGAAGCGACCACTTCATTTACCACAACACGGTTCGGATCGGCTCGAGCACCGCGAGCGGGCCGGTTGCCGCGTTTGGTTTCGCGAGCCACGTAGGATCTACGGGCCAGGGCTGGGATTTGCGCAACAACATCTTCGTTGTGGAGGATGATGCTGCCAACGCATATGCCATTTACTGGCCGGTCGATGGGGAAGAGCCCCTATCGGACGACAACAATCTGTACGCGCCCAATGCGAGCGTCGGCAACTGGCGAGGCACCAGTTTCAGGACGCTCGCCGACTGGCGTTTCGGCGCGGCTCTCGACGGCAACTCGTCTTCCAAAGAAGTCGAGTTCGTCTCTGAGACGGATCTCCGCCTGACCGGCACGTCGGTTGGCGATGAGGATCTGCTTGCTCCGCGCATCGAGCTGGTGGACGTCGATATCGACGGAAACGAGCGTGGTGCCGAGACGGCGTACATGGGCGCTCATGAAGCCGGCGTTGGTGTGTCGAGCGACCGCGTGGCGGATCTGCCGGATGCGTTTGAGCTCCACCAGAACTACCCGAATCCGTTCAACCCGTCAACCACGATCAGCTTCACGCTGCGTGATCCTGGGCACGTTCGGGTTCAGGTGTTCAACGTCGCGGGCCAGCTCGTCCACGATCTCGTCGACGGATACGAGATGGCGGGCAAGCATGAGGTTAACTTCGATGCCGGAAGCCTCGCGAGCGGGATGTACCTCTACCGTATCGAGTTCGAGGGACGTTCCGAAACGAAGCGGATGATGCTGGTGAAGTAATACATCACCGCATTCAGCAGGATCAACGGGGGCTCGTCACTGCGGCGGGCTCCCGTTTTGTATTATAGTCAGTAGGTGCAGCTCGCGGTTTGCAGTTTCCCACTTCGAACTTCCCACTCCGAACGTCACTTCCACACATCCACAACATTTCCCTTCTTCGCCCTCGTCACAAGCGAATCCCGGCCGCCGGCGTGCGACGGATGGCCGATGTATCCTCCGAAGATGCCGTTGAGTGGCCAGGCTTCCGTCACGACGAGCCCGCGCCAGTTGCCTGCAATACTCAACTGCCCGCGAAGTATCAGGCCCGGATTGCGGAGGATGTGATCCAGCCGCTCGAGCACCTCCGGACGCACGACGCACTGGATGAAGCCGGTCTCATCCTCGAGCGTGATGAAGAGCACGCCTTTGGCCGTCGGTGGCCGCTGCCGGAGCATCGTGATGCCTGCGACGGTGATGATCGGCGGATCGGGCAGCTTCTTGCGGAAATACCGTCCGAACGCATAGCACGTCTCAATCGGGCGGATTTCCATCTCATTGAGCGAGCGCCGGTAGAGCGTCATCGGATGAATCCGGCTCGCGCCGTGCGACTCATAGTCCCACGACAGTCGGTCCTGCAGCGAGAGCTCGGCCAGTTCCGGCAAATCAGCCGGGAGCACGGCCGGCATGTCGAAGAGCGAAGGCTCATCCTCCTTCCCTGCCGGGCGCCGGCGGCTCACCACGCCGACCTCCCACAGCGCACCGCGGCTGTCTCCTGCGATGCCATCCAGCGCACCAGAACGGGCGATGCTCCGCATCTTGGTCACATCCAGCCGCACTCGCGCGTGTAGATCCTCGATGCTCTCGAACGGTGCCTTCAACCGCTCGAACAATATCCGCCGCGCATCCTCTTCGGTGATTTCCAGGATGGATGTCAACGGCTTTCGGATCGCCCATCGTCCACTTCCATCCTTCTCCAAATCGAATCGGAGACTGGATTTGTGGATGTCCGGCGGGAGCGTCTTCACCCCGAACCGCCGCGCGTCTTCCTCCAGCGTCATCTGGTTATACATGCCCGGCCGATGCTGCATCACCGCCGCCATGAACGCCGCCGGATGGTGGCACTTCATATAAGCGGATTGATAAACCGTCTTCGCGAACGCGGCCGCATGGCTCCGGCAGAAACCGTATCCGACGAAGTTGGCAGAGAGATCGAAGACGTAATTCGCCGTCTCATGGTCGACTCCGTTGCGCATCGCGCCCTCCACGAATCGCCCGCGCATCGCTTCCATCTCGTTCCTGTCGCGGTACTTCGACATCAGTGAGCGGAAGTCATCGGCTTCCGCGAGCGACATCCCGGCGAAGCGGTGCGCCACCTCCAGCACCTGCTCCTGGAAGAGCACCACGCCGTAAGTATCCTTCAAAACCGGCTCAAGCGATGGATGAGGATATGTGACCGGTTCATCGCCGCGCCGCCGGCGCACGAACGGGTGCACCATCCCGCCCATGAGCGGCCCGGGGCGGAAGAGCGCGATCTCGGCGATGAGGTCGTCGAAGGTGTCGGGCTGGTTCTTCGCGAGGAGGTGAAGCTGCCCCTGCGATTCGATCTGGAAGCAGCCCAGCGTCTGCCCCGCACGGATCATATTGAAGGTGCGCGTGTCGTCGAGCGGCAGGTTGTCGATGTCGAGATGGCGGTCCTCGTGCCGCAGGACGAGCTCTTCGGCCTCGGTAAGCGTGGCCATCATGCGCAGGCCCAGCACGTCGAACTTGACGAGCCCGAGCGCCTCCACGTCCTCCTTATCGAATTGCGCGATCTTGACGCCATTGGCCGACACCTGCACAGGCGTGAACTGATGCAGCGGCCGGCGCGAGAGAATCATCCCGCCGGAATGCTGGCCCAGATGCCGCGGGCAGCCGGCGAGGCCTTCCACCATCTCGATCATAACATCGAGCAGCGGACTGCTGCCGAGGATGCTCTCGATCTGGACGCGATAGTCGCGTACCGAACCGGCACCGCGCGGCGGAACGGCCTTCGAAACGGATGAAAGCACATCGTTCGGCCACCCAAGCGCCTTGGCAACGTCGCGAATCGCGGAGCGAAGCTGATAAGTGACGAGCGTGCCGGTCATCGCCGTCTGCTCGATGCCGAAGCGCTCTTCCATCCAGGAGATGACCTCACCCCGCCGCTCGGAGTCGAAATCGACATCGATGTCGGGCGTGCCTTTGCGGCCGGTGTGCAGGAATCGTTCGAAGAGCAGGTTGTGCGCGATCGGGTCGACGCCGGTGATGCCGAGCAGATACGCCACGATCGAGTTCGCCGCCGAGCCGCGCCCCGCACAGCGAATCCCCCTGCCGCGCGCATAATCGACGATCTCCTTGACGACGAGGAAGAACTCCTCCAGTTTGAGGTGCTCGATGATGCCGAGCTCCTTGTGCATCTGTGCGGCGGCCTTGGAGCGTCGGTTCTCAGAATAACGTTCCCGAAACGCGTCCTCGCAGAACTTCCGCAGCTTCTTCCGAGGCGAGTTGCCTTCCTCGATCCGAGCCGCAGGCGGTGTGATGTAGCCCGGCGTAAGGTCGACGTGGCAGGCGGCGGCGATCTCACGTGTGCGCCGAAAGGCGTCGGGATAAGGGATGAGGCGACGGAGCATGGCCTCGGTCTTGAGGTAGGCCTCTGCGTTGACGGGTCTGTCGGGATGGGGATCGAAGACGGTGATGCCGTGCCGGATGCACGTCATCAGGTCGTAGCGGCGGTAGTCTTCCGGGCGGGCGTAGCGCACATCGCCGGTGGCGGCCATCGGGATGGCGGTACGCTCAGAGAGCTCGGCAAGGCGCTTCATCCGCTGGTTGTCTCCCGGGCGGAGGTGATGCGCGACCTCGATCGACAGATATGGGCCGAAGATCCCGGCGAGTTCTCTGATCCAGCCTTCGGCGGCAGCCATCTTCCGATCATCGACGAGCTGCCAGAGGCGGCTGTCGTAGGTGCCGGTGAGGCAAAAGAGGTCGCCGCTGTGGCGGGAAAGCTCTTCGAATGTGGCGTTCGGAGCGAGGCGGTCGCGCAGGTGCGCGCAGGTGAGGAGGCGGCAGAGGTTCGAATAGCCGTCTTCGGAGGCGGCAAGAAGGACGAGCGTCTTGCCGTCGACGGTCACCTCGGCGCCGAAAATCGGTCTGATGCCCGCCTCTCTACATGCCTTCTGGAAACGCACGACGCCATAAACGCCATGGCGGTCGGTGATGGCGAGCGTCTCCATCCCACGCTCGGCCGCGGCGTGCACGAGTGCCTCAGGCGACGACCCGCCGGCGAGAAACGAAAACCATGTGCGGTTGTGAAGCAAAGCGGAAGTGCGAAGTACGAAGTTTGAAGTGCGAAGTAATTGTTGGCCATCAGCCATCAACCAACTCCCACCCATCCTCCGGAAACACGCCTCCGTCGCGCATTTCGGTTTTCTTGATGGCACCGGGGAAGCGGCGGTTGATGGTTTTCACGGCGCGGTATACGGAAGGCCGCTCGCGGAAGAGTGCGGCTTGCGAAGCATCCGCATAGTGCAGGGAGCCGAGCTCCAGCTCGAGTACATCGTTTGGGTGCCGTTCCTGAAGGAGCTGCTTCAGCAGGAGCGTCGACAGGTTGAAAAGCGTCTTCGGTGCCGCAGTCGACTCCGGCAGCAGGCGGCAGGCCTCTCGCACCGCATCCTTCTGGTGAAGGAAGAGGCGGAGCCTCCGGCAGTGCATCGTGCCGAGGTGCCGTGCAGCCTCGTCGACGAGATGATGGAGCACAGGCAGAAGCTCGCCCGGCTCTTCGACGGCCGGTTCAAAATCGAAGGTCATACGGATGACCGGCGGCGGCCGGAAAAGCGCGATCGGCGGCTCGTCGGATGGATGGAGCATCGCGTGGAGCCGGGTGCCTTCCTCACCGAACTGCGCGTCAAGGTGACGCCGCGTCAGGTGCAGCATGTCGGCCGGTGAGGTGAATCCGAAGAGTGCGAGCCGCTCGATGAGGTCGTCCTCGAAGCCGAGGTCGGCGAGCAGCTTCATCGGGAATCGCTTCAGGAAGCCATGTACGCGCTCCTGCGGTATCGACAGGAAACTGCCTGTCGCGGTGCGGATCGCTGCCAGACGCGCCGTCGCGCGATGCGGTGCCTCACCTGCCTTCACACCCATATTGCGGATGAAGGCACGAAGCTGCTCTTCATCGGCACCACGGAAGTAAAAGACGTTTTGTTCTGCCGGCTCGATAAAGGGCGTGATGCTGTGCAGGCGATGCAACACTTCCTCACGTGCGGCCTCTTCGAGCGCGGCATCACGGCTCCGTATGAGAGCATCCGGAGCCAGCGTTTCCGCACGTTCGGCGCTGAGCCCGGGCTCGATGCCATGCCTGCGAAGCCGCGCACTCGCCGCAACGACGCGCCCCGAAGCCACCACAACGACCGCCCGCCGCTCGTCCAGCGAACGCTCAACCGCCCAGGCGGGGAAATGTGGTATGTAGAGGCAAGAAAGCACGT
>CAZKDQ010000043.1:0-10967 GCA_964551345.1 uncultured Rhodothermales bacterium
GCACCTGGTGTCGCTCCTCCGGAGCTTGGTCTTGAAATGGCGCTGGTGCTACAAACTTACGCGGCTTGGGGCGCCGAGGCGCGGCAGAGGGAAATGAGCGCCGTAGGCGCGATAGTTCTGTAGCGCCGCACGAATAAGTATCGGTGAGCGCCGTAGGCGCGATAGTTCTGTAGCCGGCACGAAAGCGAATCAATTAGCGCCATAGGCGCTACAGCGGTATAACGGGCGCAGCAGAAGGAAACGAGCGCCATAGGCGCGATAGTTCTGTAGCACCGCACGAATGAAAATCAATGAGCGCCGTAGGCGCGGTAGTTCTGTAGGAATGAGCATCGTAGGTGCGGGCGAAATCGCGTAATGGTGGTGTTTCCGCGCACCTGGTGTCGCTCCTCCGGAGCTTGGTCTTGAAATGGCGGTGGTGCTACAAAACTGTCGCCGCTACGCGGCTTGGGGCGCGGCAGAGGGCAACGAGCGCCGTAGGCGCGATAGTTCGGTAGCACCGCACGAAGGAAAATCAACGAGCGCCGTAGGCGCGACACTGATAGGCCTGGGCGAGTCACGCAGGTGCCCTTTTCTCCGCCAGATCCGACAAAATCACTGCTTATCCCGAATCGCCTTCACCAGATCATTCTTCTTCATCTTGCTCCGCCCTTTAATTCCGAGGTCCTTTGCACGGTTGTAAAGCTCATCACGGCTGCGGTCCTCGAGCGAGCGATTGGGGTTTCCGGTACCCGATGTTCGCTTGTTCGGCGTCCTGCCTTCCTCGCGGCGATCCTTGTTGACAGTTCGCGCCGCGATCTCCTTCGCCCGATCCGTAGGAATGCCACGTTCTTGCTGGCTCTCCTTGATGTGTTCGTACTTCCTCTCGTCTTTATTCGTCCAGGACGGCATGACGCCACCTCCTTCTACTGTTGTACGGCATGGTCTCCTGAAACGGCCCCGGATGATGCCCGTGCCGTCCATCATGTCACGATCCTATCGAAGCGGCAGCGATTTGTAATGCGAGTTACAAGGTGTTCACCGTAGCGGTCCGTGGCGCCTCGTAGCGTATGAAAAGCGGCAGGTTCTGGTTGATCCAGCCGTCTGTGCATGGAGGAACGACAGGCTGTGTGATGGCACCGGAAGTTCGAAAAGCGACGCAATGGGGGATCATCAACACGCTCATTCTGGGCGTGCTCATCGTGCTCGGTTCGCGCAACCTCGCCCACTTCGACGCCGCACTCGTTGCCTACACTGCCTCGGTGCTATTCGCCACGTTCGGCCTTTCGTATCGCTATACGATGTGGCTGCAGCGCCCGCCGACGCGCATGTACTGGCGCCGCGGCTGGCAGGCGTTTCTGAGGAGAGGAAGCCGCGGTCGCAATCTTCGAACGTGGTTTAAGCGGTTCGGCGGCGAGGTGCTGGCAAACAACTTCATCTTCCGGCGGGACCGGCTGCGCGGCCTCACGCACTTCCTCATCATGTGGGGATGCATCATCGCGGTGCTAATCACCTTCCCGCTCGTTTTCGGCTGGCTTTACTTCGAGCCGATTCCGGGCGAATCGGAATGGTATCGGATGGTCGTCTTCGGCTTCCCGGCAGGCTCGTTCCCGACAGGCTCGTTCGTGGCCTTCTTCCTCTTCCACGGGCTCGTCTGGTCCTCTTTCCTCGTCATCGCGGGTGTGATGCTCGCGATGCGCCGCCGCATGCGCGACGAAGGCGCGGCCGCCGTTCAGCGCTACGTCGAGGACTTCATGCCGCTCATCCTGCTCTTCGCTGTCAGCCTGACCGGTCTGATGTTGACTGCCAGCCATCAGTGGCTGCGCGGTTATGCCTACAGCTTCATCGCCATACTGCACGCCATCACGGTCATCGGAACGTTCGTGTGGCTGCCGTTCGGGAAGTTCTTCCACATCTTTCAGCGGCCCGCGCAGCTTGGCGTTGGTTTTTATAAGGATGTCGGGACGGAGGCGGAGAAGGCGACGTGCCGCCGCTGCGGTCATGAGTTTACTTCGAGGATGCACGTCGATGATCTGATCGAGGTCGAGCGCGGGCTCGGATATCGATATGAGATGCCGAACGTGGTATCCGGTGAAGGCGGCGAGCCGGTTGAGCATTACCAGTGGATCTGCCCGCCGTGCCGCCGTGCCTCACTCGCGATCGCGCAGGGCATGATGTGGCGCGGCCGGCGCGGCGGCGCGCCCGTCCCGCGCGACGGCAGGCCGATCCCGATGCCCACCTACGCGAATCCCGGCATGGGCCAAGGTCCGCTCGGCTCCGAAGACGCGAAAAACTTCCACCCGTAGTTCATCATGCCGACCGCAGACTCACCTCGCAAGCAGCCTATCCCGAGCGTCGAGATGCTCGAGACGTTCGGCCCGCATCTGGCTTACGCCCGCGGCTCGCGCAACGACGCGGAGGTCATTCCCGACAAGTACGTCAAGACCCACTGCTGCTTCTGCGGTCAGCAGTGCGGGTTGCAGCTCAAGGTCAAAGACAACACGATCCTCGGCATCGAGCCGTGGTACGACTTCCCGTTCAACAAGGGCAAGCTCTGCCCGAAAGGCGTCAAGCGCTACCTGCAGCAGGCACATCCGGATCGGCTGCTTCATGCCTACAAGAAGGACGCCTCGGCGCCGAGCGGCTTCAGCGAGATGCCGTACGAGGAGGCGATCCGACGCGTCGCATCCGAAATCGATCGCATTCAGAACGAGTACGGGCGCAACGCCTTCGGCATGCTCTCCGGCGCGAGCCTGACGACGGAGAAGACGTATCTGATGGGCAAGTTCGCGCACAAAGCGTTACGCACGTCGAACATCGATTACAACGGCCGCCTCTGCATGGTGAGCGCGGCTGCGGGAAACAAGAAGGCCTTTGGCGTCGATCGATCGGCCAATCCGTGGAGCGACATAATCGGCGCGGAAGTCGTCTGGATCAGCGGCGCGAACATCGCCGAGTGCGCGCCCATCACCACCGATTACGTGTGGCAGGCGCGCGAGATGGGGGCGAAGGTGATCGTCGTCGACCCGCGCGCAACGCCCATAGCACGAACCTGCGATCTCTTCCTGCCGATCAAGCCCGGTCGGGATACCGCGCTTTTCAACGGCATCCTCCATCTGATGATCGAGAACGACTGGATCGATCATGACTTCATCGAGAACCACACCGTCGGGTTTGAGCAGGTGGCGGAGGAGGTGAAGCAGTGGAATCCACGCCGCACCGCTGAAGTCACAGGCATCACCGAGCGCGCCATCCGGCAGGCCGCAGAATGGTGGGGAACGGCGAAGACGAGCTTCCAGATGCACGCCCGCGGCCTGGAGCATCACTCCAATGGCGTCATGAACGTGATGAGCGCCATCAACATCGTCCTCGCCTCAGGGCGGATCGGTCGCAAGAATTGCGGCTATGGGACGATCACGGGGCAGGCGAACGGCCAGGGCGGACGCGAGCACGGCCAGAAGTGCGATCAGCTTCCCGGCGGACGCGATCTCGACAACCCCGAGCATCGCGCCTACATCGCGAAAGTCTGGGGGATGGATCCAGATGATCTGCCTCAGCCCGGCGCCGATGCTTACGAGATCATTCGCATGATCGACCGCGGCGAGATCAAGGGCCTGCTTTCGATCTGCTTCAACCCAATGGTCTCGCTTCCCGACAACAACTTCGTGCGGCAGGCGCTCGAGAAGCTGGAGTTCTTCGTCGCCATCGACTTCTTCATGAACGAGACGGCGCGCTATGCGGATGTCGTCCTGCCGGGCTCGCTTCAGGAAGAGGATGAAGGGACGGTCACGCAGCTCGAAGGGCGCGTCATCAAAATCAATAAAGCCGTCGATTGCCCCGGTGAGGCGCGGCGCGATTGGGAAATCATTCAGGATATCGCGCGGGAGATGGGGAAGGACGACGGCCTGCGATTCAACAACCCGAAGGAGATATTCGAGGAGCTGCGTGTGGCATCTAAGGGCCACACGAGCGATTACTCCGGCATCACGTGGGAGCGGGTGGAGGACAATTACGGCGTCTTCTGGCCGTGTCCGGATGAAGTGCCGGACGGAGTCGTGCCGCCGGGTCCGCAGGGAACGCCGCGCCTCTTTGAGCCCGGCTCATGGAATCCGATCGCAAAAGGCGCCGGCCAGTTTTACTTCCCCGACGGCAAGGCGAGGTTCAACGTCACGCCCTACATCGGCCCGGCGGAGGATGTGGATGAGGAGTATCCGATCATCCTCACGACCGGCCGCGTCGTTAGCCAGTTTCTCTCGGGAACGCAGACGCGCCGCATCGGGCCGCTGGTCGATCATTATCCCGAGCCGCGCCTCGAACTGCACCCGCGCCTTGCGGCAAAACTCGGCATCTCCGACGGCGAGTGGACAACGGCCGAGTCCCGCCGCGGCACATGCACGCTGCGTGCATCCGTCGTGACGACCATCCGCCCCGACACCGTCTTCATCCCGTACCACTGGCCGGGGCAGCGCAGCGCCAATCAGCTCACGATCTCGAAGCAGGACCCGATTTCGAAGATCCCCGAGTTCAAGGTCTGCGCCGTGCGCGTATTCAAGGCAGACGGTCCACCCGAATACGCCGACCGGCTCGAGCCACAGCAGGGCTGACGCGGCAAATCAGTTCGTCATCAAACCGGATCAGGAACGAGGAAATAGGAGGCACACGTGGCAGTACCGAGCGAGATGGGATTCTACGTCGACCCCGGCCGGTGTATCGGGTGCCAGGCGTGCGTGCAGGCATGCACCGAGTGCGACACCCACCGCGGGCAGTCGATGATTCAACTCGACTTCGTCGATAGGAATTACTCGACGCAGACGGTGCCGGTGGTGTGCATGCACTGCGAATCGCCGACATGCGCCGAGGTGTGCCCGGCCGACGCCATCAAGCGAACGGACGACGGCATCGTGCAGACGGCGCAGCAGCCGCGATGCATCGCCTGCAACAACTGCGTGCTGGCGTGTCCGTTCGGCATCCCCAAGATGAACACCGGCACGCACCTGATGATGAAGTGCGACATGTGCTACGACCGGACGTCTGTCGGGCTCAAGCCGATGTGCGCGTCGGTTTGCCCGAGCCAGGCGCTCTTCTACGGAACGCGCGAGGAGGTCGAACGCCTGCGGCCGCGCTCCGAAGCCATGAACACCTTCCAGTTCGGCGAGCAGACAATCACCACCAAGGTCTACATGATGGTGCCGAAGCAGGAGGAGTTCAATGTAATCGATGTCGCGCTGGGGATGCAGGACCCTTCGATCGGACAGGATGTGACTGAGAACGACTTCTTCGCCAACCTCTACGAATAGCGACGATGGCCGATCACAATTCCGATAGACACACCACACCACCCGATGGCCGTCCGCTTGATGAGCAGCCGCGCTGGCGGCGGGACTTCCCGATCGACTGGCCGCAGGACGAATATGTCTCGCGACGCGATCTCATCAAGTTCATCTCGCTGACGAGCATCGCATTTGTGAGCGGGCAGTTCTTTTTGCTCGGCAACAGCGCGGTGCGACGCGAGCCTGCGCTTCCCGCCATGGCGATTGCGAACGTCGATGAGTTACAGGTCGGCGAGTCGAAGGCATTCGGGTATCCGAATGAGGAAGACCAGCGGCTGCTGGTGCGGACGGGCGAGGAGACGTTCGTGGCGTACGATCAAAAGTGCACGCATCTGCTGTGCCCGGTCTTCGCGCGATTCGAGGAAGGGACGCTCCACTGCCCGTGCCACAACGGCCACTTCGACCTCGCCACCGGGCGCCCGATCTCCGGTCCGCCGCGACGCCCGCTGCCGAAGGTTCACCTCGAAATCCGCGACGGCACGATCTACGCCACCGGCGTGGAGGCGCGCACGGTATGAGCCGCCTGAAGCGTATCGCACGATTCAGCCGCAGCCAGAAGATGGCGATCGTCAATGGCATCCTTGTGATCGTCATCCTTATCGTTATCCTGCAACTCTGGCTCTTCACCGCCACGATGAACGCGTATCTCGGCGGCGACACGGGCATTCTGCTGCCGGCGGCGCTGTCGAGCCTCGTCTGCCTTGGTCTGATCGGCGGGCTGATCCGGTATCTTTATCGGATCGATTGACGGTCCAGGATTGGCGTAGGCAGTCGGTCCGGAGCAGGTCGTTTCATCCTCTACCTAAATGCGCCCGCTTGCGAACGAGCAGCTACTGAACACCATCGGCGAGGCCGTGGGGAATCTCTTCCCCGGCTACTTCGCGCTCGTGATGGCAACAGGCATCGTCTCGATCGCCGCGCAGTTTCTGGGGATGGAGCAAATCGCCCTCGCGCTGCTGGCCGTCAACGTAGTCGCGTATGCGGTTCTGTGGATTTTGACGCTCGCGCGTCTCGTGAGGTACCGCGTGCGCTTCCTGGCTGATCTCATCGATCACCGGCGCGGCGCCGGATTCTTCACGCTCGTCGCGGGCACGTGCGTGCTGGGAAGCCAGATGATCCTCGTCGCCGGGTCGTACGGATCCGCACGAGTGCTATGGTGGATCGGCCTCATCCTGTGGCTGATCGTCACCTACACGTTCTTTTCGGCGGTGACGGTGCGGGAGGAGAAGCCGAGCCTCGGGATCGGGATCAACGGCGCCTGGCTCATCGCCATAGTGGCCACGCAGTCAGTTTCAATCCTCAGCACGTTGCTCAGCACCCATGTCGACGGCCCATCAACCGGGATGATGTTCTTTGCGCTCAGCCTCTTCCTGGTCGGCTGCGTGCTCTATCTGATCATCATCACCCTCATCTTCTATCGCTTTACGTTCTTTCGCCTGACGATGGCTGCGCTGACACCGCCGTACTGGATCAACATGGGAGCGGTCGCCATCACGACGCTGGCAGGTTCGACACTGATTCTGAGCGGCGCGGCGACGCCGTTTGTCGCCGACATGCTGCCCTTCATCAAAGGCTTTACGCTGATGTTCTGGGCTTCAGCCACGTGGTGGATTCCGCTTCTGGTAATCCTTGGCGCGTGGCGGCACCTGTACAAGCGATTCCCGCTTCACTACGACCCGCAGTTCTGGGGGATGGTGTTTCCGCTCGGTATGTACACCGCGTGCACGTTCCGGCTCTCCGAGGCGCTCAGACTTCCATTTCTGATGGAGATCTCGCGCTACTTCATCTACGTGGCGTATCTCGCGTGGGCGGTGACGTTTATCGGTTTCGTACTGAATCTCATCAGGATGACGCGAAGCGCGGTTTCGCCGGTGCCGTCGGGGCGCGACGTTTCGTGACGCGCCACGGCCGCTCGTTTGGATCGATGTGCCGCAGCACTCGATAATCGCGAGCTACATCGCGCGCACCAGGTCTTCGATGGACTCCAGTCCATAGACGACATCGACGATTCGATCCCCGTCGACGCGCAGGCCGATCAAGGCGTGGTCGATGTTCCAACCGGTCTCATCTCGTGAGACGCGTCCTCCGGCACGATCGGCGAACTCCCGGATGGCCTCGGCATCATCGCTGCCCGCGAGTGTCCAGCGCTCGGGGTCGGCATTGAAACGCTCACCGTATTCGGCCAGCGTCTCCGGCTCGTCGAACTCGGCATCGAGCGACAGGCTCACCAGATGCACGCCACTCTCCGCTTCAGCGGTATGCTGCTGCAACTGCGATAGGCGCTGGGACTGAGCCGGGCAGTACTCCTGCATCGGGCATCGCACGAAGAAGAAGGTCACCACCTTGTGGCGCGGCTGCATCTCGCGCAGCTGGAATCGTTCGCCGGATGCGGTGTAGAGCTCGATCTCCGGTACGAGGTCGCCACGGCCGAGCGGGTTCTCCGGCAGCGCGTGGCTGCTTTCTGATGCATCTGCGGTGTGATCCGCTCGGCGAAGTCGGATGGCCTGAAACGTGTCGCCGATGTGCGCCAGGTCGAAGAGGATATCGTCGCCCGGCGAGAACGGCATGGCTTCGCGCGGATCCGCAAGCTGGAGATCCATCACCATTGCCGGCATGAAGCCGTCGATGGCTTCGTGATCGACGGTCATCACGCCGTCATCGGGATTGAGGCGGACGATGCGACCTGCCACGTCCCGATAGACGCCGCTCGATCCGTTACCGTTGTCGTGTTGATCGTCCTCCGAGCTGCCGCCGAGGCGGCTTCCGACGAACCATCCCACGAGTACGGCTACGAGTAGGAGGGCCGCGCCACGCATCCACGGCTTGATCGTTTTTCGCTTTGAATCCGACATGATATCTATCTAATACTCCTGACGGTCGAGTTTGCGGATGATCACCATGAAGAGCGCCACGATCCATGCGGCGAAGATCCCCATCGTTACGAGCGAGATGTGCTCGAAGACCCACCGCCCGGTTTCCAGTCCTTCGGTATCGAACGGTACGGAATCCAGACCGATCATTGCTCCGATTCGAAACGCGCCTGCGGGGTTGATCAGCAGCAGCGTTACGAAAAGCCACGCGGCATTTTCAATCCACGGTGTCTGGCCAAGTACGAGCAGGCCGAGTTCCCATCCCGCCACGCTGATCGCCCATGCGAGAAGCACAGCGAGCAGCCCCGATACCGGTGCCGCCAGCATCCCGATCCCCATTCCCGCAATCATGCACACGAGCAGGAAGCCTAGCGGCAGCCCGATCAGCGGCAATAAGTTGTCGAACATCCCCGCTCGAACGATGGCCGGGCCAATGAATAGCGCCATGAGGAGGATTCCCCAGGCACCGGTTCCAAGTAGCTTTCCTGCGACGAGTTCCGCCGATCCAATGGGCTGCGCAGCGAGAAAGGCGCCCTGATCGCGAGCCTGCTGGCCGCTGCCCCAGCCGACGAGAAAAGCGAAGAGCGATCCGAAGAAAAGCAGCGCCTGGATCATGACCAGTGGCAGCGTCTCTGGCCCCGGTGCCGCCACGAGCAGCGCGGAACCGCCCACGATGCTCGCAAACGCGAACACCTGCATGAAGCGGTTACGCAGCCCCTGCATCAGATCCCATTCCAGAACGGTCAGCAGTCGGTTCAATGTTCAACCTCCCTCATCAAACCGCATTGACGTCCGGCCGGCGCCTGATTCATCATCGGGCACGTCAACGATGCGTCCGGCTACGCAGTGACGCCGCACGGTGTTGGGGCCCCACGAACCCTTGAGTTGGCTCGTGACCAGCATTGCCCTGCCATGGTTGGTGTGGTCCGTGGCCCATTCGGCGAGGGCGGTTCGCCATCCGGGGTCGAGATTACTCGCGGGCTCATCCATCACGATCAGGTCCGGCTCGAAGAAAAACGTGAGTGCGATGCCGAGCCGCTGCTTCATCCCGCCCGAAAGCTCAGCTACGCGCTTCTCTTCGGCATCAGCAAGTCCTACGCGCGCGATCCATTGTCTGACGTGATCGATGTCGCGCCGGCGCAGGCGCGCGTGGTAGTGCGCGAGTTGCCGAATGGTCGCGGTCGCGGGAAGGCCAACCTGTTGCGGCATAAAGCCCCAGCTTTCGCGTGCCTCCCTCCAGGCACTGCTGTCGGCTCCCGTCAAAGGTCTGCCCTTCCACCGAACTTCCCCCGCATCGGGTCTTCGCAGACCGACGACTACGTGCAGGAGCGTCGTCTTGCCGCTGCCGTTGTCGCCGGTGAGCACGACGCACTGACCGGCGTCCGCTGCGATGTGGGCGCCATCAAGAATGGTGTGATCGCCGTAGCGTTTGATGATATTCTCTGCGACGATCATCGTGATGAAGCGGCTCGATCGGGTCGCACCAGAGGATCGGGATCCGTGATGTGGGGCGTGCCGGGCGTCGGTGCACGGGCGAGGGCCCATTCCAACACGCGCAATCCGAGGCTGCCGGTAAGAAGCTGCACAGCGGGGAACTGCTCGCGACGCCGGCCCATGAGGTCGACTTCATGATGCGGCCATTCGGAGATGCCGTCGCCCGTTAGATCCATCGGCAATGCCGACTGCCAGTAGTTGCCGACGCCATCCACCGACCACTCGTTTGGCGGAGCGGGCCCCGTCAGCTCGATCTGGCGCATGTTGAGGCCGAACTCGTTGCGCGTGAAGCTGTTGTCGCGCGAGGAGCTGTTGATGGTCGTTCCTGCGAGATTGCCAAATATCCGGTTGCCCTGAAAGTGGTTCGCGCTGCTGTTCTGCAAACGCATCGCGACACGGTTGCCGCGAATCTCATTCTCCCGGATGGTTGAGACATCGACGTTCTGCAGCAACAGACCGTAGGCGCGAAACCCGACGTGGTCGTGTAGAATGTTGCCGCTCACCTCGAGATCACGGGAAAACATGAGCGCCGGCCCCGCAACGTTCGCCCACAGCTCGTTCCCTTCTATTACGTTGTTGCTCGAGTACATGTAGTGGATGCCATAGCGCGAGTCGTGGATCTTATTCCCACGGAAGACGGATTCGCTCGTATGCGCCACGTAAATGCCGTCGCGCGCATGCTCGATGCGGTTGCCTTCCACGTGGGCGCCTGTGGCGTTGAAGAAATGCAGGCCGTTGCCCATCAACGCCTGTGTACCCGGCGGCGCGTGATGACCGGCGTCGGCTCGGAGCGCGGCTTCCGCTCCTTCCACCTGCGGATCAGGGTCAAAGGCTGCCAGGCCGATGATGTGGTTGTTCAGGATGTGCGGCCGATTTCCGTAGCGCACGTAGATGCCATGCAGATTCTCGTGAGCATCGGTGTGAGCGATGTAGACGTCGTCGCCCAGCACGAGAATGGCGGCATCGTCGCGAGACAAATCGCGTCCCGATCCCCGAACCTCAAGATGTTCGATTCTTACTCCCGGGGCATCGACTGTAATAACGCTTCCTGTGCCATCTCCAATAATGCGCGCGCCAGACTCTCCACGCAACGTGATGGACTTGCTGATCGTCACCGGCCCGTGATGGTCGCCGGCAGGGAGGATCAGCGTATCACTTTCTACCGCTTCGTCGACAGCCTGCTGCAGCGAGCCGAACGGTGAATCCTGCGACGGATCGGCCTCGTCGGGTGCCGACGCAAATGCCGCGACCGCGATCAGAAGCATGCCCACCGCCGGCGCGAACGACATCCATAGAG
>CAZKDQ010000043.1:11067-13988 GCA_964551345.1 uncultured Rhodothermales bacterium
GCCGCGACCGCGATCAGAAGCATGCCCACCGCCGGCGCGAACGACATCCATAGAGGGCGACTGTTCATACACGAGGCGCAGGGTGTGCCGCGTAGAACGGCGGCTCCTTGCGCGAGAAGAAGAGCGCGAGGATCATACAAATCACCGCTGCCAGGACGAAATAACTGGAGAGACCCGGCAGACTGGTCTGCGTCATGTTGGCGATCTGCTTGGTGCCGATGAGCGTCGGCCAGAACGGTTCCACGTTCATCGGAGCCGTCGGGTCGAGGTCATGGCCGTAGCTGTAGAGCCGGTAGACGAACGCGCCGAGTGAGAAGAGCGAGAAATAGAGGAACAGGATCAGGTGATCGACCACGTTTCGAACCTGCCCGAACACGGCTGCTCGCAGCCCGAAGATGATAAAGAACCCGATGGCGAAGGGAATGACCTGCATCTCCCAGAAGTCTGCCTCGTGGATCTCGGCCATTCCGATGTAGTGGTTGAGCAGGTTGATCTCCGCAATATCCTGCCCTTCATTACCGCCGACGAGCTGGTAGCTGTAGATCCACATGTCGAGCCCCTGCCGATACTGCGGCGCGACGAGGTTGATGTGCCAGAGCGGGAACAAGAACGTCAGCACAAGGAAGACGACGGCGACCAGGATCATCACCCGAGAAAGCGTGCTCAGGCGCTTGTTCAGGAAGGCTTCCATCTTTCGTATGAAACCGTTCTCGGATTTTGGCATCGCTCGCTGTGTCCTCAATGGCTGTAAACGTTTAGCCGACGTCCCGCCGGGTGCGACAATGCGGCACCCGGCGAGCGCCGGCAGCTACTTACTCGAAGGCCGCGCCCGGATTACGCTCCCGGCAGCTGTCCTGCGGGGTGAACCACGATGTACCCCTGCATCTCCTGGTGCAGCGCAGAGCAGAAGACCGTGCAGTAGAACGGGAAGACGCCCGCGCGATCCAGCTCGACCGTGACGGTCTTGGTTTCGCCCGCACTAATGTCGACGTTGACATCGTGTGTCCCGAAGCCGAAGCCGTGGCTCATTCCGTGGGTCTGCTCCACGTTGGTGATGTGGAAGCTGACGACATCGCCTACCTGGAACTCGAGGTTATCCGGCACGAAGTTGCTTCGCACGGCGCGCATACCGACATCGACCTGACTGCCGTTTCTTCGGACGAACGTCTCGTCCTCCGACCAGACCTGATGCGGGTGCTCGTTCTCCGACCGGCGGTAGAAGCCGATGGGGTTGAGCTCGTCTGCGCGGATGATCTGCGCGAAGTGCGGCTCCTTATCCGTAAACGCCTCATATACCATCACCATTTGCTCGCCGGTGATGTCGATCAACTGGCTGGTCTCCGGAATCTGCGGGCCGGTTGGAAGGTGACGTCCGGCGGCATCTTTGTTCATCGACACGAGCCAGTCACCATACGGCTCTCGGGTGTCGCTTCCCCCGATGACGAGGTGGCCGGGGTTGGTGTGAACGTCGATACGGTCGATGACGACGCTTTCAAGATCCGCCTTCTCCTCATCCGACCACGGCGGGAGACGGAATTTCGTCACCTTCGAGTCGATGAAAAGGGTCGTATAGGCATTCCCGCGCCCGTCATACTGCGTGTGAAGCGGCCCGAGACCGACGGGCACAAGTCCTTCCACCAGCGCATCATGATTCACGACTGGTACGCCGCGCACTTCGTCAACGAAGTCCTCATTCTCGATGGCCTCGAGGAAGCGTTCGAAGCTGAACACCGTGGCCGAGGGCTCAAGCTTGCCACTGCCCACGATCCATTGCCCCGTAGGGTCGACATCGATACCGTGCGGACTCTTGGCGAGCGGCACGTAGTACATCATCCCCGGCACCTCGGCAGGGTCGATAACGGGTATACCGTCGATCACTTCATACTGACCGTTTTCGACGGCCTCCTCCGCACGCTGCCAGTTGACCCAGGCGCTATAGTCTCGCTCCATCTGGCTCGCTCCGATCTCGAAGCGCGTATGCACGAGTTCTGAGTTGTAGCTCGTCACAAAGTGCCAGCCGTGGCTTGGGCCCTTGCCGGTGGAGGAGAGGTCGAAGTGGAAGGGAGGCGTGAGGATCTGCCAGGCGACATCCATTTCGCCCGATTCCTGATCGATGCCGATGGCCGTGATGACGCCATTGAATTCGTCGGCGAAATCTTCGATCGCGGCGGTCGAGCCACGTGGCATCGGTGCAGCGAAGCGCGAAGCGCCGAAGAGGTACTCGGTGTTATCGGTCACAAACGACGAACCATGATTTCCGATCGTATTGGGGATCGGGCCGAGGATCTCCTTCGTTTTGAAATCCCGAAGGTCGATGCGCGCCACGCGGTTGTGCGCGTTGTCGTTTACGAAGAGCCAGCGTCCGTCGTATACGCCATCGGTTTTAGAGAGACCCGGGTGATGCACGTCGCCCCATGTGAAATCACCCAGCATCTCACGCGTCTGGTCATCGTAGCCGTAGCCGTATGCGGCGTTCGGGCTGAATACCGGGATCGTTTTGATGTGGCGCATCGACGGGATGCCCGCAACGCGCACGTCACCTCCATGGCCTCCCGAATAAAACAGATAATACTCGTCCATCTCGCCGGGAGCGACGTAGGTACGCGCTGCCGCATCGCCGGCATCGGCGGTGCGCGTCGCGCCGCCGTCCCCACAGCCGGTGAGAAATACGGTCGTTACCGCCATCAGGACGGTAAGCCACAAATAACGGGCTGGTGGTATTTCGGATTTAGTCATCTTTTAACCTTATATCGGGTTCACGTTACCGCCGAAGCAGGGTATTGGCCGACCGGGCGCTGCTGCCCGGTCGGGTCCTTACCTAGTACTGATAGCCGTAGGCCGTCAGGGTTACTCGACCGTCATGATGCCGTTCATCTGCCCGAAGTGGCCGGGGAACGAGCAGAGGTAGGGGTACTCACCGG
>CAZKDQ010000043.1:14088-17607 GCA_964551345.1 uncultured Rhodothermales bacterium
GGGCTGACGCTGAACTGCTCGATGTCGTACCGCATCATGTCGTCGCCCTCAATGACGATCTCCAGGACGTCACCGTCATCCGAAAACGCCTGCATCGCTTCAGGAACAGTTCCTTCTACGGCCGGGGCCTCCGTTTGGGACGTAGAGGGCTCAGTCGTCTGCTCGGACGTATCACCGCCGCCGCATCCGATGAATGCCAAACTCGTCCCCAGAAGCATGAGCCCAACGAGAGTTGATTTCATCCGCATGATGTGTCTATCTCTTTTTGTTACGACGCTTAGCCAGACAGTTGTACAATTGCAGAACACTGCTGGTGTTCTCACAAAGGAAGGTAAGTGGACATTGGGGCACATACAACCGGGCGGACTGAGCACCGCGACCGGTGAGTCGGCAGCCGCCTACAGACTAACTCCCGCAATGTGATCAACCGATGAACCTCATGCTTCAACGGCCTTTCTTGCACTGCAAAGGTCACATTTCGATGACTATCGTGGATGCATACTTCATCGTGGGTTGATGCGTGCACGATACCTTCGTATAAACATCATCAGCATTTCCGATACGTTCACAATGGATACACGCGATTGAACTTGTTGACCGTTCCTGAAGCTGATCGTCTTCTTGCTGAACATGTAATTCGTCTTGCCAACGTAACGGTGTCGCTGGATACTGCTCACGGCGCGGTTTTGGCCGAGGACGTTGCGGCGGATCGCGATTATCCACCTTACGATCGCGTGGCGATGGACGGCATCGCCATCCGACATGAAGCATTCGATGAGGGAAGGCGGACGTTCCGCATCCAGGCGACACAGGCCGCAGGCGATGCACCGCTGACACTCGCGTCGCCGGATGATTGCATCGAAATCATGACCGGTGCCGCGATGCCGGATGGAGCCGACACGGTGATTCGGTATGAAGACGTGGACATGCGCGATGGAGCAGCCGCGGTGCGCGATGACGCGCGGGTCGATGCGCGTCAAAACATCCACTTTCGCGGTTCGGACCGGGTGGGAGGGAAGGTCGTAGTGCCACGTGGTACCCGGCTGTACGCGACGCACATCGCTGCGCTGGCATCGGTCGGTGCGGCGCGCGTGGCGGTTGCCGCGCAGCCGCGCGTTGTCGTCATCTCGACCGGCAATGAGCTGGTCGGGGTGGATGCGGACGTGCTTCCGCACCAGATCCGGCAGTCCAACGCGCCTGCCGTTCGCGCGGCACTCACTGCGCGAGGGATCGGTGATGTGCGGATGATCCACGAACGCGACGAAGAGACGGTGCTCCGCGTGCGGATCGATGATGCACTTGCCTCGGCCGATGTTGTGCTGCTTTCGGGCGGGGTTTCGGCGGGGAAGTTCGACCTTGTGCCGCGCCTTTTGGTGGAGGCAGGAGTCGAGCGTGTCTTTCACAAGATCCGCCAGAAGCCCGGCAAGCCGCTCTGGTTCGGCATGAAAGGAAACACGGCTGTCTTCGGGCTACCGGGCAATCCCGTCTCCAGCCTCGTCTGCCTTGCGCGCTACGTTCTGCCATTCATCGACGCGTGCTCGGGGCAAATGCCGATGGCACGGCCGTCCTTTCTCTTGACCGACCTCCCGAAGCCCAGGCCCGGGTTTACCCAGTTCGTTCCGGTTCGAGTGCAAGGCGATCGCGTCCTTCCTGTACCATCCAACGGCTCCGGCGACTTCCTCTCCCTGGTCCCCAGCAACGGCTTCGTGGAAACAGGTCCCGAGATCCAGCACCCCACCCCCGTGCCATTCTTCCCTTGGCCATAGCACCACTTCGGACCTCCCGCGTCGACCTTCGTACTTCGAAATGCTTTCCCTTCCCGTCCTAACCGACCCGCATGGCCGCCGCATCCGCAAGCTGCGCGTGTCGCTGACGGACGTGTGCAATTTCCGCTGCACCTACTGCATGCCGCTGAAGGTACGGTTCCAGTCGGCCTCGACGCTCGTCCCGCCCGATGGGCTGATCGCGATGTGCGCAGGGCTCGTGGAGGAAGGCATCACACAGATCCGCATCACCGGCGGCGAGCCGATGGCGCGGAAAGAGTTTCGAGAAATAACGGCCGGGCTCGCCAGGTTGCCTGTCGAGAAACTCGGCCTCACCACAAACGCCTACTGGCTGAAGGATCACCTGACGTTTCTCGCCGAGACGAACTGTCGGCACATCAACATCAGCCTCGACAGCCTCGATCCGGATCGTTTCGAGCGGATCACGCGCACGCCGTTCTTCGACCGCGTCCTATCCGCAACGATCGCGGCGAAGGAGATGGGCTTCCCGGTTAAGATCAACGCCGTGCTCGTGCGGGGTGAGAACGATCTGGAGGTTGAGGACTTCGTCGACTTCTCAGCCCGCTTCGGCATCCCTGTCCGCTTCCTCGAGTACATGAAGATCGGGCCGGAGCGGCATCGGCATGATGAGTTATTCGTCGCGGCCGACGAGATAATCGCTCGGCTGCGACTTCGACACGAGCTGACGCCGCTCGTCGACGACCGCGATGCCACTGCATTCTCATTCCGGCTCGAGAACGGCGCGGAGATCGGCTTCATCGCATCCGAGAGCAGGCCGTTTTGCGATACGTGCTCGCGCCTGCGACTCACAGCGCGCGGCAAGCTGCGTGCGTGTTTGATGTCGGAGGATGGGATCGACCTTCGCCGCGTCCCGCGCGATCGCTACGGCGAGGTTTTGAGCGAGGTGATGGCGATGAAACCGACGGGCCGCCTCCCGGAGATCGCGCAACCGATGAACGAAATCGGAGGATGAGGATGCTGAGTCATCTCGATGAACACGATCGCGCGGCAATGGTCGACGTCAGCGAGAAGCAGCCCACTAGGCGCGTGGCGCGGGCGCGGGCGGAGGTCGTCCTTCCGCCCGAAGTGCGTGCGCTGTTTCGTGATGGCGAGATCCACACAAAGAAAGGCCCGGTCTTCTACGCCGCGACGCTCACAGGAACGATCGCCGCCAAGAAAACGAGCGACATCCTGCCGCTTTGCCATCCGCTGCCTCTCGAGAAATGCACGTTCGACATCCGGATGGACGAATCAGGCGAGGTCGTCATCATCGACTGTGAGGTCGCGACGCATCATCGGACGGGCGTCGAGATGGAAGCGCTCGCAGGCGTCAACGGCGCGGCACTCGCAATCTACGACATGTGCAAAGGGCTATCGCACGACATCGTCATCCGAAACGTCAGGTTGATGAGGAAGACAGGAGGGAAGAGGGATTTTGAGCGATCACCGGAGGATGCGGATCGGCTCACATGAAATCAGATAAGACTTGCACGTTCTCCTGGCTACTTGCATGAGGCAGCGAAAAGGATGTCCAGTGACCATTCTCGCGTTGCAGCCAAACGCTTCACGTATCACCCACTCGAAATCGCCCTTGCAGGCTACTCCGGCTCGGGAAAGACGACGCTCGCATGCAAGCTGATCGAGCGATGGTCTGATCGCTACGCCATCGGCTTCGTGAAGCATGATGCGCATCGCTTCCAGATGGATAAGCCCGGCAAGGATACGTACCGGGCGA
>CAZKDQ010000043.1:17707-19594 GCA_964551345.1 uncultured Rhodothermales bacterium
TTCTTCCACCGCGATGATGTCGATGGCATCGCGGGTTTCGTTGAGTCGTTTCTTTTTGGCCGGATGAGCGCACCGCTCAAAGGGCTCGTCCTCGTCGGCGGAGAGAGTCGTCGGATGGGAAGCCCGAAATGGGCGCTTCAGCGCGATGGCGAGACGCAGCTCCAGCGAACATCGCGGCTGCTGCGCGGCGTGGTCGACGACATTTATGTTTCGGTGCGAGCGGGGCAGGAGGTCGAGCTACCATCAGACGTCCTGCCGATATCCGACGCGCTCCCATTTCGCGGGCCGATCAACGGCATCCTTTCGGCGATGGAAACGGATCGGGACGCGGCCTGGCTGGTGGTGGCGTGTGATCTCCCGCTGCTGGATGCGCCGACACTCGAGGTGCTCGCCGCCGGCAGGAATCCGGTGCGCATCGCCACGGCGTATGAGAGCGCGAACGATGGCCTGCCCGAGCCGCTGTGCGCGGTCTGGGAGCCTCGCTCGCGGCAACGGCTGCTTCAGGCACTCAGCATCGATCTGCGCTGTCCGCGCAAGGTGCTCATCGAGTCGCGGCCGGAACTGCTATCGCTTGCAAACGAACGCGCGCTTGACAATGCCAACACGCCCGAGGAGTTTGAGCAGGCAACCGAAACGTTTGCAGCCGGATAGGGCAGTGTTCAGCTTGAGGGGATGATCATGAAGGAGATTTCGATCCAATACTTTGCGCTGTTTCGCGATGCGCGCGGACGAAGCTCTGAGTCGATGCAGACCGACGCCAGGACGCCGAAGGAATTGTACGATGAGCTCGGCCTCGGGCAGACGTTTCCATTTGATGAGCGGCGCCTGAAAGTAGCGCTGAACGATGAGTTCTCGACCTGGGATACTCCGCTCAGCAGTGGCGACAACGTGGTCTTCATCGCGCCGGTCGCCGGGGGCTGAGGATGTTCGATCTCGCCTCGAATCCTATCGATGTTGCATCGCTGTCGGCGCTTGCGGATACGCCTGCGGCAGGAGCATTCGTCTCCTTCGAAGGGCGCGTGCGAAATCACAGCGACGGGCGCTCGGTCGACTCACTCGAATACGAGGCCTATGCGGTACTTGCCGTGAAAGAAGGCGACCGCGTCATCCGGGAGGCGATGGAGCAGTTCGATGTTGAGAAGATCGTCGCCGCACATCGCGCGGGGCATCTCACGATCGGCGACGTCGCGGTCTACGTCGGCGTCTCGGCCGCGCATCGTGAAGCTGCCTTCGCGGCTTGTCGCTATGTGATCGACGAAATAAAGCTTCGCCTGCCGATCTGGAAGCGCGAGCACTATTCCGATGGCACAGCCGAGTGGGTGAACTGCGCGGCGTGCGGCCGCGCTACGGCGGATGCCCATCGGTGAGATTCTTCTCCTGACGCTGCTCTTTTTGACCGCGGCGGTCGTGTATTCGTCCGTCGGATTCGGCGGCGGATCGGCGTATCTCGCCATCCTCTCGTTCTCTTCATTGCCCACGGCGCAGATCGGAGTCGTAGCGCTTGCGTGCAATATCCTCGTCGCAGGTCGGGCGTCCGGCACGTTCATTCGAGCAGGGCACCTTGACCGCGCCGTCGTAACCGCAACGGTTCCTCTGTCAGTCGTTGCGGCGTTCGTCGGAGGGAGCATCGTTGTGGGTGATTACCACCTCCGCCTTATCACGGGCGGTGCATTGGCGGCAGCTGCCATCGCTATGATCTCAGTCAGTGGCCGCCGTGCAGCGCCTGGTTCGACACAACCTCGAGGTCGACTGGCAATCGTGGCAGCTGTGGCACCGGCACTTGGATTTCTTGCAGGCATCATCGGGATTGGCGGCGGTGTATTTCTGGCGCCCCTGCTGCACCTGGTCATGAGAATGCCACCTCAGACCGCTGCGACTACAACGGCC
>CAZKDQ010000044.1:0-6661 GCA_964551345.1 uncultured Rhodothermales bacterium
GAGCGGCGTTGAAGTGCGCCTTGCGCGTGACGTAGACGACGGCCATGGATAACGACGGGCGAATGAGAATCGAACCTACACGCCCGCGCGGGGCACGTTCCCCCGAGCGGTCGCGCCGAAAGCAGGGCCCTGATGCGACGCTTCCGATTACTTTCGGAATATCTTGAGCTTACTGATAACGTCAGCGGCCTAGAGGTCGCATCTGTGCGGGAGAGATCCTTTATTGATGCTAACCTGGCACCAATACTTCTTTGCGGATGAGCAACGAAAAGACCATCTTTCAGAAGATCGCCGACCGCGAGATCGATTCGGACATCGTCTACGAGGATGATGACATCATCGCCTTCCGTGACATCGATCCGAAGGCGCCCGTGCACATTCTGGTCGTGCCGCGGCGCGTCATTCCGACTATCGATGACATTCAGGAAAGTGATGCGCCGGTCGTGGGCCGCCTGTTCACCGTCGCAAGTAAGCTCGCGGAGCAGGAAGGGCTCGACAACGGCTACCGGGTCGTGATGAACTGTGGACCAGATGGGCAGCAATCGGTTTACCACATCCACCTTCACCTCCTCGGTGGTCGCAAGTTCACGTGGCCGCCGGGCTGAGAGGCATCCGCTGCGCCTCGTACTCTGCACATTGCTGATTCTGGTCTGCGGTGCGCCCGACCTGGCGGCGCAGTCTAACTCCGCCTATGTCGAGGCGGGGCTCGTGCGAGACGTGAATCAGTATCGATGGCGGATGGGTGGCGGCGCGGCCGTTAATACGGGTGGCTGGCATTTCGATGTGGCCAATCGCTTCCTCTCCGACGCGTTTATCCTCTTTGAGGATCAGCTTCGCTTCCGCGATGAGAACCAGCTGGTGTGGAGTGCACGAAGGCCGGTCAGTTCGAACTGGACCACGATCAGCGAAGGCCGCCTGTCGTACTTCAGCCAGAGCCGCGTGCTTATTCAGCAGGCCTTCAGCGGCTTCGAGTACCGTCCGGATGAGACCTTCCGGGTCCGGCCATCGCTGGGCGTGGCGTGGGATCAGCGGCCGGGCGGGTTGCTCGACGAGGGAATTTCGCCGCTGCGGAGCGACGTGGGTCCGGCAGGAGCGCTGCACGTCGACTTCGTGCCCGACCTACAGGGCCGCTACTCACTGGCGATGAGCGGATCGGGCAGTTATCTCTCGATGCGGCCACGACGTGGATACACCGTCAGCATTCGGTCGAGCGGCGGCGGGCAATTCGAAGAGACGACGCTCGAGTCGCGGCTTCGATATGGCGCGGCCCGGCGGGATGTCTACCAATCCGCATCCTTTCTCAACCGCGGCATCCCGACAGACCGTTTGTCCGAAACGATCGAGGCGACATCGAGCGACACGCTTGCATTCGGCGTAGGCATTCACGCACCGCTTGCCGGTGGATTCCACGTTTCCGGAGCCGTGGATGGGCATCTGATGCGGCGCTTCATCCGCACGCATCGCGCACCGGGCGAAACGCTGTACTTCGATACGGATCTTGACCGGCGCGCGGTCGATTTTGAGGTCGGCGTCGGGTATAGCGGCAGTCGCCGGTCGGCAAATGTTAATCTGGAGGTGAGCGCGGATGCCGAGCAGCGGAGACTGGCGAATCGCGACCGACTGCCGTCGTCTCAGGCGAGTCAGAAATCGCTGATCCTCCAGCAGGCGGATTTCGAGCGGAGCGTCGTCGCGCTTCGCTCACGCTTCCGATCCCACCTTGGCGAGCGCGCATCGATGCGGCTGGAATCGCTCTTCAGCATCGTTCGGCGTGATACGCCGGAGATCAACGCCGACGACCGCGACGAAGCCTATCACAACGCGACGGCATCGATCACCTACCGCTGGTCGCAGCATCTCGAGACGGAACTGACAGCTTTCGGATCGTACTTCCACACGGTCTACCTGAACGCCGCCCGCTCCGCCGAGAACAATGTGCAGCAATCGCTACGCCTTCGACCGGTGGTGCGCTGGACGCCCGACGACGCCTCACGGATCGAGCTGCGATCAGAAGTCCGCGCGACGTACACCGTTGACGACTTCACCCTCCCCGGCCGGCGACCGTCTGACCAGTCGGCGCGCGAGATGCGCTACGAGCTGGAGCTTGAACGCGACCTCGGCGGCGGGCTGCGCTTCGTCGGAGAGGCCGGATTCACCGATCTCCGTCTCGGGCGGCTGATGTGGGATTCGTTCGCGGAAATCCCGTTTGACACGCTTCAGACGTACAACGGCTGGTTTCGATTGCAGGCGGGCCGACGCGTCGTCTCTGAACTGGGCTTCCGATACTTCATCCGAACCGATTTCAATCGATCCGTAAGCACACGTTACGTGGGATCAAATGATGACTTTGCGTTCATCAGCCGGCCCGGGCGTGAGTGGATCCGGCAAATCGGTCCGACGGCAGCCTTAACCGCCTACCTTGGCGGCGGATCATCCATTCAATTTTCAGGGTGGCTCAACATGCAGCGCATCTCGAACCGGCTTTACGGCGCGCTTCCGCCGGACCACCAGGACGTCATCCGTCGTACCGCCCGCCGCGGCAGGTCACAGATCATCCCAAACATGTCCCTCAGCGTTCACTGGGTTTTTGACTGATGAAGACACTTGGTGTTACGGGTGGAATTGGAAGCGGAAAGACGACTGTGTGCCGCTTATTCGAGCAGCTCGGTGCACGCGTCTTCTATTCGGATGACGAGGCGAAGCGCCTGATGCATGACGAGCAGGTCCGGCGCGAGATCACGGATGCCTTCGGCGCGGAGAGTTATGATGCGGAGGGAGCGCTCAACCGCGCCTACCTCGCCAAGAAAATCTTCAACGATCCGGAAGCCGTGCAACGTGTCAACGGGATCGTCCACCCGCGCGTGTTTGCGGAATTCAAGGCTGCCCGCGAGAAAGCCGAGGCGGAAGGCATTCCGCTGCTCGTTCACGAAGCCGCGATCCTCTTCGAATCCGGCGCCTACCGGCACGTAGATGCGGTTGCAGTCGTGGATGCACCGCTCGAGGTGCGCATCCGGCGGGTGATGGAGCGCGATGCGGCGACGGAGGATGCGGTACGCGCGCGAATCCGGAATCAATGGCCGGCGGAAGAGCTGCGCAAACGCGCCGACTTCATCATCGACAACGGCGGCGATCCGGATGAGCTACAGAGCCAGGTTCAGCGTGTATTCCGCGAAATGACCGGTGCCACCTGACGCCGTGACGATGGCACGTCAGAGCACATGCCGAAGCACAGCGGCATCATGCCCGTCCTCCACCTCAGACAGGATGAGATGACCCATGCGGTCGCGCTTCGTCTGAAGATACTCGTGGTTGATTTCGTTGGGCGGGATCTCCACCGGAACGCGGTCGACGATCTCGAGGCCATAGCCGGCGAGGCCGATCCGCTTCTTCGGATTGTTCGTCATCAAGCGGAGCTTGCGAATCCCGAGGTCGCGCAGGATCTGACATCCGATCCCGTAATCACGGTGATCCATGTTGAATCCGAGCGCCTCATTTGCCTCGACCGTATCCATCCCCTGCTCCTGCAGCTTGTATGCGCGGAGTTTGTTGATGAGACCGATCCCGCGTCCCTCCTGCTTCATATACAAAACCACGCCTCGGCCTTCCTTTTCGACCTGCATCATGGCGCGTGCAAGCTGATCGCCGCAGTCGCAGCGCATCGAGCCGAAAATGTCTCCCGTGACGCACTGTGAGTGAACGCGGACGAGCACCGGCTCATCCTCGCTCCATTCACCTTTCATCAGCGCGAGGTGCACATCCCCCGTGAGCTTTTCCTCGTAGGCGACGAGGTCGAAATCACCAAACCGCGTCGGCATCCGCACTTCGACTTCGCGGCGGACAAGCTTCTCGTTGCGCATCCGATAAGCGATCAGATCCTTGATCGTGATGATGCGCAGGTCGAAGCGGCGGGCGATCTCGAACAACTGCGGCACGCGTGCCATCGTGCCGTCCTCGTTCATGATCTCAACCAGTACGCCGGCAGGTTTTAAACCTGCGAGGCGCGCAAGATCGACGCTGGCTTCCGTGTGGCCGGCGCGCCGGAGCACGCCGCCCTTCTGCGCGCGCAGTGGGAAGATGTGGCCCGGCCGCGCGAAATCATCGGGACGCGCCGTCGCGTCCACTAGCGCACGGATTGTCTTGGCGCGATCGGCCGCCGAGATGCCGGTAGTCGTGCCCTTGCGGTAGTCGACGGAAACGGTGAACGGCGTGTCGTAGAGTGATGAGTTGGCCGGCTTGCTGACCATCATCTCGAGCTCCAGCTCCGCCGCCCGGTCCTCCGTCACCGAGGCGCAAATCAGACCGCGGCCGTGCGTCGCCATGAAGTTGATGAGCGACGGCGTGACGAGTTCGGATGCACCAACAAAGTCACCCTCGTTCTCACGATCCTCATCATCAACGACGATCACGAGTTTTCCGTTACGGATATCCTCGACTGCATCATCAATACTGTCGAACATAGAATCAGCCACTGGGGCATTCCTCGTATCAGCCATTTCCTCTCTCCCTGTAAGACTACCGACCGCGAACTCCGGCGCTACTCTTTCGCGCCTGCGGAAGCGATCGCATTCTTATCGACGCGCAGCTTGACGTTGTTGTCAACCTGCACAAGCACACTTCCGTCATCCACCTTCTCGACCGTTCCATGGACGCCGCCGATGGTCACGATGCGATCGCCCTTCTTCACGGCTTCAATCATGGCGCGCCGATCCTGCTCCTTCTTCTTCTGTGGACGAATGATGAAGAAGTAGAACACGACGAAAATCAGGACGAGCGGCATCAGCGTCACGATCGGATTTGCAGTTCCGTCGGCAGGGCCGCCCATCAGCAACAGGTCATACATGTTGGTATAGAAGGTGGGTGCTGGAAAGAAGGTGAACAACGCAGGATCAATGTAAAGGTTGTGTTCCTGCTTGATTGGCGCTACGAGTTCAGCAGCGCTTCACGTCGGCTCAGGCGCCGAGGAGTTTAAGATAAAAGCCGGGCTTGAGAAGTTTCTTACGCTCCGCCTCATCATCAAACATGATACTGATCGCATCGGCGACCCGCGGCGATTGCGACGCCTTGCGGATGACGAGGCTGAGCAGCCACTGAACATTTATCAGGCGCTGCATGGCGTGGCTCGCGCGCAGCTCACCGCCGAGATATCTCATCACATCGGCATCAAATCCGCTGAGGAACTTCGCATCGAATCGACCCGCCTGATGCGCCAGTTGAGACCACTTCGCCGCCTTCTCCCCACTGATCATCGCATTGCCGATCCCTTCGCCGGTAAATGGATCGATGAGGCTGGCAGCATCGCCGACCAGGAGCCAGCCTTCGCCATACATCGTGCGAGGCCGTGAGCCAAGCGGCAATCCCCATCCTCTTACACTACCCACAGGCTCCGCGTCCTGAAATCTATCGCGGAATCTTGGATGTTCGATGCATGCCTGAAGCAGATCCTTGAGCTTAACCTTCTTCTTCTTGACCGCTGCACTCAACATGCCGACGCCGACGTTCGCCATTCCGCCGGCCATCGGAAATATCCAGAAATAACCCGGAATGGCCTCGGACAGGAAGTGCAATTCGACGTGATTGCGCTCGTGGAAGCCGGTGACGCCGCGATAGTACGCCCGGAGGCCGGCGCTGTAATGGCGTTCGTCCAGTTGCGCAATGCCAAGTTTGCGCGATACGATTGAATAGGCACCGTCGGCGCCAACGACGATCGGGGCGTAAACCTTCTCCTTTATCCCCTTGTGCCGGAAAACGACGCCTCGAACGCCCGATTCCGTGCCGATGAGGTCCTCTACGGTAGTTTCGAGCCGCACCTCCGCGCCGCAGGCATCGGCCTTTCGAAGCACAAGGTCATCGAACACTTCGCGGGCACAGACGAAGCCCGGTGGAACGGGACGATCGAGGGCTTTGGTGAAGGGAATGGCGGCTTCGTCGCCGGTTGGTGCGCCAAAAGTCACGCCCCATGAACCGACTTGATCGGCTGCGAGAACGTCATCGATCAGGTCGAGGCGTTGCAGAACGTCGACGCTCTTCCCGCTGATCGCGTCGCCACAGATCTTGTCTCGGGGGAAGTTCGATTTATCGACCAGCAGAACGCGCATGCCCGCTCGCGCCATGCAGGCCGCCGCGGTAGAACCACCGGGGCCGGCACCGACGACGATGGCATCGTACGCTCCGTTGTGCTCCGGCATATGTCGAGTGAGGCGAGCCGCGCGACCGGCCTCAATTTTGACCAATAGAAAAAGGGCAAGCTACCCATATCGCACCGCTGCGACCTCCTACCGCTGCTACCTTCCGGTCCTGACGGAATTCAGAGGGAGCTGGCCGTATGGGACTTGCCCTTATGGGCGGATCAACAGGCGATTTCAGTCGGTTGTTCCGCAGCGCCTGCTTGAAGATTAGATGGATGGAACGTGGCACGAGGCGAGCCCGCGCTTCTCCAGGTATCCCTGATGATAATCCTCCGCGCGCCAGAACGTTGCGGCCGGATCGATGACCGTGGCGACAGGCTTGCGGTGGCGCCCGCTTTCACCGAGGCGCCGCTTCGACTCTTCGGCTGCCTTCCGCTGCTCTTCGTCGTGATAAAAAATCACGCTGCGATACTGGCGCCCCACATCGAGGCCCTGGCGGTTTAGCTGCGTCGGGTCGTGGCTCTGCCAGAAGACATCCA
>CAZKDQ010000044.1:6761-11769 GCA_964551345.1 uncultured Rhodothermales bacterium
TCGAGGCCCTGGCGGTTTAGCTGCGTCGGGTCGTGGCTCTGCCAGAAGACATCCAGCAGTTCCTCATAAGAGACGAGTTCGGGGTCGAATTCGACATCGACTACCTCGGCATGTCCGGTTCGATCGGTGCACACCTGTTCGTAAGTCGGACGCTCGACGTCGCCGCCCATGTATCCCACGGCGGCGTCTCGCACGCCGGGTATTTGCCGGAACGCAACTTCCACGCCCCAGAAGCAGCCGGCACCAAATGTTGCTCGTTGTGTCATGATTCGTTCGTGCTGATCAAGTGGAGTGCATCAACGCCTACACCGGCGTCGGTGTTCGCTGCGAGTGAGAGCGCGGGTTCGCAGAACCATTGATGCGATCCGATGACTTAGTGATAGGATGACTCGCGCGCGCGTGCGCGAGTGATCGTATGACTTAGTGATCCTATGACTGCGCCACGCCCAACAACCCGCTACTCCCTCCGCTCAAATTCCTGCTAAAGCAGTCCCACCGGATCCACATCGATCGCAATATGAACGCCTTTTGGTGGATTACCGAAGGCATGTACCGTGTGCGACAGGATAGCCTGGAGATCGGGGGCGTCGGTGCGCCGCGGGACCTTGATGATCGTGTGGTAGCGGTACTGCTTCTTCACCCGCGAGATAAATGCTGCTTCGGGGCCGAGTACATCGATTCCGCCTGCCGTTGATCGCAAGATCTGCGTCCACTTGCCTGCTACGCGCTCAACCAGTTGTTCCGTCGGACCGCGGAATTCGACGGCCGCGAGGCGCACGAACGGTGGATACGCGCAAGCAGCGCGCTCGGCAAGCGCGGCGTCTGCAAAGCTCTGGTAGTCGTGCGTGAGGGCGAACTGGATTACCGGATGCTGCGGATTACGCGTCTGCAGGATGACCTCACCCGGTCGTTCTGCGCGGCCTGATCGACCGGCCACCTGCATCAACAATTGAAAGGTCCTTTCTTCGGACCGGAAGTCCGGGAGCAGCAATCCGCCATCCGCATTGACCACTCCAACCAGCGTCACGTTGGGGAAATCGAGGCCTTTGGCAATCATCTGCGTGCCGAGGAGGATGTCGATTTCACCATCACCGAATGCCTGCAGGATATCCTGATGCGCTCCTTTACGAGACGTCGTATCGAGATCCATCCGCTGAATGCGCGCCTCAGGAAGCAGCGATGAAAGCTCTTCCTCTACGCGCTGCGTTCCTGCGCCGAGTTGCTGCAGTGCATTTTCGCCGCACGACGGGCACGTCGTCGGAACGCGGCCGGCGCGACCGCAATAATGACATCGAAGCTGCCGCTTGGCCTTGTGATAGGTGAGCGTCACGGCGCAGTCTTCGCACTCCGGAGACCAGCCGCACGCCGCGCATTCCACCACCGGTGAATACCCACGCCGGTTCTGCAAGAGGATCACCTGCTCGCGGCGCTGAAGGCGCTCCTCGATCGCCTCGCGAAGCAGAACCGAGATCGTGCCGTCCAGGCGATGCTTCTTG
Source organism: uncultured Rhodothermales bacterium (assembly GCA_964551345.1). Classification (GTDB taxonomy): domain Bacteria; phylum Bacteroidota; class Rhodothermia; order Rhodothermales; family CAZKDQ01; genus CAZKDQ01. Next base: position 8,258 of record CAZKDQ010000044.1, read on the forward strand.
CGCTCGAGCGTCAGGTCCACGACGCGCACTTCCGGCATCGGCACCGACGGACCGTCGCTGCGGGGGATGCGGTCGGGCATTGCGAGCAGTTCGTATTTGCCGCCGCGCGCATTCATAAAGCTCTCCAGCGCGGGCGTCGCCGAGCCGAGGATGCAGACGGCGCCGTTCATGCTGGCTCGGACTACCGCGACGTCCCGCGCGTGGTATCTCGGGTCCGGATCGAATTGTTTGTAGGAACCTTCGTGCTCCTCATCCACCACGATCAGGCCGATGTTGTCCAGCGGCGCAAGCACCGCAGATCGCGGCCCAATTACGACGTCGAATTCACCGCGGCGTATCCGGCGCCACGAATCGTAGCGCTCACCGAGGCTCATCCGCGAGTGAAGCACCGCGACCTCATCACCAAAGTGCGATCGGAAGCGGCGCACCGTCTGCGGTGTCAGCGCGATTTCCGGAACGAGCACGATCCCTGTTTTTCCCGAGGATCGCACGCGCTTCAAGGCCTCGATGTAGACTTCCGTTTTCCCGCTTCCCGTGATCCCGTGCAGAAGGAATGTCTTTGGAGTTCCATCCTGAACTGCTGCCAGCACGCGCTCGACGGCATCTTTCTGAGCCGGATGAAGCGTGAGCTCGCCTGCCGCCACATCGGGCGCGACGTTGGTAAATGGTGATCGGAAAACTTCCTTCTCGACGATCTCGATGATGCCGTGGCGCGCCAGGCTCTGGACGGTAGAGGCCGGCGCATCTGCCTCGTTCAACACGGCAGACCGCAGAACCTCCATCCGGCCGAGGCGCAGATGGCTGAGCAATATGCGCAGAACCTGCTGCTGCTTCTCGCCACGCAATGTCTCGACGATGTCGACGACGAGGTCCGGGTCCTGATACGGTTTCGAGAACCGAAGATGCTGCTCGACTCGCGGCGCGATGCGCGCGTCTCCTAGCCTGCTCTCGACGTAGATCCAGCCTTCCCGCTCCATCGCGCGCAGATCCGCCATCGCCACATCACCTGCACTTGACCGAAGCGCCGCAAGCGACAGTTCGGCGTTCTCGCGAAGAGCTGCAGCAACGGCTTCGAGTCGCTGCGGCACTTCCGCAGGAAGCTTCAGGCGGTGAACGACGGTTTTCGTTCGGACGTCGGTTCCGGGCGGAAGCGCTGCTCGAATCGCCTCACCCCATCCACACAAATAATAGGACGACATCCAGCGCGTCAGCTTCAGAAGCTCGGGCGTGATGGAGGGCTCTTCATCCAGAACATCGAGGATCGGGCGGATGCGAAGCCCTTCATCGGGATAAACTTCCTCTTCAACCACGACGCCGGTCAGCTTTCTGCGGCCGAACGGCACCAGCACGCGAGAGCCGAGTACGGCGTCCGCCACGAGTTGCGGCGGAACGGAATACGTAAACGTCTGATCGACCGGAAGCGGAAGCGCCACCGAGACGTATCGAAGTCGGTCCGTCATGCTGATCAGGCGATGGTGCGAAGGGCGTCGCGAAATGCGGATATGTTGGCGCTCACATCGCCTTTGAAGACCGCACTTCCCGCGACGAGCACATCTGCGCCCGCATCCACGATCGCACGTGCATTTTCGGGTTTCACACCCCCGTCGACCTCCAGATACGCCTTCGAGCCCATCCGGTCGAGCATTCTTCGCAGGTCACGAATGCGGCTCGTACTGGATTTGATGAAAGACTGGCCGCCGAAGCCCGGGTTCACGGACATGATCAGCACAAGATCAACATCAGCCAAGACAGGTTCGATCATCGTGAGCGGCGTCGCCGGGTTCAACGTGACACCCGCTCGAACGCCAAGCGATCGGATCTCCTGGATCGTCCGGTGAAGGTGCGGACAGGTTTCCACGTGCACCGTGAGCACGTCCGCGCCTGCCTTCACAAAATCCTTCAGATAGCGCTCGGGATGCTCGATCATCAAGTGCACATCCAGAAGCGAACCCGTTTCGTCACGCAGCGGTTTGAGCGCCTCCAGCACTGCCGGCCCGATGGTGATGTTCGGCACGAAGTGGCCATCCATAACATCCACATGAAGCCAATCGGCGCCGGCCTGAAGCGCTTCGCCGGCGTGTGCGGCAAGGCGTCCGAAATCAGCCGAAAGGATGCTGGGCGCGAGAATCATGATGACGCAGGTAAGGCAGCTGCGGAGGCGCAGCTATCGACCGAAGGTTCTACCTCGCCCTCCACGCTGATCACGAGTGCGGGCTCAGATTGATCGTTCACCCGGAACGAAATCCGTCGAGGCGCTCTCAGGCACTCCAATAAAGCCCGCTCTTCGATCCCGCAATCAGAAGAACGTCTTAACGATTGCGACACCGATCGCGACGAGCAGCACGTTGGCGATTGCCAGCGGCAGCAGCCATTTCCAGCCCATCGTCATGAGCTGTACGTACTTGAATCGCGGAAGCGTCCAGCGGACCCAGATGAACAGGAAGGCGAAGAAGGCAACCTTCAACAACAGCGTCAGCATCTGCAGGATCGTGAGCAGCCAGCCCATGCCGTTGTCGTAGAACCAGTCCGCGAAGAGTGGCTCGAATGGAATCAAATAGCCGCCGAAGAAGAGCGTGACGATTATGAAAGACGCGACGTAGAAGTTGACATACTCGGCGAGGAAGAACATGCCGAACTTCATGCCACTGTACTCGGTGTGGTAGCCACCTACCAGTTCCTGCTCCGCCTCGGGGAGGTCGAACGGCGCACGGTTGGTCTCTGCGAATGCGGTGACGATGAAGATGAGCGCGCCGAGCGGGTTGATCAGGACGTTCCATCGAAGCCCCCACCACGCCCCCTGATCCTCCACGATACCCGACATGTTGAGGGTGCCGGCAATCAAAACCACCGAAACGACCGCCAGGCCCATCGAAAGCTCATAGGAAATCATTTGAGCTGCCGACCGAAGGCCGCCGAGGAGCGAGTACTTGCTGTTGGAGCTCCAGCCGGCAAGCGCGATGCCATATACGCTGACCGACGTAAGTGCCAGCACAACGAGTACACCCACGCCCACATCCGCAATAACGACGCCTCGCGCAAACGGGATTACCGCCGGAACCGACATCGCGATCGTAACCATGATCAGCGGCGCCATCGAATGGATGGCCGGGTTTGCTGCCGACGGGCGAATATCCTCCTTGAGGAGCAGCTTGGCGACGTCCGCAAACGGCTGCAGGAAGCCACCCGGGCCCACGCGGTTGGGGCCGGGTCGGTTCTGGATGAATCCGGCGACCTTCCTCTCGGCGTACACCAGCACCGATGCCGAAATCAGCATCACGTTGATGATCACAAATGCGATCAGCGCGGTCCAGTAGAGCGGGATATCCATCAGTCGCTTATATTCGCGTCCGTTAGAGAATGGCGCAAGACGGCCGGAAGCGGGCTAAGCTAATGCTCGCAGCGCGGGCTAGCAAACACGGGGCGGGCTCAGTGCCGCACTTCGACGCCGCGCGGCGCATCTTGTGCATTATTTCAAAGGCTGTCACACAACTTCGGCAATCCGATGCACCGCT
>CAZKDQ010000044.1:11869-14681 GCA_964551345.1 uncultured Rhodothermales bacterium
TCTTGTGCATTATTTCAAAGGCTGTCACACAACTTCGGCAATCCGATGCACCGCTACCTCCCGACCAGCCTGTGGGCGCTCCTTCTTGCGATTCTTCCAATGAGCGCCGCTGCCCAGGTGCAGCCGCTGTCGTACCTAGACGACCTGCCGCCGCTCATCGAGCGTGAGCTCTTCTTCGGCGATCCCGCCTTCACCGGTGCGCAGATCTCACCGGACGGTAACTTCATCACGTTCCTGAAGCCCTACCGTGGCGTGCGCAATATTTGGATTAAAGGCATCGATGAACCACTCGACGCCGCGCGCCCGCTGACGGCAGACACCGCACGGCCCGTTTCAGGATACTTCTGGAGCCGCGATGGACGGTACGTCCTGTACGTGCAGGACAAAGGTGGCGATGAGAATTATCACGTTTATGTCGTGGATCCGGAAGGCGCCGTGGATGACGCTACCGGCGTGCCTGCCGCGCGAAACGTGACGCCGTACGAGAACACGCGCGCGATGATCTACGCCGTTCCGAAGGATGATCCACTCAACATCTTCGTCGGGCTCAATGATCGGGATGCGCGCTGGCATGATCTCTATCGCATCAGCCTCGATTCGGGTCGGCGGGAACTGATCCGCGAGAACACCGAGGAAATCGCCGGATGGACCTTTGACCTTGGAGGCACGCTTCGCCTTGCAACCAGAACCACCGACGATGGAAGCACCGAGATTCTCCGCATCGATCCCGACGGCTCGATGACTTCCGTCTACGAGTGCTCGGTGTTCGAGACGTGCGGCCCCGTTCGCTACCATCCGAACGGGCGTCAGGTCTACATGATCACCAACCGGGGCGACGACGTCGATCTCACGCGCTTCGTGCTCTTCAATCCTGAAACCGGAGAAGAGACGCTCGTCGAATCCGATCCCGAAAACGAATCGGATTTCGCCGGCGTGGAGTTTTCGAACGCGACGGACGAACTGCTGGCGACGTATTACTACGGCGATCGCCGGCGCATCTATCCAAAGGATGCCGCTTTCTCGGCGATGCTCACGACGCTCCAGGATCAGTTTCCGGAAGGGGAAGTGTCGTTCGGCTCCAAGACGGCTGACGACGAGCAATGGCTCTTCTCGGTCTCGAGTGACGTAGATCCGGGATCAACCTATCTTTTCGATCGGACGGACGGTTCGGTCGAGCTGCTGTATCGTTCACGGCCGGAACTGCCGTCGGACGGCCTCGCGCCTATGCGTGCCTTTCGCTACACGGCACGCGACGGAGTCGAAATCCCGGCTTATCTGACGCTCCCACAAGGCGTTGCCGAAGAACGGCTCGCGCTCGTGGTCTTTCCGCACGGCGGCCCGTGGGCGCGTGACATGTGGGGTTATTCCTCATATCCGCAGTTCCTCGCCAATCGGGGCTACGCGGTGCTGCAGCCCAACTTCCGTGGCTCGACCGGCTTTGGGAAGGAGTTCCTGAACCTCGGAAACGATGAGTGGGGAACCGGGTCGATGCAGCACGACATCACCGACGGCGTCCGATATCTGATCGATGAGGGAATCGTGGATCCCACGCGCGTGGCCATCATGGGCATCTCATACGGCGGCTACGCGACCCTCGCCGGCCTCACGTTCACGCCCGAGCTCTATACCGCCGGCGTGTCGATCGTCGGTCCATCCAACCTGATCACTCTCCTCAACACGATTCCTCCGTACTGGGCCGCAATTCGTGACATATTTAATGTGCGTGTTGGAGATCCGACTGACCCCGCGGACACGCAGCGACTGCGCGAACAATCGCCCTTCTTCCATGCAGACCGGATCGAATCGCCGCTGCTGGTAATCCAGGGCGCCAACGACCCACGGGTGCGGCAGGCGGAGAGCGACCAGATCGTAGTTGCGGCGCGGGATAACGACGTCGATGTCGAGTATCTCGTTGCGCCGGATGAAGGCCATGGCTTCGCCGGACGCGAGAACCGGATCGCCATGATTGCCGCTGTAGAACAGTTCTTGGGGGATCATCTCGGCGGCCGGCACCAGGAGGAGATGGCGGATGACATCGCCGCGCGCCTTGAGGCGCTTCGGGTGGATGTTAGCACAGTAACGCTACCGGAAGCCGCCGGTGCGGATGAGCTTGGCGCTGCACTTCCGGAACTTGACGGCGGCGTGATCCGCCCTGCTTCATTCCGCTATCACCTGAAGATGAACGTCGCGGGGCAGTCGATCGACCTCGAGGTCAGTCGCTCCGTCGAAGGAGCGGTTCGGGAGGGCCGAGATGTCTGGCGCGTCATCGACAACATGATGATGCCGCCTCAGATGGGTGGGATGACGACGGTCGACACCTTTGATCTGGATCGGCAGACGCTCCTGCCGGTGGCGAGGCGTTCGCATGCGATGGGTACGATCGATCTCACCTACGCTGATGACCGCGTGACCGGCAGCCTCAGCGGGGCCGGACGCGAGATACCGATCGACGTAGAACTGGACCTGCCGGTGCTGGGCGATGGTCCGGCTCTCGACATCGCCGTCGCTGCGATGCCGCTTGCACCCGGCTACAGCACCATAATTCGCCTCCTTGACCCGATGCAGCAAGCGATCCGGACGGCACGTCTGTCGGTGGAAGGCGAAGAAACCATAACCGTCGGCGCGGGCGAATTCGAGGCTTACCTGCTGTCAATTGAGCCGATTGACGGCGGAGATGTGCCATCGATGACGATGCACGTTCTTCGGGATGCACCGCATCTCGTGGTTCGGAGTGAGCAGGCGCTTCCGCCTGCCGCGGGCGGTGGCACAATGGTGTCAGAACTCGAGTGGCTCGACTGATCCACCCCTCACT
>CAZKDQ010000044.1:14781-19183 GCA_964551345.1 uncultured Rhodothermales bacterium
GGCGGTGGCACAATGGTGTCAGAACTCGAGTGGCTCGACTGATCCACCCCTCACTGCGGCGCTACGACTTCTGCTTTCCCTCTGCATACGTGGGAACGGGCGGAACGTCATCACCCAGCACGTCGGATACGTAGATCATCCGCACCAGTATGATCACGACCAGCGCCAGCGGGGTCGCGAGCAAGACGCCAACAACGCCAAACATCACACCGGCGATCACCGTGGATGATAGCGTCAACGCGGGCGGTAACGAGACCATCTCCCGCATCACCAGCGGCGCGAGCACGTTGCCCTCGAGCTGTTGCACGACGACGTACACGATCAGCGCGTAAAGCGCGGTTGTAGGATCGTGTGCCAGCGCGATGAGAATTCCCGGTATGGCTGCGGCGAAGGGCCCCAGGATCGGCACGAACTCGAATAATCCGGCAACCACGCCGAGACCAAGTGCGAGCGGGACGCCGGCGATCTTCAATCCGATGCCCGTGAGCGTGCCGACAATGGCCATCATGATGAACTGCCCTTTCAGCCATTGCCACAACTGATCGCCGAGGGTTCGGACGATCTCGGCGGCGCGATCACGCTTTCTTTCCGGCACCAGAAGCACGATGCCCTTCCAGTACATGGACGGGTTCATCGCGAGGTAAACGCCGAGCACGATGACGAACAACGCGTTCGCGATCACACCAATCGCCGTCGAGAAGACGCCGAAGAAGTTGGAAACGAGGCCTCCGCCGCCGTCGGCAACCTCACCCGGTTGCGGCACGCTGTCCATCAGCCAGGTGCCCCACTCGCGACTTCGCAGGTATTCGGTCGCACTGTCCCATGCTTCCGGGAGCGCCACAACCAGCGAGCTGATCTGATTCCCCACGCTCGGTGCAAGCAAGACGCTTCCCGCCGCCAGCACGAGCACGATCAGAAGAACCACGATGACCAGCGACAGGGTTTCGCTGATGTTCATTCGCGAGGCGAGCGGCCGGCTCAGACCACGCAGAAAGATCGCGAAGAGCGCGCCTGCGAAAAGCAGAAGCAGTACGTGCGACAGCCGAAGGAGAACGAGCAGGATGACGACGACCGAAACCGTAGCGCCGAGCACCAACCAGGTGCGGCGAGTAAATTCGGAAAACGTTCGGGCGTCGGTTCGGTCGCGAGCCATGGCAGCGGCCTGGTATCGATCAGTGGGCCCCGAAACTACACCGGTGCTACTGTCGATGGGCGAAACGCGGGAATCTTGTCGGATCCGTCAAAACCTCTCCGGTTAATCCGTCCGCTCGGCGCCATCTACTTGACAAACAATGTCGATCGAATCCTCCGGCTGCCCATCCATCAGAAGACGCATGCAAGTGACGGGCTCCCGCTGATAGGCGCGTCCGGTATAACGTTGATCATGCGGAAGCGCCTCCCAGCCCATCGTGTCGAACAGCGCGTCGAGGACGGCGTCAGGAGATGCTCCTGAAGGTGCCTCGATCCCTCGACCGCTGAGGCGACATCCAGTCGCGGCTTCCGATTGCAAGTCGACCTGTTGCCGCGCGAACTGCGTCTCGAACAGCTCTTCCAGCGGCCCCTGCAGCGCAGTGCACGCAGCAAGCAAAAGCGGATCGACATCTTCAACCATGAACAGATTTCCGATTGGATCCTCCGGCGCATCCGGCCGCTCCAGAATCCGCACGAAGCCGATCACAAGGATTCCAATCACTCCCAGTATGAGCAGGCGATTCTGCGACATCAACTATGGATTCCTTTTAAACGGATCGTCTGACCTTGCGTGGCCGCGTTCAACGGGCAATCACAGGTCGGCCAGAAACTCGACAATGCCCGACATCAACATTTGAATCGCAACCGTGATGAGCACCATCCCCATCAGGCGCTCCAAGGCAATCAGACCTTTGTTGCCAAGGTATCGGCTCAGGGTGCTCGAAAAGAAAATGATGATGCTCGATGCGAGCCACGCCACGAATAAAGCGAGCAGCCATTCGGGCCACCGATCGGGCTCGCGGCTCATCAACAAGAGCTCTGTGGCGAGCGCCGATGGGCCGGCGACGTATGGAATGGCCAACGGAACGATGAATGGCTCCTCGTCGATATCCTCGCGCAGCGGCTTGTCTGGTGAGGGGAAGATCATTCGGATCGCGATGAGCAGAAGGATGATGCCGCCTGCTGCCGAGAGCGCCGGCTCCGATATCTGAAGCATCTGCAGCGCGTAACGCCCGACGAACAGGAAGATCACCATCACCACGAGCGCGATGAGCAGCTCGCGGACGACGACCATCCGGCGCCTCTCCTCATCGACGTTCTTCAGCGCGGAGAGGAAGAACGGGATATTCCCCAGCGGGTCCATCACCAGAAACAGCAGCAGCGCGGCGGAAGCGATCGTCATCGGGAAAACAGCGCGGTGCGCGGGCTACGATGCGGGTTCCTGTTGAGGATGCTAATGCGGATCATCCGCCGGTGGTGCGTCACGGCACCAGAGGCGGGGCGATAGATGAGCCGCGGTTTGCGCCGGGCTTTCCGATCTTGATGACACCTGTCGAGCCGGTGAGGCCGGAGTGACCGGTAACTATGACAACGTGCGGACCCGCCGCCCATCGAGATCCATCGATCTCAAAAACATACTTGCCTGCTTCGAGCGAGCCGAGGTTTAGCCTCAGCACCTGCCGGTTCGTGGCGTCGTACGCGCCGAGGATGAGACTATCCGCCTCAACAAGCTCGAACGACAGATCGAACGCGTCGACGAAGGCGGCCGGATGCACGTCCAGTTTCAATGACCCGGATGCAGGTGTGTCATCATCGCCGCCTGGCCCGAAGCCGGCGAAGAGCATGGTGACGAGTAATGTGAATGGCAGCAGGATGCCCTGCATCGTAAGCCCAGGGAGATGATAGATGTCGAGGCTCGAATCAGATCGAGAGCAACATTGTACTGCGGAAATTGTGCCGCTTCTTCGTGTATCGTAGATCCTGACGCCGACTTAGCCGGAGCTTCTCCGTACCGGCGTCTGTATCGACGCAGGTTGAGCGTCAAGCTATCTCATGCCGTCGGGCCGGATTGACTGTCCGCTCTCGATCACCTTATGCTTGCGCCGCGCAAAGCTGCAATGCCCTGCCGATGATCCCTCCTCTCGATCGATTACAATGTCCGCGCTGCGGCGGATCGCTCCAACATGATCCCGCGTCGGTTTCGCTGCAGTGCAACGACTGCCGGACCAACTTCCCGCTCGACGGCGACGTCCCTGTTTTCACGGATTTCTCGCCTCCGACCGACGCACCGTTCGATTATCGCGAACACTACGCGGCCGATAACCGCGCCTTCGATTATTTCGAAGAGAAGCAAGGTGCCGCCACGCGGCACGAGGAGTTCCGGCTCCGGCAGATGCTTGCGCGACGCGTCCCGAAATATGCAAGGTCCATCCTGGACGTCGGTTGTGGAGGCGCGTGGGTGGCTTCAACGTTCCTTCCGAGCGGCCGGGAAGTCTGGTCGATGGACATCACGCGGATCAACCCGCAGACGGCGCTTGCGCGTAATCCGTCACCGAAGCATTTCGGAGTAGCCGCCGACGCGCTGAAACCTCCGTTTAAGGACGACTCGTTCGACTGCGTGATCGCTGCAGAGATCATCGAGCACGTCGTGAGCCCGAAGGATTTCGTCGCGTCATTGATGCGCGTCGTTCGTCCGGGAGGCGTGCTGATCGTGTCGACCCCTTACCGCGAACGCATTCGGGAGACGCTGTGCATCCACTGCAACAGACTCACACCGATGGATGCGCACCTGCATTCGTTCGACGAAGAGATCCTGACGACGCTTTATGAGGGCGACGACCTGGAGTCCGTCTCATGGACGACCTTCAGCAACAAGGCGCTGACGATGCTGCGCACGCACGTTGTGACACGGCACCTTCCCCACGCCGCCTGGCGCCTCACCGACGCGGCGATTAACCGGCTGACCGGGAAGCCCCACCGCATCCTCGTCGAGTACCGCAAACGCTGACCATGAGCGCAAGACGCGAGTTACGCGGACAAGCTGTGCCGGCTCGCGGATCTACATGATCGACGGTCGTCACCGGAAGGAGGACGATGCTTCGTCCAGCGCTTCGACCTGCTCCGGCGTAAGCTCCAGCTCGACGCCGGCAAACAATTGATCGAGCTGGGCAGGACGCGTAGCCGCCGCCAGCGGTGCGGTGACCTTTCCGTCAGCCATTGTCCATGCCATTGCAACGGCGACCGGCTCAACACCGTGTTCGGCGGCAACGTCGTCGAGAACTTCCAGGAGATTGAGGCCTTCCGGCGTGAGATAGTTCTTCACAGCACCACCTCGGTCGCGTCCCTCGGTATCGGCTTCACTCCGATACTTCCCCGTCAGGAATCCACCGGCGATGACCTGGTACGGGAAGACCGACATCTCGTGGCGCCG
>CAZKDQ010000045.1:0-7606 GCA_964551345.1 uncultured Rhodothermales bacterium
GCGAGCACGACATCCTGTGCCAGCGGATGATCAGGCTGACCGCCCTCGAGCATCACCTGCGCATCCTCATAAGCAAACCGCTCTTTCGATCGGATGACGGTTTCGCGGATGTCGTAGCCCTTTACAACACCCTGCGTCGTGATGCGGATGATGACGGAGAACGCCAGCTTGTCTTCGTTCGGCCGGAGCGAACAGGCACCGTTAGATAGCTTTTCGGGAAGCATCGGGATGACGCGGTCGACGAGGTAAACGCTCGTCCCGCGTTCGTACGCCTCCTGATCGAGCGGCGTCCCGGCCTGCACGTAGTGGCTCACGTCGGCGATATGGACACCGACTTCAAGCAGCTCGTCATCCAGCTTCTTGATGTGGATGGCGTCATCAAAATCCTTGGCGTCGACGGGATCGACTGTGAAGACGGGCAGGTCGCGGAGGTCCAGTCGCCGCTCGACCTCTTCCTTTGGAAGCTCGATTGCGACCTTCTCAGCGGCGTCGATCACTTCCTGCGGGAAGCCCGAGCGAACGTCGAAGCTCATCGCAAGGGCGAGCACCTGAACCGACGGATCATCCGCCGACCCGATCACCTCGAGAATGCGGCCTTCCGGCGATTCGCGCCGGTCCTGGAACCGGTCGATCGACACGACAACCTTCAATCCGTCGGATGCGCCGTTGAAGGCGTCTTTCGGGACGAAGATGTCGTGCGTGATCCGCTTGTCGTCCGGCTCGACGAACGCGAAGCTGCCCTTCTCGCGGAACGTGCCGACGGCGCGGGTGCGCTTGCGCTCGATGACCTCGAGGACCTCCGCCTCTCGGCGTCGATCACCACGCTGCGGCGCGCTCAGCCCGGCGAGCACCACATCCCCATCCAGTGCATTGCCCATGTTGGGCTCGCGGATGTAGAGATCTTCGTCGCGGTCTTCGACTTCCAGAAATCCGAAACCCTGCGGGTTCACCCGAAGCGTTCCCTGAACCTTGGCCGGCGTGCGCGGCAGAGTAAACTGCCCCCGTTTGGCTATGACCACGACACCGTCCTCCTGCATCTGGGCCAGCACCTCGCGAAACATCCGGTAAACGCGATTATCCTTGTAGCCCAGGTTCTTCGCGATTTCCTTCGCGCGAAACGAGCGGTGTCCATTATTACGAAGCAAACTTAGGACGTCGCCGCGAATCGCGTCTCGGTCGGGCGTTTTAGCCATGTTCGAAGTGTGGGGGTGAATGAGTGACGCGGTAGACTATTCGCCGCGGCCGGCGTCGTCATCAGCACCGGCGAGCACGTCCTCCACGGCATTATCGTGCTCGACGTCGTCGCGCTTGATGATGCGCCTGATCAGGCGGTCCCAACTGGAAAACTGGGTTTCGTACGACAAACCCGCGCCTGTAGTATTGGCAAGCGTATGATCGGAAGCCAGAATATCGTTCTCGCGCCGGTAGAATACTTCGACAGATACGCTACTGCTGACGCGCACCTCGACGACGAACTCATCAAGGAGGTTCTGCTGAACGTCCCGTACGGCTTCGTTCTGATAGAGACCCTGCCCGCGGATGACGAGGCGTTCGTCGAGCAGGCGCAGCGCGACGCCGTACGTGACGTCGAGGTCCTGCGTGCTCTCGCCCTGCAGCCCGAGATTTACATCAACGTTCGGAAGCGTCTGGCTGAGGTACCGGTTGAGCTGCGTCGCGACGAGCTGCGACAGGCTGTTGAAGGCGAGCTGATTTCGCGTCGCCGCCAGCCCGGATTCGCCTGCCGAAGTGATGCTCGTGGTGAGCATAAACGAGTTGGTGAGCATGACGCTCGTAGCATACTCGGCAGATCGCTCCGGTTGATTGAGGATGGATTCGAGGCTCTCGTATGCAGTGATAGTCTCGCGGCTGTCGCGATCGACGAGCAGGCGAAGACCCACCAGCGGCGCCGCCACGCGCCCCGTCACATCCATCCGCACGATGAGCGGAATCCGCATCCGGTCACTGCCCGCCAGATTCAGGCCCGCCGCCGAAGCGCGCGTCCGATATGACGCCTGGATGTCCAGCGCGGCGTTGGCCGGATCACCATCCCACACGATCGTTCCTCCATCGATGAGGAAGCGCCGAACGAAGACGTCGCCGGCGGTGAACAGATAGTCGCCGGAGTCAACGTTCAGCGTGCCGTAGGTGAAGTAGTCGCCCTCGGCGCGAAGCAGTTGGATGCGGCCGCTCGCGCGGGCGTTGATGACGTCGCCAAGCACCGGGTCTATCACCAGATGGACGCTCGTTCCCTGCGACGCGAAGATGTTCAAATCCATCTCGAGGCCATCCACAAACATGCGTTCGCCTTCCGGACGTTCTGAGAGAACGTGCCTGCGTCGGATGCGCCTCGACATATCCGGGATGCGGCCAGACGAATCCGCGAAGACGATAAAGCCTGAATCGCCGGCGTGTATCTCTTCCATGATCGCGATGTAGATGCGGCTGTCGGGATGGAGGACGGCATCACTGGAAGACAGCGTCGCCGCGTCGAGCGGGCCGGTGAGGGAGACGTTGCCCGAGGCACGGACATCCCCGTAGAAGCCCATCTCGCGGGACGAGGCGACGTTCATAAACTGCGTCTCATCGAGCGCCGCATGGAGGTCGAAGGAAAAGTAGCGATACTCGTTGAAGAGGATGTCACCGTCGACAACGGCGGTGCCTCCCGTCAAGTCGTGGACATTGACGCCCGAGAGGCGGATGGCGGTGGAGTCGACCGTGACGGCGCCGTCGACATCGTAGGTCAGGTTGAAGTCGGGGATGTGCATGCCGCCGCCGGCCAGGTGAAGGTCCGCCTCGAAGACCGGCCGCCGAAAGTCTCCGCGCACGGCACCCGAGCCGCTGAGCACGCCGCGCGCTCCGGAGATCTCGGAGAAGATGTAATCGAAGAAAAACGCATCGACATAGCCTGCCTCGAGCCTCATGTCAATGCGCCCCGGATCCAGCATTCTTCCGTCGATTCCCGGCACCGGAAGGCGAACCGATCCGTGGAGGCGAAGGTCGTTGTTCGGAGCAGCGTCGAAGGCATCCGTCGGCATGATGCGCGCGTCGAGGCGTATATCCGGTTCTCCGGCGACGTACGCGCTTCGAACATCCACACGCCCGACCGGCCGTCCATCGAAACGCGCCTCCTCGACTTCCAGATGTCCGGTAAGCTCGGGTTGATGCGCCAGGCCGGTAAGCGACACGCGCCCGTTCAGGTCGCCCTCGATCGTGTACCTCATGCGGAGCATGTCCGAGATCTCGCTGATCCGAACATGCTCGATGTATGCGTTCAGCGTGTCGCGCGGGTCGCTGGATAACACGCCGTCGATCCGGATATGCTGTGGCTTTTCCGATCGGGAGCTCATGCTCTCCATCTGCAGCCCCCCAATCACAGCCGCATCGGCGAAGAGGTCGATCGCCGGGCGCCCATCAAGCGTCCATTCGTATCTGGATGCCGCAATCCTGAAGTCCTCGAATGTGACCCTGCGTCCTCCACCGAAAGTATCGATCGACGCCATCATGTAGAGAGCTTCTCCCTCGCTACTTCCTGCCGAATGCGCTTCGATCGTACCCGCACCCTCCAGCACGTCCAGATTTACGCCGGCATCAACGAAGTCGCGGCCGAGAAGCACCATCGAATCGGATGCGGCGTCGAGACGGAGCTCCGTGCCTGCTCGCCCCAGGCTGTCACGACGAGCCGCCAGATGTAAATCCGTTCGAAGGCCATCGAGGCGCGTCGGTCCGATTACCAGCGAGTCTCCCTCAACGTGTGCCGTGAGCGCAAGCGCATTAGAGCCAACGTTCAGTTCTGCATCGAGCGCGAGGTCGGTTCCGATCGATGCGAGATCACTGTAGATGATGCCAAGGATTCGACTGTCGATTACCCGCCCCTGCGCCGTCATCCGCATCGGCTCGACGCGCACTCGAACGGGTGACGCAATTGGCGCGTGATGAGTCTGAAGAGCATCGCTGCGAAACATGCGCGGAAGCTCGCGCTCAAGTGCGTCTGAAATGGCGGGCTTCCATGCGGCAAACCCTCGCCGGATGGATGTCAGCGGCGCGTCGGCTTTGAGCTCGAGCTCGAGCACGTCGCCGCCGATCCTCAAAAACGGATTCGTGCCCGATTGCCGGAACGTGGCCTCGTGTCGATGGGCGGGAATGACTTTGCGATCACCGCCATGCCAGATTTCAGATTCGCCGACCTCGGCAATGAGCCCTCCTTCAAGTGCGTCGAGGGAGGGGCCGACGGCATCGATGGCCACCCGGGCATCCATCCGCGTGCGGACGGAGTCGCCGCGCAGCCACCAGCGACCTGCGTCAAGATCGCGCACCTGGAGGTCGGCGCCGAGTTCGCCGTCACCATAAGTCGCTGTGGCGATTGCGAAGGAGCCTGCCTGTGTTGCATAGCCGCGTCCGGTCGTTCGGCCGCCGTTCCTCACGATATCCACCGAAACAGAATCGAGCGCGTGCCCGGCGATCCATGACCGCGAGAGCCGCGCCAGGGCCTCGCCCTCGAGCTCATCAGTATGGCGAGCATCTATCCGAATGCGGCCGTTGATTTCAGAACGATCGGGGCCAGCTTCGGGAATCAAAGCATGTGCAAGGAGGCGCCGCACGTTCAGATCGGCAGTAACATCGAGCGCAGACGTCGAATCGCCGGCGATCGTAAACGGACCTTCGACGCGGCCCTGCGGCGAGCTAAGCTTCATGCTTCCCTCGGTCGAGAAAACGTCGCGCCCACCGTTGCCGGACGGCAGAACCGTTCCGGAGGCGTAGACGCTTCCTGCGACAGATCCTACGAGCCGAATTCGATCGAGCTCTAACCCCGGCAGTAGCGTTTCGACATCACGGGCACGCACAACGCTTTCATCGACGGCGAGCTCATAATCAACCCCTTCCGGCATCCCGACGATCGTGCCCGAGACGTTGAGGATGGTCGCGGCGTGCTCCAGCGTCGCCTGCTCAATGACCAACGACTGCGTCGTCCCGTGTACGAATGCACTGACAACGGCACGATCGGCGAGTGGGAGGGACGGCACGAGAATGCGAAGCGAGTCGAAGTCGACGCGCGCATCCGCCATCACAAGATCCACATCAGCCGGTTCGCTGCCGCGTCTGTACGGGATGGCAGCTTGCAGATTTGCAGCCGTTCCGCCGGCGTCGATCACCAGATCCCGCACATCGATCCAATTTTGATCGACGGCAATCTCACCGCGCAAATTCGCGATGCGGAAGGATGGCTCTTGCAGGTCCATCGAGAGCGAGCGCAGGTTCAGAATCGTCGCGTCACGTCCGATTTGCACAAGTGCGCGCCCTTCAACCTTATCCGCCCTTGCTCTCGAGTAATCGAAAACGAACTGCCGGTCGATCCAGTCATCCTCGAACCCTTCGTTTGCCGTTTCGATGGCACCTTCGAAGATGCGGACATCGGCAGACCGAAACGACCACGGCGTCGCGTTCTTAACCGCCTCGGGCGCGCGCCGGAAAATTGCTGCCAGGTTCGGCCCTTGCTCGTCAAACGTCAGAAGGATCCTTGGCCGGTGCAGTTCGATCTTCCCGGAGTTGATCGTTCGATCGAACAAGTCGCGCCAGTTTGGCCGGAAGACAGCCGAGTCGATGGTGCCGACGAGCCGGCCGCGGCCGTCTTCGAGCCGAATATCGGACGCGAAGACATCCTGAATGAGATTACCTCGCAGTTCTCCGATCGTCAGGCTGCCGTCGAACTGATGAGCAAACTGCTGCTCGATCTGAACGCGCAGCGCATCGCGGCCAACCTCCGTATGTGTGAGCGCAAAGAACACTACCACCGCCAGCACGAGGGCGACCAGCGTGATCTTTAACAGTCGGTGGGGGATGGCGAGCAGGTAGGGCAAGCGCGGCGGAAGTATCGATAAAAATGCGAGCCGTCGAATGATCGGACATCAATAGACGGTCATCAACATAAACTGAACCATCGAAGGCAATATGTACGCGCGCCGCGCTCGAACGGACGCAAGTTCACGCGGATTTAGCGTGCACCCATGCCTCTTCGATGATCGACTGCTCGACGAGGTCCACGATCTCACCGTCGCCGAGCGTTCGGAGCGTCACCAATCGTAGACGGCCGTCCTCGACCTTCTTGTCGCGGTGCATAGCCTGTATCAGGTGAGGCGTAGAGAGCGCGGCGGCATCGCCCTCAACCGGAAGACGATCGACGAGGCGTCGGGCAGCCGTGAAATCAGTTTCGGGATGAAGGCGCGTCGAGACGAGGAGCGCGGCGCGCATACCGACGGCGACGGCCTCGCCGTGCGTGAACGTTCCGTAGCCGGCGGTTCGTTCGATGGCGTGTCCGAACGTGTGCCCGAAGTTCAGCAGAGCGCGACGGCCCTTCTCCAGGAAGTCCTCCCGCACGATGTCGACCTTGATCTGCGCCGCGCGCCGAACCATCTCATCCACAACCTGCTCGTCCCGCGATGTTATTGCCTGCCACTGCGCATCCAACCATGCCGCAAACCCCGCATCGGCGATCAATGCATGCTTTACAACCTCAGCCATTCCACTGAACCATTCGCGATCTGAAAGTGACCTCAGCAGCGACGGGTCAGTAGCGATGAAATGAGGTTGATGGAAGGCGCCGATAAGATTTTTGCCGACCGTATGGTTGATGCCTGTCTTGCCGCCGATCGATGAATCGACCTGCGCGATGAGTGTCGTGGGGATCTGGATGAGCGGTAGACCGCGGAGGAGCGACGCTGCGGCAAAGCCCGCAAGATCGCCGACGACGCCTCCGCCGAGCGCAAGCACGGGAGTCTGGCGGTCGATGCCCCACGCGAGGATCTCGTCATAGAGCGCTTCGAGCCGGTTCATCGACTTGGATTGCTCGCCGGGTGGAATCACGATCACCTTCGGCGTCCACTGCTGCCGCTTCAGGGCAGTTTCCAGCCGTTCGGCGTACAGAGGGGCAACGATGCTGTCGGTGATGACGACGCACCGACTCGCACGTTTGCGAAGCGACTTCATGAGCGACGGCACGGCTTCCGGAGAGCAGAAGTGGATGGCGTGCTCGGTGGCGCCCGGACGGGCCTCGATTGAGTCGGGTTTCACGACCGGTGAGTCTGATTTTTTCACGGAAGCCGGCGATTAACGTTCGCCGCCTGTTTAAGATCTGTACCGTGGAGGCGATCAATGATGGAAGCGCTTTTCATTTTTCCCTGAGGTCCTCCATGTATCTTCGATTTGTGGCCTTCGCAGGAGCATATGCCCTGGGCGCGTTCACTGCGATGCAGATGGCGCGCGTATTTACGTCTCGTCGTCCGAAAGAAGAACCGGGATTTTTGTTTGTCTGAGTTGATGTCGGCGTCTGGGCGAGCACTCCGCCCACTCGCCTCCATTAACTGAACGACGAGCATGACGTGACGTGCATAAGCCGTCAGGAGACTCTTGAATTATTCTGCGTCTCAGGGCTGAGAGAATATCGATCAGATCAGGGCGTGCGATATGAGCTATCATCAATCGTCTCTCGTCTGATGTTCCGGCCCCGGCCACGACGGTAATCGCGCCAGATGCCCTTCTTCGACAAGCCCGTTCGTTTCGCCCACGCCCTGGTCGCGGAAGTCATAAGCGAAGGCGATACGGTTATTGATGC
>CAZKDQ010000045.1:7706-18708 GCA_964551345.1 uncultured Rhodothermales bacterium
TCGCCCACGCCCTGGTCGCGGAAGTCATAAGCGAAGGCGATACGGTTATTGATGCCACGGCCGGAAACGGCCATGACACAGTGATTCTGTGTCGTCTGGTTGGCGAAACAGGGCACGTTTATGCCTTCGACATCCAGGCCCAGGCTATCCAGGCAACGAGGCACCGCCTCGAGCGGGTCGGCCTCCTCGAACGCGCTACGCTACTGGAGCGAGGTCATGAACTGATGCTCGAGCATATTCCAACTGATGTTCGTCCGAGTGCCGTGATGTTCAACCTCGGCTATCTACCGGGGAGCTCGAAGTCCGTCATCACCAGACCCATCACCACGCTGGCCGCAATCGATGCGGCTGCATCACTGATTGCCCCTCAGGGGATCATCTCGATCGTCGTTTATCCGGGGCATGCCGGTGGAGCGGAGGAAGCCGCAGCCGTGGAGGCACATGTCGCCAAGCTTTCGTCGGCGCGGTACGCGGTGCGCCTCTGGAAGCCGCTCAACGCGCCGGGAAACTCGCCGTATGTCATCGGTATCAGAAGGCACGAATGAGACGAGAGATCGATGTGCCTGATTCTTCTGGCCTATGAGAGCCATCCGGATTACCCCGTAATCGTGGCGACGAACCGCGACGAGTTTTACGGAAGGCCGTCGCAGGCGGCGCATTTCTGGCCGGACGTGCCTCACGTGCTGGCCGGGCGTGACGAGGAAGCCGGTGGCACATGGTGCGGCGTTACAACCCATCGTCGCCTCGCCGCGGTTACCAATTTCCGCGAGCCGCCGAATACCACGGGCGACTTCCTCTCGCGCGGTGATCTGGTGGCAGACTTTCTCAGGCATGACATCCCGCCACGCGAGTATATGGAGGATGTCTCCGAACGCGCCGATCGTTACCGCGGCTTCAACCTGATCGCGGGTGATGCGGGTGGCATATACTACATCTCGAACCGCGGTGGCCGGTTGATGCGGATCGAACCCGGCGTGCACGGCCTCAGCAACGACTTGATGAACGTCCCGTGGTTCAAGGTGACGCAGGGGAAGGCAGAGCTTTCAGCTTTGCTTGAAACAGGCGGCGTGACGACGGATGCACTCTTCGACATCCTCGCGAGCGAAGATCGCGCAGACGATGCGGACCTTCCCGATACCGGCTTTGGAAGGCACTGGGAGCGCATCCTTTCGCCGCGCTTCATCCGGTCTGAAGACTACGGAACGCGAAGCTCGACGGTTATTTTGATAGACCGTGAGGACAACCTCGCGTTTCACGAACGGACGTTCCGCCCAGGTGAGGACGTCCCCGAGGAGCGAACCTTCATGCTCCCTGCGGATGCGCCGGCGGCGCACTCAGAGTAAGCCTGATCTGCAGACGGCACGGGCACGAGGCGACGCCGTGGCGCACGTCGGTGTCGTTGATTGGTGGCGTTCATCATTTGCCTGAATCGCTGCCCATGATACGCGTCGAGCACCTGACGAAAGACTTCGTGTCGTCGAGCTTCCTTCCGTTCGCTCGCACGTCCGTCCACCGCGCCGTCGATGACGTCTCCTTCGAATGCCTGCCCGGCCGCATTTTCTGCCTGCTCGGGCCCAATGGTGCCGGCAAGACGACGACCCTGCGCCTGATCGCGACGATGCTGCGCCCGACCTCCGGCCGCGCGACCGTTGCCGGCATTGACGCCGTCGCAGAACCACACGAGGCTCGGCGACGCCTTGGGTTCCTCACCGGCGCAACAGCCCTGTACGACCGGCTCACGGCAGATGAGATCGTGGACTACTACGGTCGCCTGCACGGGATCGAGTCGGGTCTCGTCCGTAAGCGGCGTAACGACCTGTTCGATCTTTTCGACATGCGCGGCTATGCGTCGACGCGCATCGCCAAGCTCTCGACCGGCATGAAGCAGAAGGTCTCGATCGTGCGAGCGATGATCCATGATCCGGATGTGGTCGTCTTCGATGAGGTCACGAGCGGGCTCGATGTCATCGCCGCACGCAGCATCATCGAGCTCGTCCGCCGCTGTCGCGACGAAGGCAAGACCGTCATCTTCTCGACGCACAGGATGGACGAAGTCAGCATGCTGGCGGATGACCTCGCTGTAATGGCACGAGGACGTCTGCAGTTTACTGGTACGTTCGAAGCCTTCACACGCAGCCGCGACGCGCGCACGATCGAAGATGAACTCATCCGTCTCGTGGAGGCCGCCTGATGAATACCGCCTGGACGATCTTCCGAAAGGAGCTCAAGGACTCCCTGCGCGATCATCGAACCCTGATGACGATGCTGGTGATTCCGCTGTTCATCATTCCGATCGCCGTCAACTTCCTCGGCAGGATGGACCCTGCGCAGGTCGCATCCGACGAGACGACGCTGCTGCGTGTGGGCATCCTCTCGCACGGCAACGCGCTCGATTTCGAGTGGGCGCTGCGCTCTGATGAGAATGTCTTTGTGACGAGAATTGCGGACGAATCGGTCGCGCTCGAAATGCTCGATGCAGACCTGATCGACGCCGCCCTCATGTTCAGCGAGGACTTCGACACACGCATTGAACAGCGTTCCGCCGGCAGCATCGAGGTGCTCTACCATCACCTGGGCTCACCATCGGAGCGACGACGCATCAACCAGTACCTCAGATCTTACGAGCAGGAGTTACTTTCGACGCGCTTCGCCTCGCTCGCCGCACCGTCGCAGTGGGCGCAGGCGCTGAGGCTCGAAGAGCGTGAGATCACGCGCCCGGAGGACGTGCTCTCTCGCATGATGGCAGGCCTCATGCCCTACATCGTGATCATCTTCTGCTTCCTCGGATGCATGTATCCGGCGCTCGATCTCGGCGCGGGCGAGAAGGAGCGGGGCACGATGGAGACACTGTTAACGGCGCCGGCGGCACGCATGGACATCGTGCTTGGCAAGTTTGGCGTCGTGTTCGCAGCGGGAATGACATCGGCTTGCGTCGCCATGTTCGGGATGTGGCTTGGCCTAATTCCTTATGCGGGTGTGGAATCGGGTCTGATCGAGACCATGCGCAACTTCTTTACGCTTCCGAATCTGATCCTGGAGGTGATGTTGGTGGCGCCTCTCGCCATGTTCTTCGGCGCCATTCTGCTCACGGTATCAGTGTATGCGCGCAGTTTCAAGGAGGCGCAGAGCATCATCACGCCGCTGACGATCGTTGCGATCTTTCCAGCCGGCGTCGCGCTCATCCCATCCCTCGATCTGGGAATCCTGACGGCGCTCGTTCCGGTGCTCAACGTATCGCTCGCTACGAAAGCCTTGTCCACCGGCGAAATGCCCATCCTTCCGCTCGTTCTCGTCTTCGTGTCGCTGGGGACGGCGGCCTTCGTCGCGCTTCACGTGTGCAGCCGGTACTTCAGCCGCGAATCCGTAATCTTCCGGACCTGACGAGGCACGTCAGTGGACTTTCGTAACTTCGGTTTCCGAATCAGTTGAGATTCCAGCCGAGGTTTCGATGCGTTCCACGACATTGACGTTCAGCGGCGCTGCCGGTGCCGGTCGAAGTGCCGAGCTCTTCTATCCCCCGGACAACCGGCCGCAGGCTATCGCCGTTTTCGCGCACTGCTTTCCACCGGGCAGCGGAGCAGCCTCAAACATTCGCCGGGCGCTGAACGACTTCGGCCTCGCAGTTCTGGATCTCGATCTGGTCAAGATGTCGGAGGTCGCGGCCGTTGATGCACGCGATATTGTGACGGCTGCGAAGTCGGCGACCGAAGTGATAGATCTTCCGCTGCTGCTCGTGGGGCATTCGTTCGGCGGTGCGATGATGCTGCGAGCTGCCGGTGAGTTGGAAGACGCGCGGGCGGTGGCGCTGCTGTCGACGCCCGCAGGCGTGACCTCTGTGCGGCACATGCTATTAGATGGGGAAGGGGCTGTGCAGCGTATTCGGGTTGGCGGTCGTGTGCTGAATGTAGAGCGATCCGTGATCGACCACCTTGAAGAGGCGGATGTGCGGCGGGCGATGGCCCTGATCAGCCGACCTCTGATCATGTTTCATTCGCCGCGCGACGAGGAAGTCGCCATCGAGAGCGCCGAGCGCGTGTTCCGTCTGGCGCGCCATCCCAGGAGTTTTGTCTCGCTCGATCACGCAGACCATCTGCTGTCGGATGAGCTTGACTCTCGTTATGCTGCTCATGTGCTGGCGGCCTGGGCGCGTCGGTATCTCGACGTCCGAACCGAGACGACGGTATACACGGATGAACGTGACAACCGCGTATCCGCCCGTACCGGACCGTCGGGGTATCGCACTGAGATCATCGCCAACGGCTATCCGCTCGTTGCAGATGAACCCGAGTCACTCGGGGGTACAGACACCGGCCCGACGCCGTATGACTATCTCGCCGCCGCGCTTGGTGCCTGCACGTCGATGACGCTACGGATGTATGCTGATCACAAGAAGCTTTCGTTGGATGCCGTGACCACGCGTGTTCGGCATACGCGGGTGCATGTGAAGGATTGCGAGGATTGTCCGGATGACGGCCGTCACCTCGATCGTCTCGAGCGGGAGATCGAACTCGAAGGCGTTCTGACCGATGCGCAACGCGAGCGGATGGTGGAGATCGCAAACCGCTGCCCGGTGCACCGAACGTTGACCTCGGAAGTCCAGATCATGACGGACCTCGCCCCCGAAGCCGTCGCCATCGCAGATAAGATGTGAGGGTGTTGGATTGTGGATTGTGGATTGTGGATTGTTACGGATAGATGCAATCCATGAGTCCGATTAGCAGGTTAACTGACGACTAATCACTGACACCTGATAATTTTATGATGCAAGCGGTGGTTGCTCGCGGGCCCGGTGGACCCGAGGTGATGGAGATCCGAGAGGTGGAGCGTCCGGAGCCGGGTCCGGGCGACATCCTGGTGCGCGTCCATGTCACGGCGCTCAACCGCGCCGACCTGCTTCAGCGCGAAGGCAAGTATCCGCCTCCGAAAGGGGAGAGCCCGCTGATGGGACTCGAGATGGCGGGAACCGTCGAAGCACTCGGGCGCGGCAGCGGCCTGTATTCCGTCGGAGACCGCGTCTTCGGATTGCTGCCGGGCGGCGGCTACGCGCAGTACGTGGTGATCCCGGAACGACTTGCGATGGCCATCCCGCCCGGGATGCGCTTCGAGGATGCCGCTGCGATCCCGGAGGTGTTCCTCACCGCGCATCAGGCACTCGATTGGATCGGCGGGCTGCAACAGGGTGAAACAACGCTCATACACGCGGGCGCGAGCGGGGTCGGGACGGCCGCCATCCAGCTTGCGCGCCTCGCCGGGGCGCGGGTCATGGTGACCGCTTCGGCATCGAAGCACGACGTTTGCCGCGGTCTCGGTGCGAATGCCACCATCGACTATAAGTCCGAAGACTTCGCCGAGCGAGTTTCGGAGGAGACTGGCGGGAGGGGCGTCGACGTGATCCTCGACTTCATCGGCGCACCGTACTTCGAGCGCAACGTACGCTCACTCGCCGTCGATGGCCGGATCGTCATCCTGGCGATGATGGGCGGCACGCGCCTCGAGGAACTCAATCTCCGCGAGCTGTTCCGCCGCCGAGGGATGATCGCAACCTCAACCCTCCGAAATCGCAGCCGGGAGTACAAGCAAGAACTGACGGCCGATTTCGCAGGCAGGATGCTC
Source organism: uncultured Rhodothermales bacterium (assembly GCA_964551345.1). Taxonomy (GTDB): domain Bacteria; phylum Bacteroidota; class Rhodothermia; order Rhodothermales; family CAZKDQ01; genus CAZKDQ01. The sequence goes on from CAZKDQ010000045.1 coordinate 13,320, forward strand.
ACGCACTTCGTCGATGGAACACTACGCCCGGTCATCGATCGAGTGATGGATTGGACGGAGGTGCAGGAGGCGCACCGCATCATGGGTGCCAATGAGAACGCGGGGAAGATTGTTTTGAGGGTGAGGGAATGAAAGTTCGAAGGGTGAAGTTCGAAGTGCGAAGGGGCGTGTGCGCCGTGATGCCATACCGAGATGATCGGTGTTCGTCGCCGTTAGATAAGGCAGACAAGATAATATGATAGCTGGGTACCGGATCGGCGGAGATTGTGCAGCGGACCGATACCTCAATTGGTAGGAATCATTTTTACAGAATCCGAATAGCCCGCGAATATTCCGAACCCACCGATAACATTGTCCTGGATTGGAATCGGGTCCGAAAGAGGGTCACCTTCATTTCGTCTCTGAAGCGCAAGGGTACGGTGATAATGAAAATAGGCCTCACTCAGTGACGAGAACACGACGTACAGCTGTGCAACTGCATGTTGCGCATGCGCATTGAGAACCAGCTCAAGCGTTGAGCCATTGAAGGACGTATCATCGAAGTACGCCTCTGTGTATCCCTCAGGAATGACTTCAACGTCGATAGATCCGACAGTAGCGGGACTCGCCTGGAGGTAAGGCTCGCCACTCGAGAAGAAAACGGAGGTCCATGCATCATTGCCGGAGCCCATTTCCACCCGTCCATAAATTGCAACGCGGTACCAGTTGGCAACGGGTGGATCGTTCAGGGTGATCGTAATACGGTGCTCGGTCTCGTATGGAGAATCGGTGCCCCGCATGGATCGGACCGTGAATTCCGGTGGCGGTGGTATGCTGTCCCTGGCAGTGGCAGCTGGAAAAGTCGGCGCGACGACTTCGAGCATGTAAGCAGTTCCTGCAACTGGACGCCGTGCTCTGTTTAGATACCTGCCCGCACCGACATGCCGCAGCGTGTCGGTCCATGAACCCGCTGAAATCGTGACTATTGCATTGGGCACTGCGACGTCCTCGGCTCTTACGTGTTCATCTGGACCAACTGTCCGGTACACGAGGGTCGAGAGGGTGCTGTCAGGATTCAAAAATGAATACACTGAAAGACTGGGATCGTGATGCGGCACTTTGATGCTGATCACATCGGTGCACCCCCAGAAAGCGAAGACAATAAGGCCGACGGCCCCGCATGCGAGCCGGCGAAGAGGTGAGGTAGGCGAATAATCTGTTACCACTTCAGGCCGAGGCTCACAGCTGGAATCAGGATGAAGGGACTAACGCGTCGATATTCTATACGACCGGCTTCATCGGTAGTCGCGTAAATGAAGAATGGATTGCGGCGAGCGTAAACGTTGTAGGCGCCTATAGTCCATGTGCGCCTCCCCCAGGACGTCTCTTTCTGATGCCGAAATGAAAGGTCAAGTCGATGATAGGCTGGTTCTCGCGAGCGATTCCTGGGGCCGTATTCGTACGTACTGAGGATTAATCCCGGCGCGGGCTGGATCGGAAAACCAGGTCGATTCTCCACGTACGGTGCCCGAGCCTCTGGTAGCCAGATCGCATTTCCAGAGGCGAGGGCGAATGTTGTTTGAGCCTCCCACCGAGAGGTCAGAAGGTATGATCCCGTAATACTTAAATCATGTAACCTGTCGAATCGGTACGGAAATCCTTCCCCACCGTCGATGGAGGGGAATCGGCGAGAGGATCGTGAGAGCGTGTATGCCGCCCAACCGCTCAACCGTCCCTCACTTTTCCGGACGAGTAATTCTATGCCGTACGACCTTCCCCGGCCGTGTGCGGCCACGCGCTCTTCCCAGTTGGCCGCCATAGCTCCGATGAGGAAGCCTCCGTCCAACGGTTCAACGAGGTTCCGCATCTCCTTCCAGTAGATCTCGATGCCGAATTCGAGTGGGGCAGCGGCAGATCGGTGGGAGCTGCCTATTGCTGCGTGCACGGCACTCTGGGGTGGGACTCCAGGCGTTGCGGGCAACCATAAATCCAAAGGAATGCCGACACTACTTCGGCTAAGAAGGTGAACGTGCTGCTTTGAAACTCCGAAGGACCAATCGACGGAGGTACGAGGTGTGATGCCAGTACGAAGTGAAAGTCGCGGTTCCAGTCCAACGAACACTTTCGAATGAACCAGATACGATGTCGCGCGGATACCGGCCGACGCACGTGCGTTCCTTCCGATGTTGATATCATTCTCGGCATAGAATGCGAACTCGGCCGCGTGAATCGGAGAATGCTGTTGAGAATGGCCGCTGCTGGAAAGCGAGCTTGTACGGGAGGGATCGAAGTAGTGGTTAACAACCGATGTTCCGACCGAGAGGAGATGGCTGGAACGAATCGGAATCGCAACGTCCAGATGAACACGCCAGTCGCGCACAGCGGAGTTGTAGCCCAGCGACCGACGCTCCGCCTCTCCATCGAACTCCGCGCGAGACTCGTCTCCGAAGGTAATGCCATAGGCTGACCGTCCCAGGCCGGCACTCGCGAGTATTCCATCTCCGATGTGCCCCTGCCAACGCACGACCCCCGTTAGATTTCCCCAGTAAAGTTGAGTTCTGGATTCATCGGAGCCTCCTGGAAGCGTCTCACGCGTGCGCGTCCAGAAGCGGTCGCGACCAGCGTATAGGCTCATGTAGAGTCCGCTTCTATCGCTGACCGTGCTGGCCTTGGCAACCACATCATAAAAATAGTACCCCGCCTTATCGTTCTCCGGCTGTATTAACCTCCAGAACTGATCAAAGTATGTTCTGCGAGCAGAGATCAGGTAGGATGATCGACCCGTCCTAATCGGACCTTCGACCATCACCCGCGATGCTAATGATCCAACATTCGCCGTGACCTGGGTGTCGTGGCGATTGCCTTCCTTCAGAGCGACATTGAAAACCGATGAGAGGCGGCCACCATGACGAGCAGACCCCGGCCCCTTGGTGAACTCAACTGCACGTACGACGTCTGGATTGAACGCGGAGAGAAATCCAATTAAATGGTTGACGTTGTAAATGGTCATGCCATCCAGAAGCATCAGATTCTGGTCGGGGCTCCCCCCACGTACGTGAAGCCCCGCAGCTCCCTCGCGTCCTCCATGAACGCCCGGCATGAGCTGAGCCACTTTCACAATGTCGGATTCGCCCGCGAGAGCAGGAACGCGATTGATATCCTGGGTAGTAATATGATGGAAAGTGCCGGTGGTGGTGCGCAATGCGCGATCACCGGTGATGCTGACTTCCGGTAGCTCAAGCGATGTTGATTCCAGAGCGATCACCAGGGCCGAATCGAGCGGGAGCGGGATAATTATACTTACTGTCTGGTAGCCGAGATACGAGGCGTAAATCTGCACCGAGTCGGCGCGCACGATCATCGAGAAGCGCCCATACCGATCCGTAGATACGCCGGACATGTTGTCCAGGTCGACGATAGTAGCCCCGAAAAGCGCTTCGCCAGACTGGGAATCAATTACGATACCGGATACCACGTTATGATTGTCTTGCGCAGCGATCGGAGATGAGATCACACCTGCCAGTAGTATGAACACAGTAATGAAACTCGCACTTTCCATTACGTATCCATACCGACCAGCGACTCTGGGAGATCTGGACAAATCGTCATTAGGATCAGGACCACTTCTGCGAACAAGCAGAGGGACGCGTATCCGACACCGGCACAAATGTTATTGGAGGTATTCATCTGATAACAGTAAGTACGTCATCCCAGTAATTCCACCGAAAACAGTCGGGTCATACCAGCGGGCCCTCATGTCTGATGAGTGACGGCTTTCCGCCCCACCAGATCGACCTGCGCTGTCACTTCGTTCACAGGGTCCAAATGCCCATCCGTCGCCTTCTACTTTGACACCAACATTGAAATAGTACCCGGACTCCTCGACCTCTATGGATCCCAACCAGCGGACGTCAGTGTACGTTGGGCAGTTTTCGCTAACGAGACCAAAGTAGGAATCTCCAGACCCATGTTTTCGAATGCTTGTGCCCGTAACTCCATAAGCCTTCTTCTTGAAGCCTTTCCTATAACTTTGGTTGAGCATCATTACACGCACGTCATAATTCCCTGGGCTTCTGTCGTAGCCAGCAGGTAGTAGGTGAGACGTCCCGTTCGGAAACAGCGTACTATGGTCTGCGTAGCAGTAGCGGAAGTCAGTAGAATTGGGGCCTGCTTGGGCTGAATCACACACCGCAGCTCCTAACGCCGACGTCTCGTCAGCCTTATCAGCCCTAATTGCTTGTTCCGCGGCAAGAAAGTCGTCAGCCCACTGCACTAGTTCGCGGGCAAAATCATTCTTGAAGTCAATCTCAGAAAGGTCAATCCCATTCACAGCTCGGGAAGCGAGTGTGAACTCCACCAGATCTTCCTGACCACTTTGGCCATAGTAAAACTCCAACACTCGTCCAGACTCTGGAGCGCCGACGGGATGACGGTATACGCCATCAACTTCCAGCGTGTACACGGATTCGTCGATTATTACGGATCGTTGATCGTCAAGGACGCTGACCTCAGCAGGGTCATTCCCGTGCTTTAGTAAGGCCCAATTCTCGTCATTCACTTGGATCGATCCTTTGGATATCAGGTCCTCGAGATACAAATGAAACTCATCCATTGAGGTAAAGCGCCTGGTCTGAGGCCGAGACGACTGGTCTAAAATGACGCTCAGAGTTGTACCATCAGAATAGATATACGACTCTGTGCGCCCAACAGGCTGACCTTCGCTTGTCAGATGGAGATCGGGAGAGTCACATCCGACAACGCAGATCATGGTCAAGATGAGTACGAGGCGTATCGATCCGAAACGGAGATAGTAAGTATACATGGTGTTTCGCCGGACTGTTTGTTCCATTGATATGAGACCCGAGCCGGGCAGATCGTAGCGGTGACGTCTTTCGACGGATCCAGCGCGATATCCGGACGGGGTAGTGTTATCTTACAAATATATCGTTAGTGAATATCGGCTAACGCGTTGTCTGACAAAGCGGTACAAGTTGCGTCAAATGCCACGAAAGAAGCCCTGGCGCCGCCGACTTCAAGGATTGAGAACTAAGAATGCGTACGATCCTGTTACAAATATGAAGGTTTCAGGTGGATTTGTCAAGGTCTGGGCCAGCGTGAACGAAAAAATCGTTACAGCCTGGCCGCGCGGGCCGCACTCCTAACGAATCCGACGTTCACCGCCGCCGCAGTCCCAACCCCGGCCTGAACGGCAGCGTCACGACTCCCGCATCCAACCCAAATCCGTCCTAGGGATCGTTTGCGATGAGCACCGGTCCATCGAGGTCCACCCAGTCCACGAGCGGGGAGAGGTGGGCGGCGGCGGTCACGGCGATGCTGCTCTCGACCATGCAGCCCAGCAGGATCTTGAGACCGAGCGCGCGCGCCACTTCGATCATCCGCCTCGCCTGGA
>CAZKDQ010000046.1:0-18270 GCA_964551345.1 uncultured Rhodothermales bacterium
GCGGCGCGATCTTGATTGCACTGGCGGGGTGAGGGGATGGCACGAGGTCCTCACGGTCACCCCATACAAAAAGGGAGCTGCCGACATGTGTCGACAGCTCCCCTGAGCTCGGGCTACCCCGACGTTTACTTCATTAGTGTGAGCACGCGCGACTGAACTTCACCGCCTGCGTGCAGGCGGTAGATGTACACCCCTGCGGCGAGGTCCGATGCGTCGAAACGGGTAGCATGCCGTCCCTGCGGAACGACTTCATCCACCAGCGTCGCCACCTTCTGGCCGAGTAGATCGAACACTTCAAGTGTTGCGTGGGAGGCCTGTCCGAGTGAATACCTGATCTCCGTGTCGGAGCTGAACGGGTTGGGGAAGTTCTGATCCAGCTCTAGCAGGCGCGGCACGTCAGACCCCTTGTTCACGCTAACGGGATCGTCGGCACCCACTCTGAAGTCGTCCAGGTACCACGTGAACCGTTCTCCACCGGCGCCGTCTGGGCCTTCGGCGTCCATGATGATTACGACGCGATCCCAGGGTGTGTCGCGATCTACTCCACTGACATCCCACACCAGTTCCGTCCATTCGCCGGCAACGGTGACGTCGGCAAATAAGTCGCCTGTGCTGACATCACGGAACTGCTTGAGCTCGAACTTTGCAATCGCTCGGATGTCGGCAACATTCGACCAGACCTTCAGGCGGAACTCAGCATCGTCCGTGATCTCAACGACTTCATCCGTGTGGTAGAAGAAACCCGCCCACCATGGGCCGGCCGCCTTCACGTATTGCAGAACGTAATCGCTCTCGCTGATGCCCGATTGGTCCGGGTTTTCAACGCGCTCCAGCGCGGCTCCCTCGAACGGGAAGAAGGTGAAGCCCTCCCAGTCGATGTCCTCGTTGTCCATAGTGAACGCCAGCGGGAGAAGCGCAAGCTCGGACGGGTCTTCGGGTGGTTCGATCACCTGAGCCAGTAAGCTCGGCGTCAGAAACAGCGAAAGGAAGCAGCCAGCGAGGATGCTTCTGAACGTCGTACAAGGTGTTCTCATGTTGACCTCACGGTGTGGTTGGATAAGATAGTCGTCATTTTAACCGGCCCTGCACCGTTCTTGCCGTGCGATGTCGCATCTCCGAAGGAATCGCGCAAGTGGAGTCAGGCTCGGTCAAGAAATGTCTTGAAAACCTTTTCATGTTGTTGTAATTATAAGCCGCGCCCACGTAGTATGAATGAAGTTAATGTGAAGAGGGCGCCTCGCCTTCGGGTTCATGGAGGCCGTATTAGCCGGTCATCTCCAGTTGCTCGGAAACGCACTCAGTGTCTTTTGAGCTCTCGCCGTTCTCGTGAAAACCCACACGTTTACCGACTTTCTCATCGCCATCTGCGGCAGGCCTTATGCGCTACGTCCACCTGCATATCCTCATACAACTGGTCCTGTCGTCGGCTTTGTCGATTGCGACGACATCGGCAGTGGCGCAGGTGGTGCCAGCTCCGGTGCTCTCATACGAGGCACGCACCTATCGGTCGGCATTCGACTTGACATTCGATGTGCCGGATGGCGCGACGGTCTATTACACGACCAATGGGGACATCCCGACCACGTCTTCGACCAAGTACGACAGCAGCAGTACGGTACGGATCTCCGGTACCGTGATGGTCCGCGCCCGTGCGTTCCGTGACGGATACGAACCGAGTGAGACGGTCACGAACGCTTATATCCGCATTCACAGCAGCATTGCGGACTTCATATCGAACCTGCCGATCGTCGTTGTCAACCAGTTTGATAACGTCATGCATCCGTATGGTGAGCATCGCAGCGTCGTCTACGTCTCGATTCTCGATCGAGATGCCGCCGGCTCCACGCCGCTTCTGACGGATGAGCTGCACGTCCACGGTCGGTCCAACTCCAACTACCGGGGCACGAGCTCGCTGTCCTTCCCAAAAAAGCAATTCGGCGTCCGCCTGATCGACGAGGACGGCGAGAACCGCAACGAACGGATCCTCGGAATGCCATCTGAGAACAACTGGATCATGAGTGCTCCGTATGACGACCGGACGCTCATCCGGAACGCCGTTGCGTATCAGGTGAGCCGCGACATGGGTCGATATGCCCCGCGGACGCGCTTCGTCGAGCTGTTCCTGCATCAGGGTAGCGGCGCAATCGATTGGAGCCATTACCATGGCGTGTACGTTCTCACCGAGCGCATCAAGTGGGACGACAACCGTGTCGACATCGCGAAGCTCGGGCCCGAGGATGCCTCCGAGCCGGAAATCAGCGGCGGTTACATCCTCAACTTCGAGCACGGCCGCGAATTCCACATCAACAGCACCACGCGCAATACGCCATTCGCCCTTGTGCGGCCTCAGAATGATGATGCCACTGATCAGCAAAAGAGCTGGATCTCCCGCTTCCTCGGCGATCTCGAGTCGGCCCTATTTGGGAGCAGTTTCAGGGATGCGCAACGCGGCTACGCTGCATATCTAGACCCAGCGTCCTTCATCGACTATCACCTGATTACCGAGGCGTTCAAGGAGATGGATGGCTATCGCCTGAGCACGTACTTGCATAAAGACCGGCGTGGGCGGATGACGATGGGGCCCGTCTGGGATTACAACCTGAGCCTCGGCAATTACACTACCACCGAGGGCTGGAATGGACACGATCCCACCGGCTGGTATCATACCTGGGTGCCGCAGGAAGCCTACCTGAATGGATGGTACACCCGGCTGTTCGAGGATCCTGACTTCGTGGAGCGGTACCGCGAGCGGTGGTGGGAGCTGCGTGAAGGCGCATTTGCCACCGAGAACATCGTCAATATAATCACACGGTTCGTGGACGAACTGGGGGAGGCCGTCGGCCGAAACTTCGAGCGATGGGATGTGCTGGGCCGCGATGTGTGGCAGTGGAGCCGCGAGGGCTTCGATACCTACGACGAGGAGATCGACTACATGGTCGACTGGATCGAGACGCGTCTCAAGTGGATCGATTCGCAGATGGCGCCACGGCCGGATGCAGAGGCGGCATCCCTCAGGTACTTCTGGCACTTCGACACCACCGTCCCGAACGATACGCCACTGAAGTCGATCGACGCCGGCTACTCGCTGATATATCCGGCGGGGGTTCGATTTGAATCGGCGCTCGATGGCTATCCGTTCGAAGAAGGCCACGGGCTCTGGCGGAAGGCATCAATGGAGCGGAGGAATAATGCCACCGACCTGAACTACCGACCGGAAGGAAGTTTCAACAGACCGTATGCTGACTCACGTACGCGCGGCTTGCAGATCAAGCAGCCATTCAGTGCGGGAGGCCGTGAGAACACGCTGATCTTCCACGTTCCGACAACCGGTCTAGACCACGTGGTATTACGCTTCGCCGCCGTGGATGAGGGAGCTGCAGACGCGATCCTTGTTGACTATTCGACCGAATCGGGCCATGAGCGATGGACGACCTCCGGCCTGGCGTCTCATCGCCTTCTAGTATCGGACGTGTATCAGTTATATTCAGTTGATTTTGAGAATGTGGACGGAGCGTCGGATAATCCGCACTTCAAAATCCGTCTCCGGTTCGAGGAGACGAATCCCGGTGAGGATCGTGGACGACGGGTTACATTTAATAACATCAGTATTGACGCGCTCTCGAGCTATTCCACCGGTGTAGTGCCCATTCGAGATAGAGAATCGGATGTGGACGCGTTTCGACTCGAGCAGAACTATCCAAATCCGTTCGGGTCGTCTACGTCGATATCGTTTTCCTTGACGCGTTCTGCGGAAACGAAGTTGACCGTGTTCGACGCCCTTGGCCGCCGTGCCGCCGTTCTTGTGGATGAGCATCTCCCGCCGGGCCGTCACACGATGACGTTCGATGCCTCACGATTGGCCGGAGGTCTTTATGTGTATCGACTGGAAGCGGCGGGAAGCACGGTGGCTCGTGCGATGGTGCTGCTGAAATAGCAGCACGGTTTGCTTCCTGAGCAGAGCTTCTTTGCGACCCGTCCGTCAGCTGTCGACGACCAAGTCCACCTCGATGCGTGCAATAGCTCCTGTGCGCCCGAATATCTCCCCGCTATGTTCGCGGCCAAGCGAAAGTCCGTCGATCACCTGCACCGAACCATCTCCGCTGACGATTCGAACTTGCCCGGTACCCGCGCGGCTATATAAGAATGGGACCTGGCAGTATGTAAAAGCGAGACTGCCTTCCTCCAACGCGAGCACGGATTTCCTGCCGGAGAGATCGTAGTAGTGGAATTTCTGCGGCTCCGTAAGAAATTCCTCCCCTTTCAAGAAGAGAGGATCGATCACGATTTCGCCCTCGATGACACGCATACCAAGTTCGCCCCAGCGGCAGAGGATGTCTTCCTTCACCTGACCCGTCATGCCAGGTTGCTGCGCTCCCGCGTGAGCCGGCGTATGTGAGTAAGGATCCGTTGGAAATCCCCCGTAAACAGCGGGCTGCTTGTGTGTGCCGAGTCCGCTCCGGATGTCGTAGTAACCCTCAACGAGCCGGCTGATGACGCCTGCGTCCGCGCCTTCATCGCTCGCACGGAAAGCCGTGCGCTGAACGGCCAGCGCAAGCTTCGATACCATGTGCCAGTAGATGCTACCCAGGCCTTCATAGCCGAAGAAGGTGCCCGATCGTCCTGTGTACGAGCGGTGGTCGAACATCTCTTCGAACGTATCGAGGACCGCCTCTCGCTCGTTCGCAATGAGATCCTTATAGCCCGCATAGGCTAGTTGGTCGAGCGCAGCCTTAACATCCCGTTTGTTACGGAATGCCCCATTGAAGTGGACGCCACCGTTGACGCTGCGAATGACCAGCGTGCGGTTGCCCTCCGCTAGTAGACGTTGCAGCAGCGGCGACTTCTGCACCGCCGCTGGCGGAACGACATTCATGTCAATGAACGACGGCAGGGCGCGGTCGGGGTAGAGGATGTAGCTGTGCTGATCGGCGCGGTAGAGCGCGCTCGCACGTAATGCCTGTAATAATTCGAGTGATTGCTCCGGAGACAACACTCCGGATTCAAGCACCGCCGCCTGTCCCTCAAGCATCAAGTACAGGTGCTCAACCTCGAGACCGTCGTCGTTGAGCGACATAAGGTTATACGAATGATAGAGGCCTTCCGGCCCACGGTTGGCCGCAATTGTATCGTCGATACACCGAATGGCTGCGGCAATCAAACGCCGGACATCCGCGATGGCGACAATACGAGAGCTTTCGCTGAGTCCGCTTTCGTAGACGTTCGTGCGATAGCGGCAGCCAATTTCACCGAGTGTATCGGCCACGTTCTTTCGGAGACGGGCGGCGATGCCTCCGTCGACTTCGCCACGCGGCGCACTTACAAGCTGCTCCAAGGTGGTCGTGATGGCGACGAGAAGCTCGGCCACGTCCACAGAGAGCTCAACTTCTGCCACATCAGACTCAGAAAACAAATCCTGAAGAAGTGCCAGGTACGGGCGCATGTGGTAGAGCGTCACCATCGAGAGACCGTTCCCGACAAGAGCATTATTGGCGTCGTTCCACTCCGGGCGCTGCGTGTTCAGCCAGATCCCGCCATCCGGGACGAAATTGGTCAGCTTGGCGAGCAGCGGCACGAGCAGCTTCTCGGCGAGCGGCACGAGCACGACGTTGTCTCCGCGCCACATCAGCTTGCCGTCGGCGCCGACCGACGCTGCTTGCCGCCTGGCTTCGCGATCCGCCGCTTCATCGAATACTATGGTGTCGCGCGGGTCCTGGACGATCTCCGCATACGTCTTTATACGGTACGGGACGTTGGCATAAGCGAATATCCGCCGGTCGAGCAAATCGGGAAGCAACGCAGGATAATGGTCTCGGGCGAGTTCAAGCAGCGCCAGCAGATACACAATCTGGTGATCACCCCAGTAGCCGATGTACGACCATGGGTCTTCGGGATCCGTGACCTCCCAATCAATCCCTTTTTCTGAAATCCGGTAGGGATTGTAGCCGTCCGCGGTCGACGCGTTGACGAACTTCGCGATCATGCCCGCAATGAACTCCGGAAACGAGCGTGAAAGGGCTTCCCAGTTCTGAAAGATGTCTCGCCAGTTGCCCTCGTAACCATGCCGCAGCGACCCATCCTCGCGATATAGGTCGATGGTGAAGTGATTCCACGGCCGGCTCGGGTCGCCATGCCGTCGGCTAAAAATCAGAGGGAGGTACTCGTAGCAGATTCGCTCGATCTGCGGTCCAGCAGCGCGTGCTGCATTCAGCACCTCGACAACCGTGCTCCGCGCGGGCAGATGCTCGAAAACATCCTCATACTGCTCAGCAATCGACCGATTGAAGGAGCGGATGAAGGTGATCAGATCTTCTCGGTCTACGACGTAGCCGTCGTCGAAAACGCCGCCGCGCATCACATTGAACAGCACGTTCGAGTAGTGGCGGGCTGTCGTGAGGCTGTCGGCGGTTGCCTGGAACCCATCGCTCGAGCCCACGAGTGAGCGCAGTCGGTCCGTTCCATCACGTACATCGTCCTCTACGGCGCGCGCGAGTTCGCCCGGCCGCTCGAGCGCGGCATTGAGCTCAATGACATCAGCCGTATCCTGCTCGATGTCGGCAACGATCATCCAATCTCGCCTATCGTTCTCGTTTAAGTCGAACCGAGACTCGATGAAGTAGGCACACCGCTGCCCTCGGATCGATTCCTCTGTAAGAATCGGTTTCCCCTGTCGGAAGTCATTCAGCTGGCGTGTAGAAAGCAGGATTGCATCAGCTTCGAGTCCCGACGACCAAACGGTTGTAGCCTTCAGTGCTTCGCTTGGCTCAGGCCGGTCGACGGGTCGCGCGCTCAAACGAAATATCCCGAGGCCGGTATCTGCGCTCAGTTCGTTCTTCTTGTAAGCATCCACCAGCACACTGCGGTCGGACTGCATTGATTTCGGCACGCCATGCGGCATCAGGTTTTGAATGCCGTCGAGGATGCGAATCTGCCAGACGTGGGAGGCATCATTGCGGATCGAGACGCGCTTCACGAATCCGTACTTTCGGCTGCTACACCACTCGACCGCGAAGGTGAGGCCGAGGTCTTCATTCGTCTCCTCGAAGCGGATGATGTTGCCGAAGACATTCTTGTACAACGTGCGCCGTACCCGGTATAATCCATCATACCGCGGTGAGAACGGCTCCCAGAGCCACGTTCCACGGCGAACCGAATCATCTTTCCCATCAGCATCCACACGCTCGGCAGTGGCCAGGATGAGCGTCTTGCTGCCGGTGACATCCTGAGCATCATGGATCTTGTCGACGGTCGTGTAGGGGAAGAGTGGATGATCGGGACTGCGCCGCCCGGCCGTGAGCACGCCATTGCTCGAGATGAAGAGCCAGTGATCGTCGGCGCTAACCACCGACATGAAAAACGGCGGCATCGCATTGTAATGCTCGATCCGGTAGAAGCGCTCACCGTCGATGTCGACAAACCCGCCGGTAGCGCGGCTCTCAAGCAGACGCAGAGGCGATGACCCTATCCGGATCGGCGGCGCAGAAGCTCCAGTCGTTACCGCGCGACCATCCTCAGTCGTTGACATAGAACGGGATGTTAGCGTGGGCGGCGCTTCCGCGGCCATCATATACATACACGAACAGCCTGTAAGCCCCGGGTTCGTCGGGTGCAGTCAGATTAATCTGCGGCGCATCGGGCTGGTCGATCACGCCCTCGATGGCGTGCGGCACCGGCTCATCGTCGCCGCCTTCCGTTTCGGCCTGGCTCTCGCGCCGAACCTCCCAGTGGAACGTCAGCGGGTCGCCGTCGGGATCAGTCGAGATGACTTCAGCCGGAAAACTTCGTTTCGCCGCAAGGTAGATCCCGTCGCTCGCGGAGCGGCCGTCGAGCATCGCCGACTCGAGCCTTGGCGCCCGGTTATCCGGCCATTCACCGTTCCATGCGCGATGCATGGCGTCGACAGCTTCCGTAGCCTCACCGGTAGGCAAAAAGAGTCCGTACCACGTCGGCGTGCGCTCCTGCTTTTGTCCCCACAAAAAGACGTACGAGCCGATCGAGTGCGTCGTGTCAGAAGCAATCGCATTCTCGTAGCGCGTGCGGTAGAGGTCGGCTTTGACCGAGCTGTTGTTTTCTATCGGCGCACCCCAAGGCGTCGTCGCGACCTCCCAGTGACCCGTCGCACCCCATTCGGTCACCATATAGGGCCCATCCCAACCCGAATCCTCGATCCGCTGCTGAAGATTGTCGATGTCGGCATACATTTGGATGCTGAGTAGGTCCAGATCCGGTGCGCGGGTGTTGATTTCAAGCACTAGGTCCTCGCTGATGCCGGCAAGCATCGTCGTCGTCAGATGATTGGGATCTATCTCGTGGATCATCTGCGAGATGTCGTTCACGGCATCCCAGACCCGTGGATTCGTCGCGCCGAGGTTGAGCTCGTTCCCAATTCCCCAGATGATGAGCGCGGGGTGGTCTTTATACATCTCGACCTCACCGCGAAGCCGCTCGAGCTGCTCGGCAACGGCCTCTTCGTCGTCATAGTCGAAACCGAAATAACCGCGCCCCTCGCCTTCCCGCTCGCGAGCGACCTCAAGACCCATGGTCACGAACAGGCCGTTCCGGTGAGCACGGTCGAGGACTTCCTGACCCGTTTCACGCCCGTTATCCGTCCGCCACGTGCGGAACGAGTTTGCGCCTTGCTCCGCGAGCCGATCGATATCGCCGAACTCAAGTCCTGCCCCCTTGATGTAGGACGGTTCGCCATTCACGTACAGCTGATAGCGCCCATCTTCGTAGCGGATCTCAGCCTTTGATGGACCTTGCGAGGCCGTCTTTGATGCTTCTCCGGGCCTTTCGCAGGCACTCAGCGAGACCAGCAGCGCTGCTGCGCCGGCAAGGTGAAACAGAAGGTTAGGGATATGGCAAAGAAGCTTCATCTTAACGTGGTGATGGATGAGGCGTATATGTTGATTCAGGAGTGACTTGAGCGGGGAAGTTCAGTCTCAGCACGAATTCGTCAGGCGGCGGGATTGGCTTCTGAGGGCGATGTCACCAACTGGCGTTCCAGCTCTTCTAGCGGCTTACCCTTCGTCTCCGGCACCACCTTGACGACGAAAACGAGACCGGCTGCCGCGAAGAGACCATAAATTAGAAACGTCGTGCCACTGCCCAGCGTGGCCAGTTCCCAGGGAAAGATGAGCTGCACCAGGAAACTGACGGCCGAATTGATGAGCCCGACGAATGAGATGGCAAGGCCGCGAATCCGGTTAGGGAAGATCTCGGAGAAAAGGACCCACATCACCGGCCCGATCGATATCGCGAATGCCGCCACGAATCCGAGAATGCCGACGAGGATCAGCATCGGGTTCATGTTGACGGCAGCAGCGATCATCTCGGATTCATACACCCGCGCCGCTTCAGCCCCGAGGTTGGCCTGAAGCGCGTTCTTGAAGGCGACATCGCTCGTGAACGTCTGTCCGATCAGCGGCTGCAACTCCTGCGCATGCTCGGCCACAAGCTCACTCGCATCTGGGGGTAGCGTGTAGGTTGCTTGATAAAAACCGAAGGCAAGGACGAACATGGCCACGGCGATGCCGGTAAGGCCGACTGCCAGTAGCGGCTTCCTTCCGATCCGGTCGATCAGAAGAATCGCCAACACGGTAAAGACCAGGTTGATCAGGCCAACGAAGATGGCCTGGACGAAAGCGGCGTCCGTTCCGATGCCTGATTGCTCGAAGATGATTGGCGCGTAGAAGAAAACGGAGTTGATGCCGGTGATCTGCTGGAGGATGCCGATCACGACGCCGACCGTCAGGACGAACTTCATCGCCGGCGCGAAGAGGTCGCGGAGGCTGGCTTTCTCGATGTGCGCCTCGCGTGCGATGCCCGCTTTGATCTCCGACAGTTCCAATCCTGCGGCCTGGTGACCGATTGCTTTCTGCATGATCGGAAGCGCCTCGTCATGTCGGCCCTGCATCACAAGCCAGCGCGGGCTCTGAGGTACGAGAAAAAGTCCGAAGAAGTACAGCGCCGCAGGCAGGGCTTCCAGGCCCAGCATCCAGCGCCATTCGTAAGCGCCCAGGCCAAGGGTCTGCGTCCAGCCGGCATCGGATTGCCCGAGTTGGAGGATCAGGTAGTTCGTGAAGAACGCCGTCGAGATACCGATGACGATGTTCAACTGATTGAACGAAACCATCCGCCCCCGGATATCCGGCGGCGAGATCTCGGCGATGTACATTGGCGCGATGATGAGCGAGGCACCAACAGCGAATCCGCCGAGCATCCGGGCCCCTACGAGCAGTGCAAACGTCGGTGCCAGCGCAGACCCAAGGGCCGACAGCGCGAAAATGATGGCCGACGCGTACAGAATGGCACGCCTGCCGAAGCGGTCGCTGAGCGGGCCTGCCACCATCATGGCAAGCGTCGACGTCAGAGTCAGCGAACTAACGGCCCACCCGATCTGTAGCGTAGACAGACCGAATTCGACTTCGACGAACCGGATCACACCCGAGATCACCGAGGCGTCGAACCCCATGAGAAATCCGCCGAGGGCTACGATCAGGGCAGTACGGACAACGTAAAAGCGGCTGTGCATGAGGGGGCGTAGGGTGCTTCGGATTCGAATTTACACTCGTGCAAGAGGATTGGGTGCAGACGAGCGGACGGGCTTGAAAAGGTTTTCAAGTTTCGCCTATTATAATCCCGCTATTCAACACTTCCAATTGAAAGATGCGGCGACCCAGATCCCGGCGACATCATGCTGCGTGCGATTATCCGGTATGGGCAGCCGAATTGAGCCCGGGGCATGCTATCAATTCGGCGTGGAACCGTGCACGGAGAAAGGTCCCGTCATCGATTGGTTGTGTTTGGAGTCACCGAGAAGATGGTTCGCTGCTCGCCACCACTACGCGTCGTTTTACGCGTTTTGGATAAACCCTGATCATTGCTTCCGCTTACAGTATGGCCGCTACCATTCGCGACGTTGCCCGACGGGCGGGCGTGTCGATATCGACCGTCTCGCGTGTTCTCAATGATAGTGCCTCCGTCAACGAGACGAAGCGCCGGTTGGTATTGGAGGCTGCGCGAGAGCTCGGCTACACGCCCAACCCTGCTGCGCGGAGCCTGCTTGGAAAACGAACGGGTGCAATCGGCGTCCTGCTGCCCTTCGTTAGCGCAGAGTTCTTCTCCGAATTTATGACCGGGCTCGACGAGGCTGCCCAGGCGAACAATTTCTTTCTGTTGATCTCGACGTCGCACCGGCATCAGGACGAGTTTCATGCTGCGATACGCGCGATGGAGAAGCGGGTAGACGGTATGATTGTGATGGCTCCTGAGATCAACAGCGAGTCGACCGATGTTCCATCAGGGATAGGCCCGGTGGTGTTCGTCAACACCAACGTACAGGACGAAAGTCTGAACGTGATCAACTTCGATAACTACGGGGGCAGCTACGAGTTGACGAGGCGTCTGTTGGACCAGGGCCACCATCGAATCGCGATTATCACCGGGCCGGCAGGAGCGCGAGATGCGAGCGAACGCGTGCGCGGCTTTCGCGCCGCCATGGCCGAAGTCGACACCAACGTTTCCTCCGGCCTGGAGTATCTGGGGGATTACACACAAGAAGCGGGCTATCGGGCCACGCAATCGATCCTCGCAGACGCTGATCCGCCCCCGACGGCGATCGTGTGCGCGAACGACTACTGCGCGATGGGAGCTCTTCGCGCCTTAAACGAGGCCGGCATTTCAATCCCGGACGAGATAGCCGTAGCGGGGTTCGACGGCATTACCAGCGGGCAGTACACGCAACCTGCACTCACATCAGTCAGAGTGCCGATGCAGACCATTGGGGCACAGGCAATCGACCGCTTGATCGAGCTCATCAACAACAAAGACGACGAACCCATTCAAAAGACGGTACCCGTTGAAGTCGTGGAGCGGGCATCGACCCAGAGAAGCTGACACAGGCTAACGGCAACTGCTTGACTTCAGGAAGAGCCGCGAGGGGTAAAGGGCCAGCGTAAAAAGTGCGTCCAAATTTTTTTAAGAAGCATATTAGATGTCGATGGCCTGCGAAACGAACGCACGAGGGGCGATCTTTCCCGGCGCTCTTGAAAAGGTTTTCAGGATGGACTACATTCGATTAAGAAGGCACAGCTCGTGCCCACGCTTCATCACTGGGAAGCGCTACCGGATAGAAGCGGATTCTGGGATTCGGTTGCAAGCTACCGGCCGCGACTTCGGCCTTGCCGACAGCAAATAGAACTTGCACACAGATCAATCGACTATGAGGCACCTGCTACGCACTGTTAGTCTCTTTGTAACGCTGGTATCCTTCGCTCTGATGAGCCCCGCGCACGCTCAGGAGTGGGAGCTGGTATGGTCGGATGAGTTCGATGGCGATGAGCTCGATGAGTCGAAATGGTCCTACCAGTATGGGACGGGCGCATCGGAGGGCCTCACGGGGTGGGGCAACAACGAGCTTCAATACTATACCGATCGCGAGGAGAACGTCTATGTCAAGGACGGTCATCTCCATATTGTCGCTCGAGAGGAGTCGTACAGTACCCGGGACTACACGTCCGCACGCATCCGCACCATCGGCAAGGGCGACTGGACGTACGGTCGATTCGAGATCCGTGCGAAGATGCCGGAAGGGCAGGGGATATGGCCGGCCATCTGGATGATGCCTACGGAAAGCGTTTACGGAGGATGGGCCGCCAGCGGAGAAATCGACATCATGGAACTCCTAGGTCACGAGCCAGATGTGGTCCATGGAACTCTCCATTACGGTGGCGGCTGGCCGAATAACCGCCATACGGGTGCGTCCTATAAGCTCGATGAAGGTTCGTTTTCAGACGACTTCCACACCTTCACCCTGCAGTGGACGGAAGGGGAAATGAGGTGGTACGTCGATGACGTCTACTATCAGAACCAGAATTCCTGGTACTCAAACGATAATCCGTTTCCGGCACCGTTCGACCAGGACTTCCACCTGATCTTGAACGTGGCAGTCGGAGGAAACTGGCCGGGGAGGCCCGATGCGAGTACGGTCTTCCCTCAGGAAATGGTAGTCGATTATGTCCGGGTCTATCAGAGGGCCGGCGGCACTTCAACGGAGCCCGAGGTACCACAACAGTCATTCCTGCTGGATCAGAACTATCCGAATCCATTTGGTCCCCTGACAAACATTCGTTTCGAGCTTCCACGCACGTCGGATGTTTCGCTTACGGTATATGATATGATGGGCAGGGAGGTAGCGAATCTGGCTGACGGGTTTTACGGTCCGGGGCCGCATGTAGTGCAATTTGACGGGTCGCATCTCGCCAGTGGATTGTACACCTACCGGCTCCAGACCGATGCCGAGACCCACGCAAGAAAGATGCTGCTGATTCGGTAACACACCCAAGGCAACACGACGGCCGACGGCCGGTCATCCGCAGGATCAAGCCTGGGGGGAGTAGGAGGTAGCAGTGAGACAGCTGCAGGCGGATCGGCTCCTCTAAATATCTATCACGCTGCTTGAGTTCAAACAATCATACGAGCATGCTAAGCCCACGAAAGTCCATCCTGACCACCCTACTGGCATTCTGGTTTTCGTTTAGCGTATACGGCCAGCAGATAACCGGGGTCGTTGTCGATGCCGAAACCGACGAGCCACTGCCTGGCGTCAACATCGTCTATCAAGGTACACAGGTCGGTACCTCTACCGATCTCGATGGCCGCTATTCGGTCACCGTGCCTTCATTGGAGGGAACGCTCGTTTTCCGGTACGTCGGTTACGTTACACAGGAGATCGTAATAGGGGGAAGAACCGAACTCGATGTTCGGCTCGAGGCCGACATTATAATGGGAGATGAACTGGTCGTTGTGGCCTACGGCTTGCAGAGACGGAGCCTGGTGACCGGTGCAATTTCCAGGGTCGAAGCGAGAGAGATTGAGCAGTCGGCGTCCCTTCGCGTCGAGCAGGCACTGCAGGGCCGTACGGCGGGCGTCATGGTCATGCAGAACTCGGGACAGCCGGGCTCGAGCGCGACGGTCAGGATTCGTGGCATTGGCACGACGGGAGATGCTGAGCCGCTGTATGTAGTAGATGGGATGCCCGTTGGAGGTATCGACTACCTCAGTCCTGCCGACATCTCGTCGATCGAGGTGCTGAAGGATGCCGCAGCGACGGCTATCTACGGCGCGCGCGGCGCGAACGGAGTCGTAATGATCACCACCCTCGAGGGACGCCCTGGACCGATTCAGGTCTCGTATAATGGCTACGCCGGCATCCAGGGCCCATGGAAGCGTACCGACCTTCTCGCGGCTCCCGAGTACATGATGATCATGAACGAGAGCTTCGCGAATGACGGCCGCGCGATACCCTTCCCCGATATCGACGAACGCATCGCCGCCATTGGAGCAGGCACGCAGTGGCAGGACGAGGTCTTCTCAACGAGCGCACCGGTGACGGACCACAGTCTACAATTGTCGGGAGGGACGCAAGATTCGCGCTTCATGACCTCGCTGTCGTACCGGCAGCAAGCCGGCATCGTCGCACAAGATAAATCGAACTACGAACGCCTCACGTTCAGGCTCAACTCAGACCATCGCCGCGGCCGCCTATCCTACGGAAGCCGAATTTCGTACGCTCGCAAAACCACCCGTGGCATTGAGCCCAACGAGGAGTTCGGCGGCATCATGGCGCGCGTGACGAACATTGATCCGGTAACGCCGGTGCGGAATCCTGATGGATCATTCGCGCAGTCGCCCTTTGCATCCCAGGAGGTGGTCAATCCGGTTGCAGCAATCGACATCATCAATGCGCAGTGGAACGAAGACAAGCTCGTTGGTGGTGTGTTTGGCGACTTCGCGTTCACCGATAAGCTGAGCCTCCGGTCTACACTGGACATCGACCTGGCCTACGGTACCAATCGATCGTTTACTCCCAGGTTTAATCTCGGAGGGAACGTCGTCAACGAAGTTACTTCGGCACTGCAGGAGCAGAATAAGTGGATCACATGGCAGACAAGCCACGTGATGCGTTATGTCGACAGCTACCGGCAGCACAACTTCAGCATCTTGGGAGGTATCGAACTGCTTTCCCACCGGAATGAATACCTGGGCGGCACGCGTGCAGACCTGAGCATGGAGGAGTTCGATCATGCGTGGTTGTCGGTCGGCACCGACTCTGAAAGTATGACCAATTGGGGCGGTCTCAACCTCGAATCAACCGCCTCCTACTTCACCCGGCTCAACTACGACTTCGACAATAAATACGTTTTCGAAGGCGTCCTCCGTGTAGATGGTTCATCCAAGTTCGGCCCCGACAACCGATGGGGTACCTTCCCCGCATTTTCCGTGGGATGGGTCGTGACGGAGGAGGATTTCATGGAAGACATTCCTTTCCTCGCATTCCTGAAGCTTCGTGGTGGCTGGGGCCGCAACGGCAGCGATAACATCGGCCAGTTCGGATACACGCCCCTAATTACGACCCATACCGGATACGGCTTCGGCATTACCCCCTCTCCGATAACGGGTGCGTATCCGGGCCAGATCGCCAACCCGAACCTCCGCTGGGAAACGTCGGAACAGCTAAGCGCGGGAATCGAAAGCGCGTTCGCCGACCATCGCTACTACCTGAACCTCGACTTATATCGGAAGACCACCCACGGCCTGCTATTGTCAGCGCCGATCCCAGCCTTCATTGGGAATGCCCCGCCGATTGTCAACGGGGGTAGTGTCCGTAACGACGGCCTCGAACTAGAAACCGGCTTAAGGCACTTCAGTGGCGCCTGGAGTTTTGACCTGAGTATCACCGGGACGCTCAACCGAAACAAAGTCACTGAGATCAACAACGAGGAAGGCAGGCTCTTTGGCGCCGGCGTGTCGACCTCGATGAACAACGTAGCCATGGCCGAGGTGGGCCGGCCGATTGCCTTCTTCTGGGGATTTGAGACGGCCGGTATCTTCCAGAGCGAGGCGGAAGTGCTTCAGCACGTGAACTCGGCCGGGGAAGTAATCCAGCCGAACGCTCGGCCGGGCGACTTGATCTTCCTCGATATGAACGACGACGGCCAGATCACGGATGAAGACCGCACGATGATCGGCAACCCGTACCCGGATTACACGATGGGCCTCAACTTCTCCGGAGGGTGGAGGAACATCGACTTCAATATGTTCTGGTACGGCGCCTTCGGGCATGACATCTTTGTCGGCGGAACACGGCGTCACGACCTTCCGATGCCCAACTGGAAAGCCGATGTTCTGGACCGCTGGACGCCCGACAATCCGTCGACTTCGCACCCGAGGGTCACGATCAATGATCCTAACGGTAACTACACGCGCCCGTCCGATTTCTTTATCGAAGACGGTAGCTACATCCGCTTACGTAATGTCAGTCTCGGCTATTCCCTCGACCCGTCGCTGACGCGTCTGATCGGTGCAAGCCGCCTGCGGATCTATGTGGCCGCGCAGAATCTGTTCACGATTACCGGCTACTCAGGTCACGATCCGGAGATTGGGTCTAACGGTGCTCTCAACGTCGGCATCGACCGAAATATCTACCCGCAGGCGCGGTCTTACACGCTGGGCCTCAACCTGAGCTTCTAACACCGCAATTCCGATCCACGCGTCGCCGCGCGATGAGCAGCGGACTAAACGAACAGCAAGATGAAGAAGATATTTTTAGCGGTCCTTGCGGTTGTCATCCCGATCAGCCTGACAGGGTGTGTCGATGATTTTCTGAATCATACACCGCCTGTTAATCGGGTCGAGGACAACTTCTTTCAAACCCAGCGAGACGCAGAGCAGGCACTATTCGCCATTTATGAAGTGCTCACCTTCTCGCACGGCCGGTCAAACAGCGGCTTTCATCCGTTCGACCTGGTGTCGAATATCCTATCAGATGATGCATATGCGGGAGGTTCGGGGCCGGGCGACCAGCCCGAGTTGATCGAATTCAACGCGCACAATATCTCCGTGACGAACGGAAAGGCACAGGGGCTGTGGGCCGATCGCTTCACCGGTGTGTACCGCGCAAACCTTTTGCTAAGCCACATCGACGATATCACGTTCGATAACGATCAAGCCAGAGCAACGATCGAGGCCGAAGCACGCTTTTTGCGTGCGCTGTATTACTATGATCTCGCACGGTTCTTTGGAAATGTGCCGATTTTCACCCGGCCACTGGTCGCCGAAGACATCCGCGTAGAGCAAGATGCTCCCGGTGATGTCTATGCGTTCATCGTTACCGAACTACTCGAAATCATCCCGAATTTGCGCACGACCATCCCGGCTGCCGAGGCGGGCCGAGCTTCGACTTGGGCGGCTAAAGCGATGCTGGGCAGCGTGTACCTCTACCACCAGGACTACGTGAAGCCCGTCTTTGGCGCCGACGATCTGCCGGTGACCCGCGAAGCGGTTGTCGGCCACCTCGAAGACATCGTCAACAACAGCGGGCATCACCTGCTCGATGACTTCAACGACCAGTGGGGCCGGTCCGGCAACAACAATCCTGAGGCAATTTTCTCCGTGCAGCACATTTCCACCACCTTTGGCGACTGGGGATTTCTGAACGGATCGATCGGCAACTGGACGGCAACCATGACGGGAATCCGCGGCGTCGGCTTCAACCCGAATTATGCCTCGGGTTGGTCGTTTCAGCCCGTCACGCAGGACCTCGCCAATGCGTTCGATCACGTGAATGACTCACGCTACATTGCCAGCATTCTCGATCCGGTTGCGGAAGGCGTAAATCACAACGCGGGCGAGATGTATCAGTGGCAGGGGTACGCGTTCAAGAAGTTCTACCCGCGCAGAGGAGACACACCGAGCGTCAACGTGGAATTCAACTGGCCATATAACCGACCAGTATTCCGTTTAGCTGATGTCTTGCTGACGGCGGCCGAGCTCAATGCGCCAGCAGCACAGGAGTATTTCGACCGTGTGCGGCGCCGCGCTTATGGCGACAGCTTCGTGCAGATACCGGCCACCAAGGAGAATATCTTCGAGGAGCGCAGGCTTGAATTCGCCGGCGAAGGACACCGCTACTGGGACCTGCTGCGAATGGGCCTCGACACTGCGCAAGAGAAGATCAACGCGCAGGCGCAAGCGCCTGAGATCAGCATCGTCTTCAGGCCCGAGCGCCTCGGACTCCTGCCGATTCCGCAGTCAGAGATCAACCTCTCAGATCACTCGCTGCGGCAGAATCCAGGGTATGAAGGCTCCTGAGGTTAGAAGTCGGGAGAGAGGCTCCACAATGTAGATCTCTCCTGTCGCCTTCGAGAGAATTCGGCAAACAAAAATCGGCGCGCTGCTCTGTGGCAACGCGCCGATTCATGTTAGGATGGT
>CAZKDQ010000047.1:0-18242 GCA_964551345.1 uncultured Rhodothermales bacterium
CGGCACCCTCGTCACGTGTGGCGCCGTCCTGATCGCGCTGGCGGGATGACGCGGCAACGACGCGCGCGGAACGGGCTCCAGCGGCAATCCTGCAAAAAAAGAGAGCTGCCGGCATCGACCGACAGCTCTCTAAGCATGACTTGTGGTGAGGCGTTATTTCGTCAGCGTCAGCGTGCGCGACTGAACGTCGTCGCCGGCGTGCAGCCGGTAAATGTACAGGCCGCTGGCAAGGCCGGAGGCATCGAGCGTTGCCTGATGCCGCCCTTGCGGCATGACGCCGTCCACGAGTGTGGCTACCTTTCGGCCGAGTAGGTCATATACTTCGAGAGTGGCGTGCGCCGACTGAGCCAGCGAATACGTGATCGTGGTTGTCGATCCAAACGGATTGGGGTGGTTCTGGTCCAGCGCCATCAGCCGCACGGCGTGCCTGCCGTCAACACTTGTCGACCCGCCGGCGCCTGCACTGAAGTCGTCCAGGTACCAAGTGAACCGTTCCCCACCCGCGCCGTCTGGGCCTTCGGCGTCCATGATGATCACGACGCGATCCCAGGGCGTGTCGCGATCAACTCCGCTGACATCCCATACCAGTTCCGTCCATTCGCCGGCAACGGTGACGTCGGCAAATAAATCGCCGGTAGTGACATCAGGGAACTGCTGGAGCTCGAACTTTGCAATCGCTCTGATGTCGGCAACATTCGACCAGACCTTCAGACGGAACTCCGAATCGTCCGTGATCTCAATGACTTCATCAGTGTGATAGAAGAAACCCGCCCACCATGGGCCGGCTGCCTTCACATACTGCAACACGTAATCACTCTCGCTTATACCCGACTTGTCGGGGTTCTCAACGCGCTCAAGCGCCGCTCCCTCGAATGGGAAGAAGGTGAAGCCCTCCCAGTCGATGTCTTCGTTATCCAGATTAAAGGCGAGCGGAAGAGGCGTCAGTTCGGACGGTTCCTCGGGCGGCTCGATCACCTGAGCCAGCAGGCTCGGTGTCAGAAACAGGGAGAGAAGGCAGCCGGCGAGGATGCTTCTGAACGTCGTACCAGGTGTTCTCATGTTGACCTCACGGTATGTGTGGATGTGATCGTCCTCGAAATTCAACAGTTGCCTGCACGGTCGGCCAATTGTCAGCCGGCGCGAAATGAGCAGGCGAGCCGTTTCGATTACGTCTTGACGCGACTTGAAAACCTTTTCATGATGTTGTAATTATAAGCTGCGTGCGGATCGAATGAATGAAGGTTGGGTGAAGAGAAGGCCGGCGCGCGAACTACAGCGGAGGCGATCCGCTCGCTCTCGGCGCCGGCGGGTGCTCGTGTAGATGATGCTATCGCGCCGGGAAGCAACAGCTTGTTATCAACAAATTAAACCTCCTCAACATGCGCCGGTGCTGTTTGCTCATCATTCTCATTCAGGCGCTGTTAACGTCCCTGCTCATCGCGGCACCACCGGCGACGGCGCAGTCGGCGCCCAAGCCGGTATTCTCTCATCAGGCGCGCTCTTATCAAACAGCGTTTGACCTCACCTTTGATGTGCCGGAAGGGGCGACTGTCTATTACACGACGAACGGAGATATTCCCACGACGTCGTCGACTGAGTATAAGAGCGGGCAGCCTGTGCACATTTCCGGCACCATGATGGTCCGCGCTCGTGCTTTCCGCGACGGCTACGAACCGAGTGAGACGGTCACGAACGCCTATATCCGCATCCACGGCAGCATCGCGAGTTTTACCTCCAATCTGCCGCTTGTGGTCGTTAATCAGTTTGACAATGTCATGCATCCGTACGGCGAGTCTCGTAGCATCGTCTACATTTCAGTGATCGATCGCGACGCTTCCGGCCGCGCGCCGCTCGTTACCGAAGATCTGCACCTGCACGCTCGTTCCAGTTCCAATTATCGGGGCACGAGTTCGCTGTCCTTCCCCAAAAAACAGTTCGGCGTGCGGTTGATCGACGACGAGGGAGAGAACCGAAACGAACGGATTCTCGGCATGCCGTCGGAGAACAACTGGATCGTGAGTGCTCCGTACGACGACCGGACGCTCATCCGGAACGCCGTTGCTTATCAGGTGAGCCGCGATATGGGTCGATACGCCCCGCGGACGCGCTTCGTCGAGCTGTTCCTGCATCAAGGCAGTGGCGCTGTCGACTGGAGCCACTATCACGGCGTGTACGTGCTCACCGAGCGCATCAAGTGGGACGGCAACCGGGTGGACATTGCGAAGCTCGGCCCCGATGATAATACTGAGCCGGAGATCAGCGGTGGCTACATCCTCAATTTCGAACACGGGCGCGAATTTCATATCAACAGCACCACGCGCAACACGCCCTTTGCCCTGGTTCGGCCGCAGAATGAGGACGCCACAGATCAGCAGAAGGTCTGGATATCAAGCTATCTCGGCGATCTTGAATCCGCCCTCTTCGGTGCCGATTTCCGGGATGCCGAACACGGCTATGCTGCCTACCTCGACCCTGAATCCTTCATCGACTACCACCTCATCACCGAGACGTTCAAGGAGATGGACGGCTACCGATTGAGCACGTACCTGCATAAGGATCGCGGTGGACGCGTGACGATGGGGCCTGTCTGGGATTACAATCTCAGCCTCGGCAATTACACCACCACCGAAGGTTGGAACGGGCACGACCCGACCGGCTGGTATCATACCTGGGTGCCGCAGGAAGCCTACCTGAACGGATGGTACCCCCGGCTTTTCGAGGATCCGGACTTCGTGGAGCGCTACCGCGAGCGGTGGTGGGAACTACGCGAAGGCGCGTTCGCCACCGAGAATATCGTCAATATGATCGGCCGGTTCACGGACGAACTGGGGGAGGCCGTCGGCCGAAACTTCGAACGATGGGATATCCTTGGCCGCGACGTGTGGCAGTGGAGCCGCGATGGCTTCGATACCTACGAGGAGGAGATCGACTACATGATCAACTGGATCGAGACACGTCTCGAGTGGATCGATTCGCAAATGGCGCCGAGGCCGGATGTAACGGCGGCCACACTCAGGTACTTCTGGCACTTCGACACGAGCGTCCCTAACGACACGCCGCTGGAGTCGATCGACGCGGGCTACGCGCTGATGTACCCGGCTATGATGCGCTTCGAGTCGGCGCTTGATGGCTATCCGTTTGAAGAAGGCCACGCACTCTGGCGAAAGGCATCGATGGAGCGGCGGAACAACCCCACCGATCTGAACTACCGGCCCGAAGGAAGCTTCAGCAGATCGTATGCCGACTCGCGTACGCGCGGCCTGCAGATCAAGCAGCCATTTAGTGCGGGAGGCCGTGAGAACACGTTGATCTTCGACGTTCCGACTACCGGACTTGACCAGGTGGTGTTTCGCTTCGCTGCCGTTGATGAGGGAGCTGCCGACGCGATCCTTATTGACTACTCTATCGACTCGGGCGTCGAAAGATGGACGACCTCCGGCATGGGGTCTCACCGACTTCCAATCTCGGGCGCATATCAGTTATATGCAGTTGATTTTGGGGATGTGGACGGAGCATCGGATAATCCCGACTTTAAAATCCGTCTCCGGCTCGAGGAGGCGAATCCCGGTGAGGATCGGGGGAGACGCGTTACCTTTAACAACATCAGTATTGACGCGCTCTCGAGCCACGCCACCAGTGTCGTGCCGGTTCGAGATAGGGGGATGGATGAGGAGGCGTTCCGACTCGAGCAGAACTACCCCAATCCGTTCGGTTCGTCTACGTCGATTTCGTTTACCTTACCGCGTTCTGCGGAAACGGAGCTAACCGTGTTCGATGCCATTGGGCGCCGTATCGCCGTGCTCGTGGATGAGCAGCTCCCGGCGGGCCGTCACACGGTTTCGTTCGACGCCACACGCCTGGCCGGTGGCCTCTATGTGTATCGACTGGAAGCGGCGGGAAGCACCGAGGCTCGTGCGATGGTACTGCTGAAATAGCTGCCCGGGTCGCGTTTTGAGCGGAGCTTCTGTGCAAACCGCCGTTCAGTCGTCGACAATCAGGTCTACCTCGATGCGTGCCGGAGCTCCTGTGTGCCCAAAAATCTCCTTGCTAAGGTCGCGGCCAAGCGAGAGTCCGTCGATCACCTGCACCGAACCATCTCCGCCGACGATTCGGATTTGCCCCGTACTCGCGCGGCGATATACGAACGGGACCTGGCAGTACGTGAAGGCGAGACTACCTGCTTCCAGCGCGAGCACGTCTTCCCTGCCGGAGAGGTTGTAGAAGCGAAATTCCTGCGGGTCCGAAAGAAACTCCTCCCTTTGCAAGAAGAGAGGATCGATCATGATTTCGCCCTTAACAACGCGGATACCAAGTTCGCCCCAGCGGCAGAG
Source organism: uncultured Rhodothermales bacterium (assembly GCA_964551345.1). Taxonomy (GTDB): domain Bacteria; phylum Bacteroidota; class Rhodothermia; order Rhodothermales; family CAZKDQ01; genus CAZKDQ01. The sequence goes on from CAZKDQ010000047.1 coordinate 4,332, forward strand.
GATGTCTTCCTTCACCTGACCCGTCATGCCGGGCTGCTGCGCTCCCGCATGAGCCGGCGTATGGGAGTAAGGATCCGTTGGGAATCCCCCGTAAACAGCGGGTTGTTTGTGCGTGCCGAGTCCGCTTCGGATGTCGTAGTAACTCTCAACGAGCCGATTGACGACCCGTGCGTCCGCGTCTCCTTCGTTCGCACGGAATGCCGTGCGTTGAATGGCCAGCGCGAGCTTTGATACCATATGCCAGTAGATGCTTCCCAAGCCTTCATAACCGAAGAAGGTGCCCGATCGTCCTGTGTACGATCGGTGGTCGAACATCTCTTCGAACATATCGAGGACCGCGTCTCGTTCATGCGCGACGAGATCCGAATAGCCGGCGTCGGCAAGTTGGTCGAGTGCAACCGTAACATCCCGTTTGTTGCGGAATGCTCCGTTGAAGTGAACGCCACCGTTGACACTGCCAACGACCAGCGTGCGGTTGCCCTCCGCTATCAGGCGTTGCAGCAGCGGCGACTTCTGTGCTGCCGCCGGCGGCACGACGTTCTTGTCGATGAAAGACGGCAGGACGCGGTCGGGGTAGAGGATGAAGCTATGCTGATCGGCGCGGTAGAGCGCGCTTGCACGCAAAGCCTGCAATAATTCGAGTGATTGTACCGGAGAGAGCACACCCGATTCAAGCACCGCCGCCTGTCCCTCAAGCATGGGGTACAGATGCTCAACCTCAAGGCCGTTGTCGTTGAGCGCCATGAGATTATATGAATGGAAGAGGCCTTCCGGCCCCCGGTTGGCCGCAATTGTATCGTCGATACACCGAATGGCTGCAGCGATCAAGCGCCGGACGTCCACGACGGCGACAGGACGTGAGCTTTCGCTGAGCCCGCGTTTATAGATTTTCGTGCGATAGCGGCAGCCGATTTCACCGAGTGTGTCGACCACATCCTTGCGGAGACGGGCGGCGGTGCTTCCGTCGGCATCGGCACGCGGCGCGCTTAGGAACTGCTCCAAGGTGGTCGTGATGCCGGCGAGAAGCTCAGCCACATCCACAGAAAGCTCAACTTCAGGCACATCAGACTCAGAAAACAAATCCTGAAGAAGTGCCAGGTACGGGCGCAGTTGGTAGAGCGTCACCATCGAGAGACCGTTCCCGACAAGTGCATTATTGGCGTCGTTCCACTCCGGGCGCTGGGTGTTCAGCCAGATCCCGCCACCCGGAACGAAGTTGGTCAGCTTGGCGAGCAGCGGCACGAGCAGTTTCTCGGCGAGCGGTACGAGTACGACGTCGTCTCCGCGCCACATCAGCTTGCCGTCGGCACCGACCGAGGCCGCTTTTCGCCGGGCGTCGCGGTCTGCCGCTGCATCGAACACGATTGTGTCTCGCGGGTCCTGAACGATCTCCGCATACGTCTTTATACGGTACGGGACGTTGGCATAAGCGAATATGCGGCGGTTGAGCAAATCGGGCAGCAACTCGGGATAGTGCGTCCGGGCGAGTTCAAGCAGTGCCAGCAGATACACAATCTGATGATCACCCCAGTAGCCGATGTACGACCATGGGTCTTCAGGATCCGTGACCTCCCAGTCGATCCCTTTTTCTGATATCCGGTAGGGATTGTAGCCGTCGGCGGTCGACGCGTTGACGAACTTCGAGATCATGCCCGCAATGAACTCCGGAAATGAGCGCGCGAGGGCTTCCCAGTTCTGGAAAATGTCTCGCCAGTTGCCCTCGTAACCACGTCGCAGCGACCCATCCTCGCGATACAGATCGATGGTGAAGTGATTCCAGGGTCGGCTCGGGTCGCCGTGCCGTCGGCTGAAGATCAGAGGGAGGTACTCGTAGCAGATTCGCTCGACCTGCGGCCCGGCAGCGCGTGCGGCAGCCAGCACCTCGTCGACAGTGGTCCGCGCGGGCAGATGCTCGAAAGCACCCTCATATTGATCGGCAATCGATCGATTAAAGGAGCGGATGAAGGTGAGCAGATCTGCTCGGTCGATATTATAGTGGTCGTCGAATATGCCGCCGCGCATCACGTTGAACAGCACGTTCGTGTAGTGGCGTGCCGTTGTGAGGCTGTCGGCGGTTGCCTGGAAGCCATCGCTCGAGCCGACGAGTGCGCGCAGGCGATCCGTTCCATCACGAACGTCGTCCTCTACGGCGCGCGCGAGTTCTTCCGGCCGTTCGAGCGCTGCATTGAGCTCGATGACATCAGCCGTATCCTGCTCGATATCCGCAACGATCAACCAGTCACGCCGATCGTTTTCGTTCAAGACGAACCGGGATTCAACGAAGTAGGCCCCCCGCTGCCCTCGGATCGACTCCTCCGTTGCAAGTTGCTTGCCTCTACGGAACTCGTCCAGTTGACGCGACGACAGTAGAACGGCATCCGCGTCGAGGCCCGCCGTCCACACGGTCGTCGCCTTAAGCGCTTCGCTTGGTTCCGGGCGATCGATCGGCCGTGCGCTCAGGCGAAATATGCCGAGGCCGACTTCCCGAACCAGCTCATTCTTCTTGTACGCATCTATCAGGACGCTTCGATCGGATTGCATCGATCGTGGCACGCCTGAAGGCATCAAATTCTGGACGCCGTCCAGCAGGCGGATCCTCCACGTGCGCCCGCTGTCGTTCCTCAACATCCCGCGCCGTACGAATCCGTACTTTCGGCTGGTGGCCCATTCGACCGAAAAGGTCAGGCCGAGATCGAGGTTTGCCTCCTCGTAGCGAAGGATGTTGCCGAACACGTTCTTATAAAGGGAGCGGCGTATACGGTACAGCCCGTCGTATCGCGCTGAGAAGGGCTCCCACAACCGGGTCGGCGCGGCGTCTCCACCGTGCTCCTGCCCGTCCCGCGAGATGGTGGGCGTCGCCAGGATCAGCGTTTTGCTGCCCGTAATATCCAGGGAGTCATGGATCTTGTCGACGGTTGTATAGGGGAAGAGGGGATGATCCGGGCTCCGCCGTCCCGCTGTGAGGGCGCCATTGCTCGAGATGAAAAGCCAGTGATCGTCGGCGCTAACCACCGATATGAAGAACCGCGCCATCGCATCGTAATGCTCGATACGGTAGAAGCGGTCGCCGTCGAGGTCGACAAATTCGCCGGCGGCGCGGCTCTCGAGCAGATGGAGAGGCGACGATCCTATCCGGATCGGCGGCGTGTAGCCTACGGTTGTTGCCGCGCGACCGTCCTTAGTCGTTGACATAGAACGGGATGTTTGCGTGGGCGGCGCTTCCGCGGCCGTCATATACATAGACGAACAGCCTGTATGCTCCGGATTCGTCGGGCGCAGTCAGGTTCATGCGCGGCGAATCGGGTCGGTCAACGACGCCATCGATGGTTTGCGGCACCGGCTCATCGTCGCCGCCTTCCGTTTCGGCCTGGCTCTCGCGCCTGACCTCCCAGTGGAATGTCAGCGGGTCGGCGTCGGGATCGGTCGCGGTCACTTCAGCCGGATATCGCTGCCCCCGTTCAAGATAAATGCCGTCGGTTGCGGCGCGGCCGTCGAGCGTCGCCGACTCGAGCCTCGGCGCCCGGTTGTCCGGCCACTCGCCGTTCCATACGTAATGCATCGCGTCGACCGCCTCCGTGGCCTCACCGGTAGGCAGGAATAGCCCGTACCAGGTCGGTGTGCGCTCCTGCTTTTGTCCCCAGAGAAATACATAAGAGCCGAGAGAGTGCGTCGTGTCGGAAGCGATCGCGTTCTCGTAGCGCATCCGGTAGAGGTCGGCTTTGACGGAACTATTGTTCTCAATCGGAGCGCCCCACGGTGTGGTCGCGACCTCCCAGTGACCGGTCGCACCCCATTCCGTCACCATATACGGGCCGTCCCACCCGGCTTCTTCAATGCGTTGCTGCAAATTGTCGATGTCGGCGTACATCTGGATGCTCAGCAGGTCGAGATCGGGCGCGCGGGTGTTGATTTCATGGACGAGCTCGCGACTGATGCCGGCCAGCATCGTTGTCGTCAGGTGACCTGGAGCCACCTCGTGGATCATCTTTGAGATGTCGTTCACGGCATCCCAGACCCGCGGATTCGTTGCGCCGAGGTTGAGCTCATTCCCGATCCCCCAGATGATGAGCGCCGGATGGTCCTTATACGACTCAACTTCCTCGCGAAGCCGCTCAAGCTGCTCGGCAACGGCGGCCTCGTCATCGTAATCAAATCCGAAATAGCCGCGCCCCTCGCCCTCGCGCTCCCTCGCGACTTCCAGCCCCATCGTCACGAACAGTCCGTTTCGGTGAGCGCGGTGGAGTACCTCCTGCCCCGAATCGCGACCGTTGTCCGTCCTCCACGTCCGGAACGAGTTTGCGCCGTGCTCGGCGAGACGGTCGATGTCCCCGAACTCAAGCCCGGCACCTTTGATGAAAAATGGCTCGCCGTTTACATAGAGGCGATACCGTCCATCCTCGTGGCGAATTTCAGCGGACGAGGGGGTATTCGCGGCCTCCATGGATGCTTCTCCCCGGGCTCCGCATGCGCTGAGCGAGATCAGCAGAGCCGCTGCACCGAGAACGTGAGTGAACGGGTTCGAAATAATGGAATGATGCTTCATCATAATATTCTGGAGGGACAGGGCGACTTCGATTTTCCACAAAATGTGGGGCTTCGACGAGGGAAGGGAACGAACGGGCGATCATCAGGCGGGATTGACCGCGGAAGGCGATCGCACGAGCCGGCGTTCCAACTCTTCAAGTGATTTGCCTTTTGTTTCAGGCACCACCTTCAGAACGAACACGAGCCCGGCGGCGGCGAATAAGCCGAAAATCAGAAACGTCGTGCCGCTTCCGAGTGTGGCCAGCTCCCACGGGAAGATGAGCTGCACCAGGAAGCTCACGGCCGAGTTGATGAGGCCGACGAACGAAATGGCAAGGCCGCGAAAACGGTTGGGGAAAAGCTCCGAGAAAAGCACCCACATCACCGGCCCGATCGATATCGCGAATGCCGCCACGAAGCCGAGAATGCCGAAGAGGATCAGCATCGGGTTCATATTAATTGCCGCCGCGATCAGTTCGGACTCAAAGCCTCGAGCGGCTTCCGGCCCCAGGTGAACCTGGAGCGCATCTTTAAACGCAACGTCTCCGGTGAACACCTGGCCGATCAGCGGCTGTAACTCCTGCGCATGCTCCGCTACAATTTCAGTCGCCTCCGCGGGCAACACGTAGGTGGCTTGATAGAATCCGATGGCAAGTACGAACATCGAGACAGCCATGCCCGCCAGGCCAACGCTGAGCAGGGGCTTGCGGCCGATTCGGTCGATGAGCAGAATGGCCAGGACAGTAAAGACCAGGTTGATCAGCCCGACGAAAATGGCCTGAACGAACGCGGCGTCCGTCCCAATACCCGATTGTTCGAAGATGATGGGCGCGTAGAAGAAGACGGAATTGATGCCGGTGATCTGCTGGAGGATGCCGATCACGATGCCGATCGTCAGGACGAACTTCATCGCCGGCGCGAAGAGGTCGCGGATTTTCGCTTTGTCGCTGTGAGACTCGCGCGCGATACCGGCTCTTATCTCCGCCATCTTCTGATCGGCGCCGCTCGCACCGATCGCACGCTGCATAATCGGCAGCGCCTCATGTTCACGACCCTGCATGATCAACCAGCGCGGACTCTGAGGCACGAGGAAAAGTCCGAAAAAGTAGAGCACGGCCGGTAACGCCTCGATACCGAGCATCCATCGCCACGAATACGCGCCAAGACCGAGCGTCTGAGCCCAGCCGGCGTCGGATTGACCGAGCTGGAGGATGAGGTAGTTTGTGAAGAAAGCAGTTGAAATGCCGATGACAATGTTCAACTGATTGAATGAGACCATGCGTCCGCGTACCTCCGGCGGCGAGATCTCGGCGATGTACATCGGGGCAATGATCAACGAGGCACCGACGGCGAGTCCGCCCAGCATGCGGGCAGCTACCAGCAGCGCAAACGTCGGCGCCAGCGCCGACCCGATCGCCGACGCTGCGTAAACCACCGCCGCAGCGTACAAGATGGACCGGCGGCCGAAGCGATCGCTGAGCGGGCCCGCCACCATCATCGCAAGCGTTGAGGTCAGCGTCAGCGAGCTTACGGCCCATCCGAGTTGGATGGTCGACAGGCCGAATTCGAGTTCGATGAACCGGACCACGCCGGAGATCACTGATGCGTCGAATCCCATCAGAAAGCCGCCCAGTGCTACAATAAGCGAGGTACGAACAACGTAAAGGCGGTTGTGCGGAGGTGCTTCCGGATTCATGCCGGTAGGTGGTTCGTATGTAATGGAGGAAGAGGCTTGAAAAGGTTTTCAAGTTGGTCTATTATAAACCCGGTCTCCGACAGATTCAATTGAAAGATGCCAATGATTCGAGCCGAAGATCGCCGGCGACGGCAACTTGCCACACAGGCTCACCTTCATGATCTCCATCTGCCACACGGATCGGCCGACGTCGGAGCCACCGGTCCAGGTGTGTTTGCTTGCTCCGGCGGCCGGTACATACAATTGTAATTGACGCAACGAATGCCTCCCACGATCCGCGACGTAGCCCGCCGAGCCGGAGTATCGATCTCGACGGTCTCGCGTGTACTCAACGACTCTGCCTCGGTCAACGAGGTCAAACGGCAGCTTGTGCTCGACGCCGCGCGCGAGCTCGGCTACTCACCGAATCCGGCTGCGCGTAGCCTTCTGGGCAAGCGTACGGGAGCGATCGGCGTTTTACTGCCCTTCGTAAGCGCGGAGTTCTTCTCGGAATTTCTGACGGGCCTCGACGAAGCCGCGCAGGCAAACGACTTCTTCCTTTTGATCTCCACGTCGCATCGCCATCAGGACGAGTTCCATGCCGCGATCCGGGCGATGGAGACGCGGGTCGACGGCCTTATTGTCATGGCCCCGGAAATCAACGATGGCGCAGCCGGCGTGCCTGAGGGCGTCGGTCCGGTGGTGTTTGTCAACACCTATGTTGAGGACGCCAGCCTCAACGTGATCAACTTCGACAACTATGGCGGCAGTTATGAACTTACGCGTCATCTGCTGGACGCCGGGCACCGGAGGATCGCCATCATCAAAGGGCCCGTCGGCGCACGTGATGCCTTCGAGCGTCTTCGCGGCTATCGCAATGCAATGGCCGAAAAAGGAGTATCAGACACGACCGAGCTGGAGTTCCAGGGGGAATACACTCAGGAGGCAGGCTATCTGTCGATGAAGACTATTCTTTCCGAAGCCAGACCTTTGCCGACGGCTGTCGTTTGCGCCAACGATTACTGCGCCATGGGGGCCCTGCGTGCACTCAATGAAGCAGGTGTCGGCATCCCGGACGACATCGCCGTCGCCGGATTCGACGGCATCACCAGTAGCCAGTACACGCAACCGGCGCTTACGTCGGTCAAGGTACCGATGCAGACGATCGGGACGCAGGCCGTCGAACGTCTCGCGGAGATGGTCAAGCATGGCGGGGGGAGTCCGATTCAGGAAACGGTACCGGTCGAAATCGTAGAGCGCACGTCTACCGCGCATCGACGCGTCTCTTCATGAAGCTCTGAGGGCGGAAGCCGGTATCGCAGCGGCGAAAAACAGTAAGATTCACAACGGTCTTGAAAAGGTTTTCAGGATGGACTACATTTTGATCGCGCGGACGCCTAAGCGAACCCCTCCCGCCTTAAAAGCGCTACCGAGTTGCGGAGGGGCCTAGTCGACGGAAGGCGGTCGTTCCATCCGCATAATCCCGCCATGAATATGGCGGGGCAAACGATTCAACAACACATTGTCTATGACGCACGTTCGACGACACCTTAGCATCTTGGTCATACTTGGCGCAAGCGGATGGGCGGCCGACGCGCTCGCTCAGGAGTGGGAGCTGGTGTGGTCCGATGAGTTCGACGGCGACGAGCTCGATGAGTCTAAATGGTCCTACCAGTATGGCACCGGTGCCTCAGAAGGCCTGACCGGTTGGGGCAATAACGAGCTTCAATACTATACCGATCGCGAGGAGAACGTCTACGTTAAGGACGGCAAGCTCCACATAGTCGCACGCGAAGAGTCATACAACAATCGGAGCTACACGTCCGGCCGCATTCGCACGATCAACAAGGGCGACTGGACGTACGGCCGATTCGAGATCAGGGCAAAGCTGCCCGAAGGCCAGGGCTTATGGCCGGCCATCTGGATGATGCCGACCGAAAGCGTTTACGGCGGATGGGCCGCCAGTGGAGAGATAGACATCATGGAGTACCTCGGCCATGAGCCTGACGTGGTCCACGGCACGCTGCATTACGGCGGCGGCTGGCCGAATAACCGTCATTCCGGCGCATCCTTCAAGCTGAACGAAGGAAAGTTCTCTGACGACTTCCACACCTTCACATTGCAGTGGATGGAAGGCGAAATGAGGTGGTACGTGGACGACGTTTATTACCAGAACCAGAATTCCTGGTATTCAAACGGTAATCCGTTTCCGGCACCGTTCGACCAGGACTTCCACATGATTCTGAACGTGGCAGTGGGAGGAAACTGGCCGGGGAGGCCCGATGCGAGTACAGTCTTCCCTCAGGAAATGGTGGTGGATTACGTCCGGGTTTATCAACGGGCAGGTGGTACGTCTACCGAGCCCGAGGAGGCAGGGCAGTCATTCCTTCTGGAGCAGAACTATCCGAATCCGTTTGGACCGGTAACCAACATCCGGTTTGAGATCCCACATACCTCCGAAGTGAGCCTGACGGTATACGACGTGATGGGCAGGGAGGTCGCTAACCTGGCCGACGGTTTTTATGGCCCGGGCACCCATGTCGTGCAGTTTGACGGTGCAAATCTCGCCAGTGGATTCTACACGTACCGGCTTCAGACAGGCATCGAAACACATGCGAGAAACATGTTGCTGGTCCGGTAATGCAGTATCGGGGATAGCTTCTGGACGATTCGTGTCGCCCGATTAAAGCGGCCCGCAACGTACGAGACAGAGGAACGCCGACCTGGTCGAGCCCTCCGACATCCCCACTTCATCAATCACGCTGCTTGAGCTCAAAACAATCCGACGAGCATGCTACGCCTACGAAAATCCATCCTGACTGCATTTCTGCTACTCGGTTGTTCGTTGAGTGTGTACGGACAACAGATAACCGGGGTTGTGGTCGATGCAGAAACCGATGAGCCGTTGCCCGGCGTCAACATCGTGTATGAGGGTACCCAGGTTGGTACCACCACTGACCTCGAAGGACGGTTCTCGGTCACGGTGCCGTCGCTTGAAGGCACCCTCATATTTCGATATGTGGGATATGTGACGCAGGAGATCGAGATCGGAGGAAGGACCGAACTCGATGTTCGGCTCGAGGCCGACATTATCATGGGCGACGAACTCGTTGTCGTAGCCTACGGGTTACAGAGACGGAGCCTGGTCACAGGCGCGATTTCCAGAGTCGAGGCGAGGGAGATCGAGCAGTCGGCGTCGCTCAGGGTTGAGCAGGCACTTCAAGGCCGAACCGCCGGCGTGGTGGTGATGCAGAACTCAGGTCAACCGGGCTCGAGCGCCACAGTGAGGATCCGCGGCATCGGAACGACGGGTGATGCCGATCCGCTGTATGTCGTCGACGGCATGCCCGTAGGTGGCATCGACTATCTCAGCCCTGCCGATATCTCGTCGATCGAGGTGCTCAAGGATGCCGCGGCTACGGCGATTTACGGCGCGCGCGGGGCAAACGGCGTGGTCATGATCACGACCCTCGAAGGCCGGCCGGGGCCGATTCAGGTCTCCTATCACGGCTACGCAGGCATCCAGGGGCCATGGAAGCGGACGGACCTGCTCGCGGCGCCCGACTATATGATGATCATGAACGAGAGCTTCGCGAACGACGGCCGCGCGATTCCCTTCCCCGATATCGACGAGCGAATCGCTGCCATCGGTGAAGGCACGCGGTGGCAGGACGAGGTGTTCTCAACGAGCGCACCGGTGACCGATCACAGTCTGCAGCTGTCGGGAGGGACGCAAGATTCCCGGTTCATGACCTCGCTGTCGTACCGGCAACAAGCAGGCATCGTCGCACAAGATAAATCCAACTACGAACGCCTCACGTTTCGGCTCAACTCAGACCATCGCCGAGGCCGCCTATCCTACGGAAGCCGAATCTCTTACGCCCGCAAAACCACTCGTGGTATTGAGCCCAACGAAGAGTTCGGCGGCATCATGGCGCGCGTGACGAACATTGATCCGGTAACACCGGTGCGGAATCCTGATGGATCATTTGCACAGTCGCCCTTTGCATCGCAGGAGGTCGTCAACCCGGTTGCGGCAATCGACATCATCAATGCGCAATGGAACGAGGACAAACTCGTGGGCGGCGTCTTCGGCGACTTCGCGTTCACCGATAAGCTGAGCCTAAGGTCTACGCTGGACATCGATCTGGCATACGGTACCAATCGTTCGTTTACGCCCACCTACAATCTGGGCGGAAACGTGGTTAACGAGGTGACGTCGGCATTGCAGGAGCAGAATAAGTGGATCACCTGGCAGACGAGCCATGTGATGCGTTATGTCGATAGCTACCGGCGCCACAACTTCAGCGTACTTGGCGGTATCGAATTGCTGTCTCACCGGAACGAGTACCTGGGCGGGACGCGTGCGGATCTAAGCATGGAGGAATTCGATCATGCGTGGCTGTCGGTCGGCACCGACTCGGAAAGTATGACGAACTGGGGTGGACTCAACCTCGAGTCGACGGCATCCTACTTCACGAGGCTGAACTACGACTTCGATAATAAATATGTGTTTGAAGGCGTGCTCCGTGTCGACGGATCATCCAAATTCGGCCCGGATAATCGCTGGGGCACGTTCCCCGCTTTTTCGGTGGGATGGGTCGTGACGGAAGAAGATTTCCTGGATGACGTCCCGTTCCTTGCTTTTCTGAAACTCCGTGGCGGCTGGGGACGAAACGGTAGCGACAACATTGGTCAGTTCGGCTACACGCCGCTGATTGCCACACATACGGGATATGGTTTTGGGATGACGCCTTCGCCGGTAACGGGCGCCTATCCCAGTCAGATCGCCAACCCCAATCTCCGCTGGGAAACCTCAGAGCAGGTGAGCGCCGGCATCGAGAGCGCCTTCGTCGATCATCGCTATTACCTGAACCTCGACTTCTATCGCAAGACTACGCACGGTCTATTGCTCTCGGCACCCATCCCCGCATTCATCGGCAACGCTCCGCCGGTGGTCAACGGTGGCAGCGTCCGAAACGACGGACTCGAGCTCGAGACAGGCTTCCGCCACTTCAGCGGCCCGTGGAATTTTGATCTCAGCATCACCGGCACGCTGAATCGAAATGAAGTCACCGCGATCAATAACGAAGAAGGTCGACTCTTCGGAGCGGGCGTGTCCACGTCGATGGACAACGTGGCGATGGCAGAGGTCGGACGCCCGATTGCCTTCTTCTGGGGATTCGAGACGGCAGGCATTTTTCAGAGCGAAGCCGAGGTGCTCCAGCACGTGAATGCCGATGGTCAGGTTATTCAACCGAACGCGCGGCCGGGCGACCTGATCTTCGTGGATACGAATGGTGATGGTCAGATCACCGACGAAGATCGCACGATGATCGGAAATCCGTACCCCGATTATACGATGGGCCTGAGCTTCAATGCCGGATGGAGAAATGTCGACTTCAGCATGTTCTGGTACGGAGCTTTCGGCCACGATATTTTCGCGGGAGGCACGCGCCGGCACGACCTGCCGATGCCCAACTGGAAAGCGGATGTGCTTGATCGTTGGACCGCCGAGAATCCATCCACCACGCATCCGCGGGTGACAATCAACGATCCCAACGGCAACTACACCCGGCCGTCTGACTTCTTTGTCGAAGACGGTAGCTATATCCGGCTTCAGAATATCAGTCTGGGATATTCGCTGGATCCATCTCTGACGAGACTGATCGGATCGAACCGACTCCGCGTCTATGTCGCCGCTCAGAATCTGTTTACGATTACCGGCTATTCGGGGCACGACCCTGAAATCGGGTCCAACGGCGCACTCAACGTCGGTATCGATCGAAATATCTACCCTCAGGCGCGATCGTATACGCTTGGGCTCAATCTGAGCTTCTAACGCCCGACACTGAGATTGCTCACGTCTCAGCTCACACCGCATCGAGATTCTGATGTCGCCGCTCGATAAGCAGCGAACAAAACGACCAGCAACATGAAGAAGGTAATTTTAGCGGTTCTTGCGGTTGCCATTCCGATCAGCCTCACGGGGTGTATCGATGATTTTCTGAATCACACGCCCCCCGTGAATCGGGTTCAGGACAACTTCTTTCAGTCGCAGCGTGACGCCGAGCAGGCTTTGTTCGCTGTGTATGAAGTGCTTACGTACTCTCATGGTCGATCGAACGACGGATTTCACCCGTTCGATCTTGTATCGAATATACTCTCAGACGATGCCTATGCCGGGGGATCCGGGCCTGGTGATCAGCCTGAGCTGATTGAGTTTAATGCGCATAATATCTCGGTTACGAGCGGCAAGGCGCAGGGGCTTTGGTCCGACCGGTTTACGGGCATTTACCGGGCAAACCTGCTTCTCAGTCACATCGACGACATCGCATTTGAGAACGAACAGGCGCGCGCGAACATCGAGGCAGAGGCACGATTCCTCCGCGCTCTGTTTTACTACGATCTGGTGCGTTTCTTTGGCAATGTGCCGCTTTTTACGCGGCCACTGGTCGCAGAGGATATCCGTGTAGAGCAAGACGCCCCGGGCGATGTGTACGATTTTATCGCGCGCGAGTTGGTCGAGATCATCCCCAACCTGCGGACGTCCATCCCTGCCGCCGAAGCCGGAAGGGCCTCGGCCTGGGCGGCGAAAGCAATGCTGGGTAGCGTGTATCTGTACCATCAGGATTATGCGAAGCCCGTTTTCGGGGCCGGCGACCTGCCCGTTTCTCGCGAGGCCGTGATTGGCCATCTGGAGGATGTCATCAACAACAGCGGGCATCACCTGCTGGATGACTTCAACGCCCAGTGGGGGACGGCGGGCAATAACAATCCCGAGGCCATTTTCTCGGTGCAGCATATCACGACGACGTTCGGCGACTGGGGCTTCCTGAACGGCTCGATCGGCAACTGGACGGCCACTATGTCCGGGCTGCGTGGCGTCGGCTTCAATCCCAACTATGCATCCGGCTGGTCTTTCCAGCCCGTGACGGAAGATCTCGTAAACGCATTCGATCGGGAGGCCGATACGCGGTATGTGGCCAGCATTCTTGACCCGGTAGCCGAAGGTGTCAATCACAACGCCGGCGAGATGTATCAGTGGCAGGGCTACGCGTTCAAGAAGTTCTATCCGCGCCGAGGAGACACGCCGAGCGTGAACGTGGAATTCAACTGGCCATATAACCGACCGGTATTCCGATTCGCTGATGTCTTACTGACGGCGGCCGAGCTCAATGCGCCGGCCGCACAGGAGTATTTCGACCGTGTGCGGCGCCGCGCCTATGGCGACAGCTTCGTGCAGATACCAGCGACGAAGGAGAATATCTTTGAAGAGCGCAGGCTGGAGTTCGCCGGTGAGGGGCATCGCTATTGGGACCTCCTCAGAATGGGACTCGATACTGCGCGAGAGAAGATCAATGCGCAGGCGCAGGCACCTGAAATCAACATAAATTTCCGGCCCGAGCGACTGGGTCTGCTGCCCATCCCGCAATCCGAGATTAATCTGTCGGACCGCACACTTCGGCAGAATCCCGGGTACGAAGGCTCATAAACACAGGTTCAGCCAAGGTAGGGGCGCGAACCCCGCTTCGGGAGTCAGTCCAGGGCACCACCCGACTGATAGGATGACTCCAGCAAAATCTGCCAATACGAAAATCGGCGCGCTGCTCAGAGCAACGCGCCGATTTTTATTGTGTGACCGTAGGCTGCTACAGGCTTTAACGCCGCTCGGCCGAAAACTTGTAGATCGTCCGCGTCTGGTAGGTGTC